>JBIKVN010000321.1:0-3078 GCA_044356865.1 Phycisphaerales bacterium | reverse complement strand
GCCGCTCTCCGTCCATACCGTCACCTCGCCCGACTTGAGGCCGGCCCCGGTCACGTTCGCCAGCGGCGCGCCGGCCGCGACCGTGGTTCCCGCGTCGTCGACCGAAACGCTCGCCCCCAGCCCGGCGCTCTTCTGCGGAGTCACCTCGAGCAGCCGCACCGTCGTGGCCGCCACGCCGTCGGCGTCGAGCGCCATCACGTACACCGCCCCGCAGTTGGTCTGCGAACCCTGGTCGTCGCCCGTCGCCCCGACCGCCAGCACCGGCGTCGCCGCCGACCCGCCGAACGCCACCGACTGGCCGAAGCGGTCGCCCGCGGTGACCGGCACGCCCGTCAGGTTCGAACGTGGCGACCAGACCAGCGACTCAAACTCGAACACCGACACCACGCCCGAGTCGTTCAGGCCTCCCGCGTTGGCCTGCGGGGCGCCGACCGCCACGAAATCGCCGCGGACCGCCACCGCATCGCCGAAGCGATCGCTGGCGGCGGCGAGTGGCCTGGTGAACTTCACCTCCTGGCTCCAGCCGCTTCCGGCGCGGCGGAACACGTACGCCGCCCCCGCATCCTTGATGCCCGAGACGTCGGCCAGCGGCGCGCCCACCACGATGAGGTCACCCGACAACGCCACGGCCCCGCCGAAGCGATCCTGCTTCCTCGAGTCGGTCGCCGTGAGCGTCGCCTGCACCGACCAGACGCCCGCCGTCCGCACCAACACCACCGCCGCGCCCGCGTCGGTCTTCCCGCCCGCGAGATCCTCGCCCGGCATCCCGACCACCGCGATGTCGCCGTCCGTCGACACGCTCCAGCCGTAGTCGTCGCCGCTTGCGAGCGCCGGCCCCGCCGGTGTCGCGTTCTCGGCCAGCACACCGCCGCCGAGGCAGTCGACCAGCTCGTCGCCGTCGGAGTCGACGTCGGCGACGCCGCAGCCGCAGAGGCCCGGCGCGGTCTTGGCCGCATCGGCCTCGCACCCATCCAGGCAATCCGGCGTCCCGTCCCCGTCGCCGTCGGCGTCGGGCGTGCCGCAGCCACACAGGCCCGGCGAGGACTTCGCCGCGTCGAACGGACAGCCGTCGCTCGTGTCGTCAATGCCATCGTTGTCGTCGTCCGCGTCGAGGCAATCCGCGATGCCGTCCGAATCGCTGTCCATGTCGGCGATCCCGCAGCCGCACGCGCCCGGCCCGGTCTTGCCCGGATCGCCCGGGCAATCGTCGCGGCAATCGGACGTGCCGTCCGAGTCGCCATCGGTCTCGAGGTTCCCGCACCCGCACTGCTCGCCCCAGATCTTGGAGTGATCGCCCGGGCAACCGTCGCACGCGTCGCCCATCCCGTCGGCGTCGGAGTCGTTCCCGAGGCAGTCGCGGACGAAGCCGAAACGCAGCACGGCGCCGCCGGCCGGCGGGGTGTGGAACGGACCGCCGACCAGGGGCTTCGTGTCGATCACCCCGACCGCCGCCCCAAACCGCGAGGCCGAGGGTCCGCCGAGGCCGTCCTCGAGCCGCGCCCCGCCGTCCCAGCTCGCCTCGCCGCGGCGCTGGAACGACGTCGCACGGCCGCGCTGCGCGATCCCCGACCCCACCGAGGCCGGCGAACCCACCACGAGCACGCCGCCGTTCTCGTCCATCGCCAGCGAACTCCCGAACCGCTCGCCCGCGGCGTGCGACGGCGGCGAGAGCGACGACATCAGCCAACCCGACCCGTTGAAGCGCCACGCCAAGGCGAGACCCGCGTCGACGCCCGCCGCGACATCGGCCAAGGGCGCCGACGCCGCAAGCGTCTGACCGTTTCCACTCATCGCGACCGCGGAGCCGAGCCCGCGACCGGAGACCGGGGCACCGACGAGTCGAGCACGAAGCGTCGCCCCGCCGCCCGTGTCGAGCCCGTGCAGGTAGACCGCCCCGCTGTCGGCCGCGCCGTTGTCATCGTCGCCCGGCACGCCGATCAGGAGGCTCGGCGAGCGCGGATCGCCTCCGAGGGCCACGCCTTGGCCGGCGCGATCGCCCGCGGACAGCGGCATCCCGGATAGCGTGACCGTCGGCTCCGTCGTTCCGCCGTCCACGCGGAAGACGCACACCTCGCCGGCATCCGCCGCCCCGGCCGGATCCGCCTGCGGCGCACCGACGGCCAGGAAACCGCCCCGCAGCGTTACCGACGTGCCGAATCGATCGCCCGCGGCCGCGCCCGGCCGCGTGAACTCGACGTCGGCCGCCCAGCTTCCCCCGCCGAGATGCCGGAAGATGAAGACCTTGCCCGCCTCGAGCTCGCCTCCGACGCTCGCCAGCGGCACCCCGACCGCGACCGTCGATCCATACACCGCCACGGCCATGCCGAACCGCTCGTTCGCGGTCGGCACCGGCGGATGCAACCTCGCCTCCTCCTCGAGCGACGTCCCGTTCCAGCGGAAAAGCCGCACGCTGCCGCAATCGCTCACGCCGAGGTGATCCGCGCCCGGCAGGCCGATCGCCACGAGCGACCCGTGGACCCCGATCGCCGCCCCGAACTCGTCACCCGCCGCGATGTCGACGGACGGCAGCACCTCCTCGAGCGGTGGCACCAGGTTCTCGAGGCAATCCAGGAACCAATTCACGTCCAGGTCCTCCTCGACCACGCCACACCCGCAGATGCCGGGCGAGGTCTTGTTGGGATCGTTGGGGCAGCCGTCGAGCGAGTCATCGACGCCGTCGCCGTCGGAGTCGGACTCGCACGCATCACCGGTCCCGTTCGCATTCGCATCCGCCTGTCCGGAATTCGCAACCTCCGGGCAATTGTCGATGCAATCCGCCACCGTGTCGGCATCGGAATCGGTGTCCGGGTTCCCGCATCCGCATGCCCCGGGAGCGATCATTGCCGGATCACCATCGCAGAGATCCGATGCGTCGGCCACCCGGCCAGGCGGCGCGGTGCACGCAAGGATGGGGGTCGCCGTCGCGTCGCCGAATCCGTCGCCGTCGGCGTCCGGCCAGTAGTTCTCGAACGACAGGCCGTCGTCCGCGAGGCCGCTGCAGTCGTTGTCCTCGCCGTCGCAGATCTCGGGCGCATCTGGGTTGATCGATGGGTTCACGTCGTCGCAGTCCGCTCCGTT
>JBIKVN010000098.1:0-11139 GCA_044356865.1 Phycisphaerales bacterium | reverse complement strand
TTCGACAACCGGGCGTTCTTCGACTTCGTCGAGCGCTGCCGTCTGGCGGGAATCGAGGTGCCGATCCTGGCCGGCATCATGCCGATCACGAGCATGGACGGTCTGAAGCGCATGGCCGAGCTTGCTGCCGGCACGAACTTCCCGGCGAGCCTCCTCAAGAGCCTCGACCGCGCCCGCCACGACCCGGCCGCGGTCGCCCGCGTCGGCATCCACTGGGCGACCGAGCAGTGCCGCGACCTGCTCGACCGCGGCGTGCGCGGCGTGCACTTCTACAGCCTGAACAAGAGCGACGCGACGCGAAAGATCTACGAGACGCTCGGCGTCGGCCGCACCGTGCCGTAAGCCGACCGCGGAATCAGCGGCGACGGCGACGGCTGCTCGCGACGAGCCCTGCGGCCGCGAAGGCCGCCGCGCCCGGCAGCGGAACCACGTTCGCGAAGTGGGCGTTCGAGTAGCTGAACGACTCGGCGCTGACCGTCGAGACGTAGTCGATGGCGTAGGTGCCCGGCCCGAGGACCATTCCGGTGGTCAGCACGGTGCCGGTCCCGAAGGCGTCGGTGACGAGGCGGTAGCTCCACCCGGCGGTCGCGGTGAAGTAGAAGTCTTCCTGCATGAAGCGGATGCCCCGGGCCGCGGTCACGACGACCTCGAAGGTGCCGTCGACCGCAGTGAGGTTTGCGGGAGGACCCGAAAAGCCGCCACCGGTGCCGGCGAACTGCAACATGTCCCACGCTCCCGACGCGATCGATTCGGAAGCCACCAGGTAGCCGTACGGGGCGATCGCGCTTGGATTGCATGCGGCCGAGACGTACGTGGGGCTGCTGAAGCCCGTCCAGTTCGACGAGTCCGAGCTCGAGTAGGTCGTCGAAGCGCCGCCGACCTGCGTGATGGTGCTTGACCAGGACGAGATGGTCAGGTGCGAGAGCGTTCCACCGCCGGCGAGGGCCGAGGGAAGGGCGATGACGGACGCGGCGACCGCCGCGGCGAGGGACTTTCCGAACGACATGGATCTCTCTCCTCGAAAGGCGGGACGAACGGTCGCGTCACGGCGACCCGATTTCCGAACCTATCCCACGTCGCGGCCAAGACCAGAACGGCAGGGAAAAACCGGGTGATTCGACACGATGGCAAGCCTTCTCGGTCCTTGCGAGGTCCGTGAACCGGCCGCCGGAACCTCAGGCCCGGATGTCGATGCGGACCCCGAGCAGGCGCACGCCGCTTGGTCGGGGGCGTGGATCCAGCCGAGCGTTCGGAAGGGGGCGTTCCCGCTTCGGGCGACGCGACGAACCGTCGAGCGCGTGCTCCGATCGGACGATCGGGAATGGATCGCGCGGTCGGCTGATCGGCATCGAAGCGGAGTCGACCATGGGCGATTCCTGTTTCGGCCAGCCCGGCCCGAACGGGTGAGCGTTTCGGATTTCCGGCCGCGGTTCTCCGTCAGGACCGGTCCGATCCACCGGTACCATCGCCTCATGGAGTCGTCGCCGATCGTCGTCGTTGCCGCTTTCCTGGTCGGGGCCGCCGGGGCCGGGATCGCGATTTTCCTCTGGGCCGCCCGGGTCCAGCGGGCCCTATCCGAGTCGCTGCGGCAGGCCGAGCCCGCCCGCGTCGCCGCGGTGACTGAACGCGACCTCGCCGTGGCCCGCACCCGCGAGATCGAGGCGGAACTTCGCGCCTCGGGCGACCGCCTCGAGCAGGAACGCCGGGCCCGCACGGTCGCCGAGAACCACCTCTCGGTCGCCCAGGCCGAACTTGAAGCCGAGCGGCGCAACCTCGAGGTGCTCCGGACCCAGTTCGAGCAGCAGAAGGCGGGCCTGATCGACATCTTCCGCTCGCACGGCAGCGAGGTGATGAAGGGACTCCAGCAGCAGATGCTCGAGGCGGCGAGCGCCCAGTTCGCCGCCCAGCGGAGGAGCGCCGACGAGGATCTCGCCGCCCGGCAGAAGGCTATCGACGAGAAGCTCGCCCCCGTCGCGCAGGCCCTCGAGCGGCAGCAGCAGCTGCTCAACGACCTCGAGGCGAAGCGGAACGGGGCGTACGAGGGCATCCGGGCCCAGATCGAGGGCCTGCAGGCCCTGACCCACCGCGTGGGCAGCGAGGCCGGTCGGCTCGCGACGGCGCTCCGTTCCGGCTCGCAGGTACGCGGCAAGTGGGGCGAGATCGAGCTCAAGAACCTGCTCGAGCTGGCCGGGCTCAACGAGCACACCAGCTTCAGCCAGCAGGTCTCGGTGACCGACGCCGACGGCAACACGCTGCGGCCCGACTGCATCGTGACGCTGCCTGGCGGCGGCTCGGTCGTGATCGACGCGAAAGTCCCGCTCGAGCATTTCGTCGCGGCGTTCGAGGAGAACGCCGACCGCGAGACGCTGCTCGCCCGCCACGCCGACAGCCTGATCGGCCACGTGAACGTCCTCGCGAGCAAGCGTTATTGGCTGCAGTTCGAGCCGGCCCCGGGCTTCGTGGTGCTTTTCGTGCCGATCGAGGCCGCGGTCTCGGAGGCGATGCGGATGCGGCCTTCACTGCAGCAGGATGCCCTTGCCTCGCGGGTGATCGTGGCAAGCCCGAACACGCTGTTCGCCTTGCTGCACGCCGTCGCCGCCTCCTGGCGGCAGCAGAAGCTGGCCGAGAGCGCCCGCGAGATCAGCGAAACCGGAACCGAGCTCTACGCCCGCCTTGCTAAGTTCGCCGAGTCGGTCGAGAAGGTCGGCGGGGCCCTGAAGACGGCGACCGCCCGGTACAACGACGCGATCGGCAGCCTCGAGGCCCGCGTGCTGCCCGGCATGAGGAAGCTCAAGCAACTCGGCGCCGCGGCCGAGACCGACAGCGATCCGGTCGCGCCCGAGCAGATCGATCTCGAGCCGCGGTCGATCACGCGACCCGAGCTGCTCGGCGGCTCGGGCGGTTGACCGTCACGTCCGAAGTTCACTTCGAGGCCGGAGCGGCCGGCGGCGGCTCGGTCGCGTTCGGCGCGGCCGGCTGAGGCTCGGCGTCCTTCGCCACGGCGGTGGCGGCCGGTGCCGACTCGCCGGCGGTCTTGCCTTCGGCGGCTTCGCCGCCGCGTCCCGGCCGACCGCCGGCTCCCCGCCGCATCGCCTGCCGCGGGTCGGGTTCGCTCGGCAACGCCTTCTGAAGGGCGTCGAAGTCGAGCTTGCTGGCGATCTCGGTCGCCATCGGCTCGCGCAGCAGCACCCGTTCGCCTTCCTTGAGGCCGTCAAGCACTTCCGCCCGCAGCTCGCTGGTCCGGCCGAGTTTGATCATGCGCTGCGAGTATCCGCCGCCGTCGGCGATGTAGACATAGGCGATCGGCCCCTGCCGGAAGATCGCCTGCAGCGGAACGCTCATCGCGTCCTTCACCTGGTCGAGCAGGATCTCGGCCTTGCAGCGCATCGAGGGCTTCAGGCCAAGCGACGGATCGGCGTCGATGGCCACTCGCACGGTGTAGTCGCGACGATTCGGGTCGCGCCATCCACCGCTGGCGGCCAGCACGCTGACGCTTTGCACGGTGCCGGAAAGCGGCACGTTCGGCAGGGCGTCGGACTGCACGGTCACGACCTGGCCGGGCCGGATGCGACCCGAGAGCGCCTCGTTCACCTTGAGGTTCGCGATCATTCGCGAGGTGTCGGGCAGGATGATCACCAGCTCGTTCGGCCGCAGTTCGGTCCCGACCTGCGGGGGCTGGACGTCGCCGCCGCCGCGGCCGCCGCCGCCCGAATCGATGCTGGTCGCGTAGACCACCAGCCCGTCGTTCGGGGCGGCGATGGTGCAATTCCGCAGGTCCTGCTCGGCCCGCCCGAGGTCGTTCTTGGCGGTCTCGACCTTGTAGCGGGCGCTGTCCGCCTCGGCCTTCGCCTTCTCGATCTCGGCGTCGTTGCGCTGGTCGGTGCGGGTCCGCTCGGCGACGGCCTGGTCGTAGTCCGACGACCGCTTGGCCTCTTCCTGCGCGACGGTGTAGCTCTCGAAGAGATCAAGGTCCGTTCGGCTCTGCTTGACCTTCACCTCGGACTGGATCATCTCGATCCGGTCCTTGTCGAACTCGTCCTTGGTGATGTACTTGCTCTCGAGCAGCTTGGCGCTCTGCTCGAAGCGGGTCTTGGCGCGGTCAAGATTGATGACTGCGACCTCGATCGCGAGCTCGAGTTCCTGCCGCTTCTTGTGGATCTCGCCCTCGCGCCACGCCTTCAGGGCGAGGTCGGCCATCTGGACTGCGACATCCGCCTTCGACCGGTCGCTGGCCTTGGTGCTTTCCTTGATCGCCAGCAGCGTCTCGGCCGCGACGAGCGAACTTTCGGCGGTCTTCAACTTGTCGGCGGCGTCGCTGACCTTCTGCTTGATGTCCTGGTCGGCGAGGCGCACCAGCACCTCGCCCTGCTTGACCGCCTGCCCTTCGGCCATGATCTCGGTGATGAGGGCCCGGCTCTCGAGCTTGTTGCGGATCTCGATCTGCCGCTGGGCCGCGAGCTCGCCGGTGACCGGGATCACCATGTCGAAGTTCGATCGCTCGACGGGCAGCAGGTCGACATCGGCGGCGACCCGGTCCGGACTCGTCGCGTCGCCGGATCCGCCGCAACCGGAAAGGCCGCCCGCCGAGGCCAGCACGAGGGCCGTCAGCGAACAAGGCAGGGCGATGCGGATTCGTTGTCCGATAAGCGTCATGAAGAATCTCGATCCAGAGAGCAACTCCGAGGGAACGCCCGACATCGGTCGCAAGGCCGGAGCGGAGCCAACCTTAGGCCCGATCGCCCGCGACGCCCCGAGACCGGGCGGTACCCGACTTCGAATCACGGGTTGCGTCTTCGTGCAACCGCGCCGTTGGATGCTTTCCACAATTCATGGACACGAACATGCACGCGGGAAAGAAGCCGCTATCGTTCCCGCACACTCCTTTCGCGCGGGTCGCGTCCCTTAGGGATGCGGCCCGCTTTCTTTTTTGACCCGCGTTCCGGCGGGTTTACGGACCCTTCTCGATCATCACCTCGGGGCCCTCGATTGCCGCGACGTCCATGCCCGGGATCGGGGCGAGGTTGCCGTCGGGCTTCACCCGGAGTTGCCCCGTCGTGAGCAGGTAGCCGAGGATCGCCAGCTGGAGATCCCGCTCGGCCTGGGCGAGGCGGTCCTCGGCCCGCTGCATGCCGTTCACGGCCTCGGTCCGGTCGCGGGCGGTCGCGCGGTCGGGCTTGGCGTCGATCGCGGCCTGCCGCTTGCGGGCGGTCTCGACGTTCCGTTGCGAGATGAGCAGCGAGAACTGGTTCTTCTCGATCGCCCGCACCGCTTGGCGGGCCTCGACGGCGACGGTGTCGCGGAACCGCCAGTACTCGCGCTTGACCTGCTCGAGGCCGATCTGGGCCTCGCGGTACTGGGCCTCCTCGATCATCCGGTCGAGCGGGGCGCTGAAGACCACGCCCGCGGTGTAGTCGGTCTGGTCGGGCTGGAATTGGAGGCCGCTGCGGAGCAGGTCCTGGTCGGTCGGCATCGCCGCCCGCATCTCGAGATTGAGGTCGCCGAGCAGGTTGTTCTTGGCGACATTGACGTCCCGGCGCGCATCGTCGACGCGGTCGGCCTCGGTCTGGAGGTCGAGTCGATAGTCGAGGGCGGTCCGCACCGCGTCGTCGAGCGTTGCCTTCGGGATGGGCAGCACGAGGGCGGTCGGGTCGATGCCGATCGACCGCGTGGTCTCCATGCCGATCCGCACCTTGAAGCGGTCGAGCTGGAAGCGGAAGTTCTCGCGGAGCTGGGCCATCCGATCGATCGCGAACAGCGTGTTCTGCCGGGCGAGATCGGCCTGGAACGGATCGGTCCGTCCGGCTTCGACCATCGCGGTCTCGCGCTCCTCGACCTTCTGGCTGACCGCAACCTGCCGCTCGGCGTTGGCGATTTCCTGCATGCGCAGCACCAGGTCGAGGTAATCGGCGGTGATCTCGAAGTAGAAGCTCCGGCGGAAGCCCTGGAACTCGCGGGCGGCGTAGATGAGGTTGCGCCGGGCCTGGATGAGCGGCTCTTGCGCCACCAGCCCCGCTCCCCGCAGCAGCGGGACGTTGCCGGAGAGGATGAGGTCGGCGCTCTGGGTCCCGTCGACCCCGATCTCGTTGTCGAGCTGCTGCGTGGCCGCGACGAGGAACTGGGCCGCGATCTCGCCACCGTAGGGCAGCCGCTGCACGACGCTGTAGTCGTTCAGCACGTTGACCGCCGTGTTGTAGCGGCCGTCGTCGATCTCGTTCGCGTTGACGAACGCCGCGGTGTCGTTGAAGAACCGCGGTCCCCAGCGGTGCTCCTCGATGAGCAGCCGCAGCGAACTGATGATGTAGAACTCCTCGGCGGCGAGATACTCGGGCGAGTGCTGCTGGGCGAAAGCGACCGCCCCGGGCAGGGTGAGAATCTCGGCCTCGGGCGGAATCTGCGCCATCGCGTTGAAGCGGGCGATGATCTCGTCGGCGTTGTTGTCGTCGGTGGCCCGCGGCCGGAACCGCAGGTCCTCGCGGGCCGGGTTGTCGGTCGGCGGGTCGTAGGTTCCCGGCTTCAGTTCGGGGAACATCTCGCCCGCCTCGTAGCGGCGCGAGTCGTAACTCGGGTATGCCGACTCGCCCCCGATCGCCTCAGCGCTGGTCTTCAGCTTCTCGTTGGCGTTCGAGTCGACCTGGGCCAGCGAGGTGCAGCCGGCGACCGCAGCCGCGAGGGTGAGCGACGCGGCAAGACGGAGTGAAGCGGGTGAGGTGGGGGCGTCGGATCGGAACACGGAACGGAAGATCCGGATCGGATGGTGGGGAGGGCCTGAACGGACGGGAACTTTGCCGGAGACCGGGGATTCTGCCACACTCCCGCCCCCGAGAACCATCATCGGACGCTCCGGCTGCGTCCGCCTCCGCCTTTCGCACGAAACCGCCCACCCGATGCCCGCGGTCACCTTTGACGGCCAGAGTTTCACGGTCCGCAACCGAAAGGTCTGGCTGGTCGCGGCCGGGCTTGAGTACGCGCTGACCCCGCGGTCGCGCTGGGCGGCCTCGCTGGCCGCGGCCCGGCGGGCGGGATTCAACACCATCGTGACCAGCGCGTCGTGGGGGTTGCACGAGCCGTCGCCCGATCGCTTCGGTTTCGCCGATGGGCTCGATATCGCGGCCTTCGCCCGGGAATGCGCGGTCCACGAGCTGATGCTGATCGTCCGCATCGGCCCGTCGGTGGGCGGAACCTGGGACGGTGGCGGCCTGCCGGCCTGGATCGGGGATGTGCCCGACCTTCGCGTCCGGCAGAGGAATCCCGCGTTTCTCGATCGGGTGACGCGGTGGTACCGGGCGGTCGCCGGCCAGCTCGCGTCGCTCCAGGCGAGCGAGTCGACCAACGCCGGGAAGCGCGAGCCCGGCCCGATCATCGCGGTGCAGCTCGAGGATGCCTACTTCTGCGGCGGCGACGAGGCCGATCGCTACTTCGATGAGCTCCAGCGGTTCGCCCGCGAGGTCGGCTTCAACGTGCCGACCCTGACCGCGAACCGCCTGCACGCGATGGCCGACGGGGCGATCGACGTCTGGGACGGCTGGAACGACCTGCTTGCGACGGGACGTCAGCTGGCTTCGGTGTCGACCGAGCGACCGCGGCTGGTCGGTGTTCGGCATCCGCTGGGGCTCGTCTTGGTGGGTGCCAAGCCGCCCGAGGACGTGAGCGAGGCGATGGCCGGCCGGCTCGCGCGGGCCTTGGCCTCGGGTGCGCAGTTTCTCGTGCTTGACGCGTTCGCCGAGCGCCATCGCGGCGCGACCGTCGGCCGCCGGTTCGGCGACCCGAGCTTTCCCATCGAGGGCTTCCTCGCGCCGCTCGCGTCGGTCGGCTCGTTGTTCGATGACCGCGGCGGGCCGCGCGAGGGTTCCGGTGCGGTCCGGCGGATCGCCTCGTTCGCAAGCGGCTTCGCTTCGCTCTTCCTCACGGTCGAGCCGGGCTCGCAGCCGACGGTGGCGTGTCCCGATCGCGGCCGGCCGGGCGCCGGACCGTTCGTGGTGCCGATCCGCGGTCCGGGCGGCGAGGCGGTGTTCGTGTTTCGAGGCCGGGTGGGCGGCCAGGCGGGCGGCCAAGCGGGCGGAAAGACCAAGGGATCGGACGAGGTCCCGCTGCTGCTCCGCGACGGTCGCGTCTTCCCGGTGCGGCCGCTTGCCGGCGAGGTCTCGTGGTTCCTGTTCGGAGCTGATCTCGGCGGGAATGGCACGCTGAACGAGGCGGACGTCGTGCCGATCGGGCTGGTCAACCGGACCATCGTCGTCTTCTGCGGCGTCGCCGGAACGACGGCGAACGTCAAGATCGACGGGCAATGGCACCAGCTTGCCGTGCCCGCGTCCGGAGAAGTCGCGCCGTCGATCGTGGCCCTCAAGAAGCTCGTGATCGTGGTCTGCAACGAGCGGCAGGCGGACACGATGCTTGCCGACGGGACGACGGTCGTGTTCGGCGCCGAGTCGATCTCGGCGGGCGGCCTGGCGACGCCCGCGAGCGGATTCCGGAAGGCGGTGCGGATCGACGCGAAGGGCGCGGTCGCCGCGGTCCCGTCGGCGCCGCGTCCGAAGGCCGCGAGCCCCGTCGCGGCGCGGATCGTCGGAGTCTTCCCCGAACGCGAGCTTTTCGAGGGCTCGAGCGATCGTTACGCGATGATCCGCGGCCCGCGCTCGCTCGCCGCGTGCGGCGCCCGCCGCGGATACGGCTGGTATCGCCTCGCCTTCCGCAGGTCGTCGGCGGGAAGCGTGACGATCGCGGCGCCGGCGCTGGCCGACCGCGCGACGTTCTGGCTCGACGGCAAGCCGCTCGGTACGTTCGGGAACGGACCCGGCGCCCAGCCTCTGCCGTTCACGATGAAGATCGCCGCCGGCGAGCATCGGCTGGTCGCGCTGGTCGAGAGCCTTGGCCGGCCCACCGCGGGTGACCTGCTCGGTCGGACGAGCGGCCTGCCGGGCCCGATCGTCGCGGTCGAGCCGCTCAAGGGCGTGAAGGCCGCGGCGAAGCGCCCGTTCGCGGCGAACCCGTTCGCACTCGGCTCGTTCCGCCACGGCCGCCACCAGGACGAGACGGTGCCCGGCGACGCGGCGACGTTCTCGTTCGCCCACAAGCGGAAGACCCCGATCCTGCTCACGGTGCCGACGGACGGCGGCCTCACCGCGTCGGTCCTGGTGAACGGCAAGCCGGCGGCCCGCATCGGCGCGGGCGAACCCGCGACCGCGTCGACGGTCGTCGATCCGTGGCGATTCGAGGGAGCGAAGCCCGGCAACTTCGAGATCGCGATCGTTCCCGACGAGGCGATCGATGCCGCGGCGATGGCCTCGGTCGTCAAGCGGACCCGTCTCTTCGAGTGCCTCGAGCCCCTCGGCGGCGAGCCGAAGTGGGCGTTCGCGAGCTGGATGCCGCCCGCCCGAGGACTTCCGCCGGTCGCGGGCAAGTCGAGCGGCCAGCCGACATGGACGCGGGGCATCGTCATGCTCGCGACGCGGCCGGAGTCGGCCGAACTTGACCTCGGCATCGCCCTCGACGGCAGCGTGCTGGTGAACGGCCAACCGGCGATCCGGACCGCGGCGCCTGATGCGTCGCCGATTCCCGTGCCGAGCGATCTCCTGGTCGAAGGCGAGAATCTCGTCGAGATTTTCACCCGCGACGGCGCCGTCCCGAAGTCGATCTCGCTGCGGCCGCGCGGTTGAACGTCAGGTAGCGCTCGGGTGCCAGATCGTCTTTTGATCGAGCAGCGCCTCGAGCGCGTCCGGCCCCGTCCAGCGCTCGTCGCCCGACCAGTCGAGGCCCGCGTCGTGCTTCGACTCGCCGTCGATGCGGACCCGCTTGAGATTCTCGCCGACGCCAAGCCGCAAGGCCTTCGCCTGCGCGGCACTCGTGCCCGCCGCGACGATCGCCCCGACCTCGCGATGGCTTGCCGCGGCCGCGACCAGCTCGTCGCGCTTGCCGGTGAGGATGTTCACGACGCCGGCCGGAAGGTCGCTCGTGGCGAGCGACTCCATGAACGCCACCGCCGGCAGCGGGTTCGCGTCGGACGCGACGGCCACGCACGCGTTGCCGGCCGCGATCGCCGGTGCGAGCAGCGAGACCAGCCCGAGCAGTGCCGGCCGGTCCGGCGCGAACACCGCGGCGACGCCGATCGGCTCCGGCACCGTGAAGTCGAAATAGGGCCCCGCGACCGGATTCTGGTTCCCGAGCACCTGGGCGATCTTGTCGGTCCAGCCCGCCCAGCAGACCAGCCGATCGATCGACTCGGTGACCTCGCGCCGCGCGACCGCCGGCGTGACGGTCCCGAGCGCCCGCACCGCGTCGACGAACTCGGCGTGCCGGGCCTCGACCATCTCCGCCGCGCGATACAGGATCTGCCCGCGGTTGTACGCGGTGGCGCTCGCCCACTTCGGCTGCGCGGCCGCCGCGGCCTCGACCGCGTCGCGGAAGTCCTTGCGACTCGCGTGGGCGATCGTCGCGACGGTGCGGCCGGCGCGATCGGCGATGGCGAGGGCTCGCCCTGATTCCGAGCGCGGGAACGCACCGTTCACGAACAGCTTGCAGGTCTTGGTCACGGTGACGCGGGGCACGGGTTCGTCTCCGTCGGTTCAGGAGCGTCGGGAAAGGTCGAGATACGCGGCGAGACCGTGCCGGCCGCCCTCGCGGCCGAAACCGGATTCCTTGAAGCCACCGAACGGGCTCGCGGCGTCGAAGCGGTTGAAGGTGTTGCACCAGACGGTGCCGGCCTTCAGGCGGCGGGCGACCTCGAATGCCTTAGCGCCCTTCTCGGTCCAGACGCCGGCCGAAAGCCCGTACATCGTGTTGTTGGCCCGCGTGACCGCCTCGTCCGGCGTGCGGAAGCTCATCACCGCCAGCACCGGTCCGAAGATCTCCTCGCGGGCGACGAGGTGGCTCGGCTGCACGTTCGTGAAGAGCGTCGGCCGGCACCAGAAGCCCTTCGCGGGCAGCCGCGACTCGCAGATCTCCTCGCGGGTCGCGCCCTCGCGCTCGCCGGCGTCGAGGTAGCCGCGGATCCGCTCGAGCTGGGCCTTGCTGTTGACCGCGCCGACGTCGGTGTTCTTGTCGAGCGGGTCGCCCACCCGCAGCGACCGCATCCGCCAGCGGAGTTTCGCGAGGACCTCATCCAGCACCGACTCCTCGACCAGAAGCCGCGATCCCGCGCAGCAC
>JBIKVN010000320.1:0-3114 GCA_044356865.1 Phycisphaerales bacterium | reverse complement strand
ACGAGCGGATCGTGGCGGCGATCGACTTCACCCGGATCGGCGAGCACGCCGTCGAGTACGACGACACCCCGATCTCGCTCCACCAGGAGGACCTTCTCGACCGGCTCGCGCGGGTTCCCGCCCGCCGACAATGCCTCGTCGAACTCATCCGGGGCCGAACCCGCGGCGAGACCATCGGGCTCTTTCTCGCGACGCTCGAGTTGTTGCGGCAGAGGAAAGTCACCGTCCGGGAGGCCGAGGGGCACGACGACGCCCGCCTGGAGATCGAACTGGCGGTCGAGGACCCTCGCCCCGACTCCTGATCGGATCGAAGTTTCCCCGTTCTTCCGGCCGATGGCTGAACGGGATATCCCATGCTCCGACCGCCCGCTCCCGACTTCCTCCTCATCGGCGCCAACAAGGCGGGCACGACCTCGCTGATCGACTACCTGCGGCTCCATCCGCGGATCTTCATTTCCCGCATCAAGGAGCCGTGCTTCTTCTCGGATCCGGCGCAGCGGGCCCGCGGGGAGGGGTGGTACGAGTCGCTCTTCGCCGGCGCCCGGCCGGACCAGTTGCGGGGCGAGGGATCGACCACCTACTCCCGCTGGCCCTATCTCGAGGAGCCGTGGACGCTCGATCCCCGGGAGGAGATCCTCGCGCGCCGACCGGACGTGCGGCTGGTCTACCTCGTGCGACATCCGGTCGATCGCGCGTTCTCCCAGTACCGGTACCGCCAGCGGTTCGGACGGACCTTGACCTTCGAGGAGGCGATCGAGCGGCAGCCGGGAATCGTCGACAGCAGCCGATACGAGCTCCAGATCGCGCGGTGGCGGGAGCGCCTGGTCGACCCGCGCCAGCTGCTGGTCTGCCTGAGCGAGGACCTCGATGACGCCCGTCCGGAGTTCTTCCACACCCTGCTCGATCACCTCGGGGTCGAGCGGAGGGAACTCTCGGGATCCGGGGAGATCCGGTCGAACGAGGCCGGAGTCCACCATCTGGCGGCCCGGTGGATCGCCCCGATCCGTCGCGCCCCCGGCCTGCGCAAGTTCTTCAATCTCCTGCCGCGCCCGATCCGGACGGCCGGCCGGAACCTGATCGTGCGGTCGCCGCTCGGCCGGCGCATGGAAGGTCGCATCCGGGTCGATCCCATGCTCCCCCGGACGCGGGAGCGGCTGCTCGAGGAACTCCTGCCCGCCGTGGAGGCCATCGAGCGGGAGACGGGACGGTCGCTGCCCCACTGGCGGCGCTGACCCGCCCGGGTCAGGAGATCGCGTCCCGCCGCCGCAGTTCCTCGACGATCCGGTCGGCGCACGCTTCCGCAGTCAGTTCGTGGCTCGGGAGCAGGAGATCGGCCCGCTCGGGCGCCTCGTAGCCGTAGGTGAGGCCCGGAACGTCCGAAGCCCGGCCTTCGGCCGCCTCGCGGTAGATGCCGCTCGGGTCGGTCGAGCGGCAGTGCTCGATCGGGGCCGTCAGGTGGACATGCAGGAAGCGGTGGCTGCCGATGAGCTCGCGGGCGCGGTCGCGGGTGCGCTCCTCGGGGGCGACGAAGGCGGCCACCACGAGCAGCCCGCCGTCGTTGAGGATGCGGGCCACCTCCATCGAGCGGCGCAGGTTCTCCGAGCGTTCCGCCGCCGAGAAGCCGAGGTCGCGGTTGAGGCCCATGCGCATCCGCTGGCCGTCGAGGACCACCGCGGACCGGCCGAGGTCGAAGAGCTTCCGCTCGAGCTCGCGGGCGACGGCGCTCTTGCCCGAGCCGCCGAGGCCCGTGATGAGCACGGTCGTGGGCTTCTGGCCGAGACGGGCCTCGCGCTCCCCGGCGCCGATGCGGCTCGGCTCCTCGGCGAGGCGGCCGGGCGCGGCGTCCTTCCAGTGGCCGCTGTCGCCCGCGGCGACCATGCCGGCCCCGACCGTCGCGTTCGAGATGCGATCGATGAGGATCAGCCCGCCGGTGGCGCGGTTCCGCGCGTAGGGGTCGCAGAGCAGCGGCCGGCTGGTGCGGATCTCGACCGAGCCGATCTCGTTGAGCCCGAGGCTCGTGGCCGCGGTCCGCTCGAGGGTGTTCACGTCGATGCGGGCCTTGATCCGCTCGACCGTCGCGGGCGTCTCGGTCGAGCCGTTCTTGAGGAGGTACTCCCGGCCCGGAACGAGCGGCTGCTCGTGCATCCAGACCAGCGTCGCCTCGACGCGGTCGGTCACCGTCGGGCGATTGTCGGGGCGGCAGAGGAGGTCGCCGCGGCTCGCGTCGATCTCGTCGGCGAGGGTCAGCGTGACCGCCTGCGGCGCGAACGCCTCGGGCAGGTCGCCGTCCGAGGTCACGATCCGCTTCACCGTGCTGGTGCGGCCCGAGGGCAGCGACACGACCTCGTCTCCCACGCGGACCGAGCCGGACGCGACCGTCCCGCAGAAGCCGCGGAAGTCGAGGTCGGGCCGGTTCACGAACTGCACCGGGAAGCGGAAGTCAACCTCGTTGCGTCCCGCGTCGATCGGGATCGTGTTGAGGGTCTCGAGCAGGGAAACGCCGTCCCACCACGGGGTGCGGGTCGAGCGGTCGACCACGTTGTCCCCGTCGAGGGCCGACATCGGGATGAACCGCTGCCGCCGCTCCGGCAGCTTCGCCGCGAAGGCGAGGTAGTCGTCGCGGATCCGGTTGAAGACCTCTTCCGAGAAGCCGGCGAGGTCCATCTTGTTCACCGCGACGATCACCTCGCGGATCCCGAGGAGGCTCGTGATGAACGAATGCCGCCTGGTCTGGGTGGTCACGCCCTTGCGGGCGTCGATGAGGATGATCGCGAGGTCGCAGGTGCTGGCCCCGGTCGCCATGTTCCGCGTGTACTGCTCGTGGCCGGGGGTGTCGGCGATGATGAACTTCCGCCGCGCGGTCGAGAAGTAGCGGTAGGCGACGTCGATGGTGATGCCCTGCTCGCGCTCGCTCTTGAGGCCGTCGACGAGGAGGGCGAGGTCGACCTTGCCGCCCTGCGTCCCGTGGACCTTGCTGTCGCGGGCCACCGCCTGCAGCTGGTCCTCGTAGATCGCCTTGGTGTCGTGCAGCAGCCGCCCGATGAGCGTGCTCTTGCCGTCGTCGACGTTGCCGCAGGTGAGGAAGCGGAGGAGGTCCTTGCGCTCGTGCTGCGC
>JBIKVN010000097.1:0-11289 GCA_044356865.1 Phycisphaerales bacterium | reverse complement strand
CGCTCGCTCGGTTGCGTGCGGCTCCTGAACGACGACGTCGCGATCGTGTACGCGACCCTGACCGAGCCCGAGAGCACGATCCTCATCCGGCCGTGAGACGGCCGGAACGGGCGGCCGCGGTGATCTAGACTGAGGCCATGGCCCTTCCCGTCATCGGCGTCACCATGGGCGATCCCCTCGGGATCGGTCCGGAGGTGATCGTGAAGGCGCTCGACGATGCTGGGTTGCGGGGCCGGGCGCGGTTCGTGGTGTATGGGCAGAACGCGCGGTTGACGCTGGCCGCCGATCGTGCGGGTCGGCATCCGGCATGGTTCCGCGTGGCGGCCGAGAGCGACCGGGCGAACCTACCCCTCTTCGGCGACGTGACGGTGCTGGACTACGGCGAGAGCGACCTCGCTCCCGGCGTGCCCGGACCGACGCGATCCGGTGGCCTTGCCAGCAAGCAGTTCATCGAGGATGCCATCACCGACGCGATGCGTCCGGCGGGCGATCCGCGGCGGATCGATGCCATCGTGACCGGGCCGATCTCGAAGGAGTCGTGGGCCCTCGCGAACTTCCGATGGCCGGGACATACCGAACTGCTGGCGGCGCGGACCCGGGCCAAGCGGCACGCGATGATGTTCGTCTCGCCGAAGCTGCGGGTGGCGCTGGCGACGGCGCACCTTCCGCTCATGGAGGTCCGGAACGTGCTGACCATCGGGCGGGTGTTCGACCCGATCGAGCTCGGGCATGAGCTGTGCCGGAGCCTGGGGGTCGCGCGGCCGGTGATCGCGGTGGCGGGCCTGAACCCGCACGCGGGCGAGGGCGGACTCTTCGGCGACGAGGAGATCCGCGTGATCGGCCCGGCGATCGAGGCGGCGAAGCGGCTGGGAATCGACGCCCGGGGGCCGTTCCCCGGCGACACGGTCTTCATCACGGCGGCCGAGGGCAAGTACGACCTCGTGGTCGCGATGTACCACGACCAGGGACTGATTCCGGTGAAGCTGCTCGGCTGGGATTCCGCGGTGAACGTGACCGTTGGGCTGCCGATCGTCCGAACCAGTCCGGATCACGGGACGGCCTTCGACATCGCCGGCAAGGGCGTCGCGAACGAGGGTTCGATGCGGGCCGCGATCGAGCTGGCGATCCGGCTGGCGACCGGTTGCGGCCGGCCGACCGAGGTCTGAGGCGAAGCGATTTCGCCGGACTTCCGGCCGCGGCACCTCCGACTCCATGCCCGAGTGAACGGCCGGTGACGGTTGGGCGCGGAGCGTGTCCGCGCGACGTCGCCGCCACGCCAAGGGAAGGAGCGACGGCACGTCCACGGAACGGCGAGACTTCGGCGAGGAGATTGACTTCAAGGCTCTCGGGCGGCACTTCGAGGCGAGGCGCATCGCGCTTGGCATGCGGCCGGGCGAGTTCGCGGTGTTCGCCGGCGTCTCTCCGGCGAGGTCGAACGACGGGAACTCGATCCGGGCGCTCGAGCTCTACGGCAAGCCGTACTTGCGGACGATCGTGAAGGTCGACGCGGCGCTCGGGATCGACGACGAGACGGTCCGCGCGATCAGCGGGCTTGACTTGGCCGCGATGCGGTCCGAGTGGGAGTCATGGACTGCCGAAGCCGTGCCGGTCGAGATGTCGGTCCGTCTGGTGCCGGGCTTCTGGATGCAGCGGTCGGCCGCCGGAGGGGCTCGGGCGCGAAGGGATCCTGGCGTGGGCCGCCGCGGAGATGCCGATGTGCGTCCGTCGCGTCCGCTGGTCGCGGGAGCACGCCACCTACCTGCGGCCCGACGGCACTTCCTACGAGGTGCACTCGGTCTTTGGCGATGAAGATCCTGGCCCGACCATGCGGCTCAAGTGACCGGCGACTCCCGCAACTTCGCGGCAGCCCGACGCGAGACAGCGGGCAACTCACCCCGCATCGCCCGCCTGGCCGCCCGGCGCCAGCGGTAGATTCGCATCGGGGGAACGCTCAGCCACTCGGTGGCGGAGTCGATCGTCTCGAACCGCGATCCGGCCAGCCGCTCGAGCGTGCCGCGGACGTGGTACGCGACGAACTCGCCGTCGGGCTCGAGCGAACGCTCGACCGCCTCGAGGATCCGCCGGCCGTGGCGACGGCCGATGGTCGAGAACGGCAGTCCGCTCACGATGGCCGACGCGCGGTCGCAGCCGTGGTCGCGAAGGATGGCCGGAAGGTCCTCGGCGCTGCCGCAATGGACGACCAGCCGCGGATCGTCGATCCGCCCGACTCGGGCGGCGAGGGTCGGGTTGAGTTCGACGGCGATGAGCCGGGCACTCGCGGAAACGCTTTCGAGAAGGGCCCGCGTGACTCCGCCCGTCCCCGGACCGAGCTCGACGATCACGCCCGACCGTCCGCGGACGCAGCGGGCGATCCGCCGTTCGAGGAAGCGGGTGCTCGGCACGATCGAGGCGACCTGCCGCGGGTGACGGAGGAACTGCTGGAGAAACGCAAGCCGGTCGGACCACGATGTCCCACGCTTGTTGCCGTTCGACATGGATCGTGTCCTCAAGCCTGCATCCGGGAACCGAGCCCCGTTCCGGTGGCGGCGGGGCTCGCGCGAAGGGTTCCCCTCGGGCCGGTCCCGAGGAGGCGACGATGCTAGGGTGCGACACGCGTGGGCCGCAACTTGGTGCCCGGGGAGCGTGAGATGAAACGAACCCGACGGTTCGAAGCCGGGCGGGTCGGTCCGGAAGCGTTGAACCCGGATCATCGCTTCCGGACAGGTGTGCCGGCTCCCCGCTCGCGGCTTCGCTTCCACGGGCCGTAGGTCCTGCCTCTACGATGCATCCATCGCGGCTTTCCCGCCGACAAGGCGGTTTTTGCCCATCCTTCCTTTGGGCCTTTGGGTCGATCTCGTCATGAACCTCCTCATCATCAGCACCAGCCTGAATCCCGCGAGCCGGAGCCGCGCCCTCGCCCGGATCGCCCACGACCGTCTCGGCGCGATGTCCGTGACCCCGCCGCCGCCACGCCCGAGGGCGACGTCACCCGCGCGGGAAGGCGTTGGCCAAGGGCATACCGGGGCCCCGGAACTCGCCCATCTTCCGGTGCCGAAAGGCCTCGTCGTGCGGTCGCTCGATCTCCGGGAGCTTTCCCTTCCCACCTGCGACGGCAATCCCACGACGGTGCCGGACGGCGCCCGTCGCCTGCACGAGGAGGTGGCCCGAGCCGACGGCATCCTGCTTGCGCTCGGGATCTACAACTACCTGCCGTCGGCGAGTGCCAAGGGCGCGATCGAACACGCCGGCAAGGCCTGGGTCGGCAAGGTGGCCGGTTTCCTGGTCGCGGCGGGCGGACGCTCGTCGCACATGGCGGTGCTGCCGCTGGCGAACGGTCTGATGCTCGACTTCCGGACGCACCTCCTTCCCCGCTACGTCTACGCCACGCCCGAGGACTTCACCGACGGGCAGCCGTCTCCCGAGATCGCCCGTCGGATCGACGACCTGGTGACCGACTTCGCCCGTGTCACCGCCGCCTTGCGCGGTTGACCGAGGCTTCCGGTCCGGACGGCCGGCGCCCGCGGAGACAGCCAACCCTCGTCTCCGCGGGACACCGGCGCGTCCGTGCCGCTCGCGCCGTCCCTGGACGCGAGCGGAGTCCGGAATCAGGCCGGGCGCCGCCGGCGCCGGCCCGCGACCGCCGTGGCGAGGGCCGCGACGGAGAGCGCTCCCGGACCGGGCACCGGCGTGCCCATCACCGAGAGGTTGTCGATCCGCACGCTGCCCACCGACGAGGTCGCGCCGTCAAAGACCAGGCGCACCGAGGCGGCCCCCGCGCCGATTCCCGCCGCGGCGAGGTCGAAGCTGAGCACGCCCCAGTCGGTCGATGACGGGTTGAAGTTCGCCACCGTCGTCCACGTCCCGCCGAGCAAGGTCTCGACCCGGTTGTTCGAGAAGCCCGTGCCGCTGCGGCGGGTCGCGAACGAGATCGAGAGGTCGGGCTGCCCGAGCGACGTGAAGTCGATCTGGACGTAGCGCCCGTTGTACGCGCTGCCCACCACGGCGAACGCCTCGCCGGCCACCGCGCCGGTCAGGCCGTTCTGGACCGTTCCCCCCATCGAGGACGTCCCGCCGAGGACCCCGCGGAAGTCGAACGAACCGGTCCCGACCGTCGCCGCCACCGTTCCCGTCTCGGGCACGAATCCGTTGAAGTTCCAGTGGGCGACCACGTCGGCCGATGCCGCACTTGCCGCGCCCCACCCGATCACCGCCGCCATCGCCATCTTCCGGGCGCATGTCATCGCGCCTGCCTGCGTCTGTCGCATCGCAATCCCCTTGGACAAGGTTGTTCATCCCCGATCCCGCCCGCTCCGGCCGAACGCCGGCCGGAGCGCTTCGGGACCTGCTCCCTCGAGCGGGCCGCACTCTACGGGCGGATTTCGAGCCTCCCGGAAACGCCGACTTTTTTCTTGCGCTTTCCCGCGCGCCCCGACGGAGCCGTCTTCGTCGGCTCAGCCGCCCGCCAGCGCCGACACCGTCGCCGACGCCGCGGTCGCGAGGGCGGCCGGATCATGCTTGCCGTTCGGATCGACCAACCAGAGCCAGTCGTCGAACAGGAATCCGAACCGCTGGGCGAGCAGGGTGATGCGCCCCATCACCGTGAAGCCGAACGCGGCGCCGAAGGTGATCATCAGCACCCACACCCCGAACCGCGAGACCTTCCCCACCGCGCCGCGGTGCTCGACCGAGAAGAGGAAGTAGACGAGCACCGACACCAGCGACGCGACCAGCACCAGGTTGCCGAGCGAACGCCCGACCTGCCACGAACCGTCCGGTCCCGTGACCCAGAGAGGCACCATCGACGCCGACGCCTGGGCCAGCAGGTCGGCCTGCGTGAACGAGATGAGCTTCAGGCCCGCGGTGGTGCCCACGATGAAGGCGATCGGCCAGGTCGCGATCCAGCCGCCGCGCGGGGCCAGCCGCCAGAGCAGCATGACGCCGAGGGCCAGCGGCACCAGCGCCCACCAGTCCGTCGTCGCGTCGACGGGGATCGACGGCAGAGCCCAGTCGCGCACCACCTGCGGGGCCAGCGGCTTCAAGAGGTTCGGCACGATGGTCGACCAGAAGCCGAGCACCATCCAGTAGCCGGCCGATACGCCGATGAGCATCGACTCGGCGATCTTGTAGATCGGGTTGTCGCCGATCAGGAACGAGAGGATCGCCAGCGTCAGGATCGCCGCGAACCAGAGCCCGACCGTGCCGCGCCAGCTGAGGGCGATCGGCGCGTCGGGATCCTTCGCAAGCCCCCGCCACGCCGCGGTCGCCGAGATCGTCTTGCGTTCGGTCCAGCCCACCGGCTCGCTCCCGACGCTCCGGGCCGTGCCCTCGGCAAGCCGCGGGTCGTCGGCCGCGATCCATTCGAGCGTGGGCTTCTCGTCGGCATCGGCCCCGACCGGCGGGGCGATCTCGGCCTCGACGAACGACTTCTCGATCGTCCGCTCGTAGACCTTGCCCATGCCGTGCGGACGAAGCCAGGCGATGACCACCATCACGGCCAGGCCGACCAGCATCACCGCCAGCGAGGTCCGGGCGCTCATCGGCGTCCTCCGCGGCGGCTCTCGTTCCGCGTCATGAAGAAGATCACGTTCCCGAGCACGATCAGCGAGACGATCAGCAGGTGGGCGGTCAGCTGCGGACCCATGCGGCGCTGGCCCTCGAGCAACAGCGGAATCGGCTGCCCGTCGGCGCCGGGGTACTTCTCGTTCACCAGCACCTCATACTCGGCCGCACCCTTGATCGCGCTCAGCATGCCCGCGATCTGCCCCGGGTAGTACGGATAGAGGTTCACCGCCTGCACGCCGGTCGTGCCGCAGACCACCCGCTCGCCGGGGAAGGCGCTCACGAAGTACTGCACCCACTCCTTGGCCCCGGGATAGCCGGCGCTCACGTTGATCACCAGGTCCATCGCGGTCAGGTTCCCCACGCCTGCCAGCAGCGGGACCTCGCCGAACTGGGCGCCGTTCTCGACGGTCGGGTACGCCTGCGGCAGCGAGGTCGACGCGACCTTGATCACGCCCTCGTTGCCCGCCTTGAAGCCGAGCAGCACGTAGTCGCGGCCCTCGACATAGCCGGGATGGTGCGGCTTGAGGATCGCGTCGACCGTCTCCTTCACCTTCTGGGAACCGAGCGGCCAGAGGGCCATGAAGTGCAGCTTCAGGCCGCGGGAGGCCGCGTGGTGGACGAATGCGTTCGCCATCGGCTGCAGCTCGCCTTCGCTCGCCGGGTCGTAGTCGAACGACAGCAGCACCCGCGAGCCGGGCGGCAGGGCCTCGATCGCCTCGAACGCGTCGCGGGCCTTCGTCCCGACCGACTCGGGGAACCGCAGCCCGAGCAGGATCGGTACGGCGACCGCGAGGGCCATCGCGAGGAAGATCCAGCGGCGATCGAGATTCTCAAGGCGGCGGATCACGTCAGTTCCCGCCTCCGCCGGAGCTGCCGAGGTAGGGTCGCTCGAGGCCGAGCAGCACGCGAAGCGAGGTCGCGGCGACGCCGAGCGCGATGCCGATCACGATCGCCCGGCTGCCCGGCGTGCCGACGTAGACCAGCATGGTGTCGACCAGATTGTCGAGCTTCAGGACCGCGAGGGCGTCGGGGAACCAGCCGGTGAGGAAGCCGGCTGCCGCGGTGCGGCCGAGCAGCACCAGGAACGCCGCCGACAGCAGCAGGATGGCCGCGAGGTTCTTCGCGCGGAAGGCCCGGAAGGCGGCGCTTGCGACGTAGAAGGCCAGCAGCGCGAACATCGTCGCGGTAAGCGGGCTCATCACGTAGAGGTAGAGCCAGCCGAACGCGGCCTGCGGCGCCTGGTAGTCGCCGGTCCAGGCGTGCTGCGGGAACTTGTCCGAGGGCACCGTCCCGACCTTCAGCAGCCCGACCGCCAGCGTCACCAGGAACGATCCGAGGGTGATCGCCGCGTAGCCCCAGCCCGGGCTGCGGGCCGAGATCTTCGCGAGCTGCACCTTGAGCAGGCTGCCGGCGCCCAGGATGAAGGCGATCGCGGCCAGCACGTTGAACCAGTCGACGACGGTCTCCGACCAGCTCTTGGTCTGCGGCGAGAAGAAGGCCAGCACCAGCACGAGCCCGCTGAGCGACGCGATGAGGATGGGAATCGTGCGTCGCATGGCGGGGCGTCAGGCCGACAGCCAACCCTTCAGCGAACCGAGCAGCCCCGCGACCAGCGGCGATCCGCTCGCGGCCGCGACGGTCGCGAGGGCCACGCCGAGCCCAAGCAGCAGGATGGTGCCGATTTTCACGAGATCCTGGCCGAACAGGCTGCCGAGCTGCATCGGCTCGCCCGAGAGGTAGGCGCTCGCGGCGAAGAACTCCTCGCCGATGAGGGTGTAGTCGCAGGCCGCGACGAAGAACGGCAGCTGCGAGCTCTCGGCGGTGCCCGCGATCTGGATCGCCCCGATCGAGTTGCCGTTCTCGGCCAGCAGCAGGCTTTCGGCGTAGAACGCGCCCATGTACAGGCAGGTCGCCGGCCGCTCGCGGTTCATGGTGCCGGCGAGGTACGCGACGTAGCCGAACTGCTCGTCGGTGATGTAGTTGATGCGGTCGGGGTTGTAGGCGTCGCCCCGCCCCGCCGCGAGATAGGCGGCCTGCACCGCGTCGCGGGCTGCGGTCATGACCAGCGAGCGGGCGGTGGGCACCTCGAGCGGCGCGTCGTACTCGGCCGCGACCTTCGCGACGCGACCGAGCACGGTGATGCCCGCCACGGTCTGCAGGTCGTTCATGTCCTGGATGCCCGGCACGAACAGCACGGGGCGGCCCATCTCGGTGGCCCGGCCGACCGCCTCGTCGATCGCCTCGAGGGCGGCGATCTTGCGGATTCGCATCGGGAATCCGTTGCGTGCGGCGACGATGGCCGCCACGAACACCGCCGAGACGAGGCCGAGCAGCAGGCCGAACGGCACGCGGCCGAACGCGATCGGGTTGACGACGGGTTTCACCTCGTCGGTGACCGGCGGCTCGATCACCGTCGCGCCGGCCTCGTCGAGTCCGCGCACCCGGAAGCGGTAGCCGGTTCCGGGCGCGAGGTCGCCGACCGCCAGCTCGGGATCGCGATCGGCCGCGATCTGCTCGACGCGAAGCCAGGCGAGGTCGAGCCCCTCGATCGAGCGTTCCGCCGCCGCCGTCGCCGCCTCGAACGATTCGCCGGCCTTGCGGGCCGCCTTGAACGCCTCGCCCGCGGCCTCGACTCGCGCGTCGCGGAGTTCCTTGTCGGTTCGCGTGCGTTCCACGGTCCAGGTCGCGACCGACGGCGGCGGCGCTTCCCCGGTCCACCTCACCCTCAGCGCGGTCCCGTCGTCGCCGGGAATGTCGGCGACCTCGACCGTCATGCCCTGCGCGGCCGCCGCTCCCGCCGACGCGATCGCCGCGACGAGGGCGGCGAGGCGAAGGGATCGGTTCGGACGCGTCATCATGGGAAGCGGTTCAGGACTCGATGAGTTCCACGTTCGCCCGCGGGACCGTCACACTGTCGCCGGAATCGAGCCGAACCTCAAGTACGCGGGCCTTCGAGCCCGACTCGAGGACCCGCGGCTCGTGCGGCAGGCTGGCCACCGTCCCGAGCCGTCCGAACCAGGGGTCGCGGATGATCCGCACCGGCGTCCCGGGCTTCAGCTCGCCCGCGGCCGGGCCGCCCGCGGCCGGGGCGTCGCCGGCGGCGTCCCCCTCGAGCGGCACGAGGATCTCGGGCCGCATCACGCCCGCCCGGATCTGGGTCGCCCCGTTCACCGACGCGGGCCGGCCTTCCTGGGCGACGAGCAGGGCGTGGGTCCGGGCCGCCATCGCGATGTCCCCGAAACCCTCGGTGATCACGCAGGTCAGGCCGATCTTCTCCGAACCCGTGATCGCGACCCCGAGGTCGTAGCCGAGCACGTCCCTCAGGTCGGCGTCGTCGATGCCGCCCGAGACCAGGGCCGCGACGCCGATCTCGCGGGCCCGCTTGATCGCCTCGGCGGTCATGCGGGCGCCGCCGATCACGATCGCCCCGCGAAACTCGGGCCTGAGGTGCGCCGCGTCGAGCCGCTCGCCCGGCGTGGGGCAGGCCACGCGGATCGGGCCGAAGGTCTCGCCGCCGATCCCGAAGATGCCCTGCACGAAGACCGCGGTCGCCTCGACGGTCGCGCCCTCGTGCGGCAGCACCTCGACGACGGTGCCCGCGAGATACGCCTTCACCTCGACCGGCACGCGGGCCCCGCGCACGATCATCTGCCCGGTCGTGCCCGAGACGCTCTCGATGGTGCCCGCCACCGGGCTCGCGACGTCCTTCTTGCCGAAGCCGAAGATGCCCTTGCTGCGGGCGACGATCTCGTTCGCGGCCACCGCGTCGCCGACCTTCTTGAGCAGGCAGCCGGGCACGTCGCCCGCGGGACAGCCGAGAAGATTCGCGAGGTTCACCGGCGTGACCTCGCCCTCGGTGAAGGTGCGGGCGACCACCTCCTCGGCCCCGACCCGCTGGCCGACGGTGACCAGCGTCTCGCCGGCCACGGGCAGCGAACGCCGCACCCGGACGCGGGAGCGGGCGGAAACCTTGAGTCCGGGCGTGTAGGCCTTCGCCATCGCTCAGTCGCTCCCGTGCAGGTTGAGGGCCTTCGACCAGCGGTCGACGATCGCCCGGCACTCATCGCGGTTTTCGGGCAGCGTCAACGGGCGGCCGCGGGCGTCGAGCACGAGGCCCACCTCGCCGCCCTTCACCGGGCGACGCACCGGCTTGCCGGGCCCGCCGCCGACGTCGAAGCCCTTCTCGGGCACGACCTCGAGTTCGGCGGTCTCGCCAAGCGGCAGGGGAACCCGCGCGATCTCGCCGCAGGCCAGTGTGCCCTGCCGCGGGCCGGATTTCGCCGCAAGTTTCCACGCGAAGCAGGGCTTGCCCCACTTCGCGTCGCCCCGGGCCGCGACGCAGGTGCCCAAGATCACCAGGCAATCTCGCTCGAAGACGTGCATCGCCGCCTCGGGATGCACGCTCGCGAGCACTCCGAGGTGCGGCATCATGAAGATCGAGTCCTTGGCGAGCGTCGTGAAACCCTCGGGCTCGAAGCTGTCGATGAGCATCGACGCGGTCTGCTCCATGCGCGGGGCGTGGCTCAGCACGCCGCCCGAGGCGATGAGCAGGTCCATCCGCATCGGGTCGACCAGCGAGTCCGAGCCGCCGTCCTGGGCGAAGAGGTCGCCGACCGTCCGCTGCTTCTGCACGCCCTTGAGGCCGGTCGCGAACTCGCGGTGCTGGGCGAAGGCCAGCCGCAGCGCCTCGCGGGCCACCGCTTGCTCGAAGAGCAGCGATTCGCGAGTCTGAGGGATGGTCGTCGGGCGGATCATCTTGTTCTTGACGCGGTTCCGCAGCTCGCGCTCGTCCATCTCGGTCGGCACCCAGCGCAGGACCTTGGGCATCGTCGCTTCCGCGCAGACGTTCGAGATCGAGTAGCTCATCCCGAGGTTGGCGCTCACCGTGCGGTTGAATTGCCCGGAAAAGACGCTGAACACGTCGGTGGTGGCCCCGCCGATGTCGACGCAGAGGGCGTTGATGCCGTCCCGCTCGGCGATCCGCCGCAGGATGTCGCCGACCGCGCCGGGCGTCGGCATGATCGGGGCGTCGGCCCACTCGATGAGCGTGTCGTAGCCCGGGGCGTGGGCCATCACGTGCTCGAGGAAGACGTCGTGGATGCGGTCACGGGCCGGCTCGAGGTTCTCCGTCTCGAGCGTCGGCCGCAGGTTGTCGACGATCGAGAGGTCGAAGCCGTCGCGGAAGATCTCGGCGACCTTGGGGGCCGCGTCGCGATTTCCCGCGAAAATCACCGGCAATCGGTACTCGCCGCCGAACCGTGGCCGCGGCTTGGCGGGGGCGATGAGCTCGGCGATCTGCACCACCTGTTGCGTGTTGCCGCCGTCGGTGCCGCCCGAGATGAGCACCATGTCGGGTCGCAGCTCGCGGATCCGCTGGATCTGCTCGTGCGGCTTGCGGCGGTCGTTCGCGGCGATGGTGTCCATCACGATGGCGCCGGCCCCGAGGGCGGCCCGCTTCGCGCTGGCCCCGGTCATCTGGGCGACCAGCCCCGCGACCACCATCTGCAGGCCTCCGCCCGCCGACGAGGTCGAGATGTAGAGGTCGCACCCCTCGTCGCCCTTCGACGGGCGGATGATCCGGCCGGAATCGTCGAGAAAACGCTTGCCCGCCAGCTCGCCGACCTCGGTCAGGGCGTTGGTCACGCCGACCGTCACGTCGGCGAACGGCTCCTCGACGGTGGTCGGCGCCTCGCCGCGGACGGTCTGCCGCCACTCGTCGCCGACCAG
>JBIKVN010000319.1:0-3135 GCA_044356865.1 Phycisphaerales bacterium | reverse complement strand
CGACGAGGTTCTTCGACGAGAAGTTCGTCCCGTCGAGCGAGTACTGGAACTGCACGAAGCGGCTCGAGGTGTTCGAGTGCCGCAGGTCAAACGAGATGCCGATGTCGAAGAATCCGGCGGTGCTGACGCTGAACTGCACGCCGCGCTCGCCGCTGCCGGTGCCCTGCGCCCCATAGCTGGACGTGTTCCAGGCGTAGTTCGGCGGGGCGGTCGTCACCGGATCGGACGAACCGCCGGTCGCGGCGCCCGAGGCGAAGCTTGCGGTGATGCCGCCGATGAGCGACGCGGTGCCCGCGCCGACCGAGGGAAGCGGGCTGCTCGTGCCGCCCGGCACCGTCGCCGTCGAAGGTCCGTTGAAGTTCCACTGGGTGACGATGTCGGCGTGGACGCACGCGGCGACGGCAAGGGCGATCGCCCCGGCGATTGGCTTCAGCATCTCTCTGCTCCTGGAAATGGGAACGGGAAGGGAACGGGTTCGCGAGGGAACGCGACCGGCCCGCAGGGACCGGACCCTGACCATGCCACGGGATCCCCGCCAGGCGAGTGAGCGTTTGGTCAGGGTTGCGCACAGCGCGGCAAGTGACTGCCGCCGCGAGAGTTCAGGTCGCGCCGTACGCGACCGCGAGTTCGGCGCCGGGGTAGTACCGGGCGAGGATCCGCCGCCAGTTCGCGCCCCGCTTCGCCATGCCTTCAGCCCCGTACTGGCACATCCCCGCCCCGTGGCCGAAGCCGCGACCCGCCAGCGACAGCTCGGTCGCCGCGAACGAGACCTCGAGGTCGCCGCTCTTGACCCGCGACTTCGGGGCCCCGACCTTGGCGTCGGTGAAGTTCAGCGCCCAGCGCAGCCGCTCGGAGGGGATCTCGCGGCGCAGGCCGGCGCGATCGACAAGGGCATAGGTCCGGGGCCGTCCGGCGGCGTTGCGGTCGACGACCTCGACGCCGGCCAGCGGCCCGAGCCCGGCCGCCGCGGGCCACTCGCCCGCCGCGTAACCGGCCAGCCGGGCGTCGGAAGCCGCACGAGGCAGCGACATCGTCCAGCGGAAGTTCGGCGAGGCCTCGCAGCAGTCGTCGCGGCCCGCGGCCGTCGCCTCGAGCGGCGGGATCGCGTTGAAGGCCATGTCGCGGATCGCGTCCTTGGCGCTCGCCGGCCGGCCGCCGCAGCAGCTCGAGTAGTACGCGGGAACGACCCGGCCCTCCCAGGCCAGCACCGTGCCGAAGGTCGCCCGCACCGCGTCGACGCTGGTCGAGTGGGCGGTCTTCCCGATCCACGCCTGGCTCGCCTCGCCGGCGACGACGTCGTAGTGCCGTCGCGCGTTCACGTGCATCTCGCAGATCGCAAACGACCGGGCCGCCACCGCCTGGGCCCGGTGGGTCTCGACCTTCCACGAGTTGAAGAGTTCCTTCGCGAGCACGCCCGGCAGGTAGGTCTCGAGGGGAACCTCGACGACCGCGTCGAAGGCGATGCCCTCGGCGCTCACCGGGACCAGCCGCAGCGAGCCGGGGAACGCCTGTCCGTTCAGGTCGAGGTGGGCTCCGGCGGCGGGCGCCAGTTCGAGCGGGCCGGGCACGAGCTTCCGCGAACCGACCGTCCAGCGGCCGTCGGTGGCCAACGCCACCGCAAGCGGGCCCGCCAGCGAGACCACGCTGCCGTCGGCGCCCTCGACGCGGATCGTGCCCCGATCGGTCCCGACGCGGACCGATCCCGGCGCCGCGACCTCGGCAAGCCGCACGCGGATCGACGGTTCCGCGGTCGGAGGAAGAGGTCGTTCGAGGGGCTTGGGAGCCGGAGGTGGAGCGGGCGCGTTCGGACCGGGAGGCACCGCGGACGGGGTCGCGTCACCGAGGGCATCGGGGGTCGCCCCCGCCGGCAGCGAACGGCTCCGCGCCGTCGGACGCCCGTGGTCACACCCGACAAGGAAAGCCGCTACCCCCGCCGACGCGGCCGCGAGGAACGCGCGGCGGTCAGCCGGAACGGGCGAGGACGGTCCTTCATCGCGGGAGCGCCGATCCATGGCGGGCAAAGCGTAGCACCCCCGAGAAGCGACCGCCCGCACCGGCCGGGCTCACTCGAGGATCCGGAGCCGCAGGCCGTTCTGGGCCAGCTTTTCCTTGATCTCGACGAGCGAGGTCTGGCCGAAGTTCTTCACGCCCATGAGCTCGGCCTCGGTCCGCGAGGCGAGTTCGCCGAGGGTCGCGACGCCGAGCAGCTGCAGGGCCTTGCGGGCCCGGACCGAAAGCTCGAGGCTCGAGATCGGCTTGTTCAGGACGGTCTCCGGCACGGTGCCGCGGAGCTGCTCGAGGATGTCGCGACGGGCCTTCCCGCCCTCGAGGCCCTGCCCGAGCCGCAGGCCCTTGGTCGTGAGCATCGCCTTGATCTCGACGAGCGACTGCTCGCCGAAATTCTTGTACGAGAGGAGCTCCGCCTCGGAAATCCGCAGCAGATCGCCGAGGGTGCGGATGTTCATCTTCTTGAGGCAGTTGCGGGCCCGCACCGAAAGCTCGAAGTCGGTCACCGGGGTGTCGAGCACCGCGGCGTTGCCGGCCTTTTCCCGCTCGGTGTCGAGATCGACGAACATCTCCTTCGAGGCCAGGACATCCTTGTGGAACGAGAGGGCCCGCCGGTGGTTCGGTTCGGTCTCGAGCACCTGCCGCAGGAGCCGCTCGGCCCGCACGTACTCGCCGCGGTCCTCGTGGAGGATCGCGAGGTTGACGAGGGCGTTCAGCGGCGGCTTGGGCTGGCGGACCATGTCATCGAAGAGACCCATCGACTCGTCTTCCTCGCCGAGCAGGTCGAGCAGGTAGGCCAGCCGGAAAGTCGCCGCGTCGTGCGAGTCGTGCTCGCGGGCCTGCCGGTACTGCTCGCAGGCGCCGACGCGGTCGCCGGCGCGCTCGAACTCCTGGCCCTTGCGGTAGCACTGCTCCGCCGCTTCCGGGTTGGCGGTCTTGCCGCCGGTTCCGCCGATTACCGTGTCGAGTCCGCTGTGGGTGGTCATGGGGTTCTCCGGGAGGGGGAAGAGGGACAGTGTACGGACGGCCACCGGGAGGTTCAACGCATGCGGAAACCCGCGGTCAGGCGTCGCCGGCGGCGGTCGGGGCGACCGGGCCGGACAGCAGGCGGATCTTTCGCCACTCTCC
>JBIKVN010000096.1:0-11340 GCA_044356865.1 Phycisphaerales bacterium | reverse complement strand
CGGCGTAGTCGGCGAGCGTCAAGAGCCGCTGCATCTGCGTCGCCTGCAGCTTGATGAACTTCTCGGCCGAGCGGGCGCACTCGCGGCGGATCGCCATGCGGCGGACATCCGGGGCGAGCCCGTCGAGCTTCGCGGCCTTGCCCGCGGCGACCATCTCGGTCAGGACCTTGTGCTCGATCGGCAGGCCGTGGCAGTCCCAGCCGGGCACGAACGGGCAGTCCATGCCCTCCATCAGCCTCGTCCGCACCACGAGATCCTTGAGCACCTTGTTGAGCAGGTGGCCGACATGAATGGCCCCGTTCGCGTAGGGCGGTCCGTCGTGGAACGCGAACCGCGGCTTCCCCGCCCGGCTCTCGGCGAGGCGGCGGTAGAGCCCGAGGCTTTCCCAGCGCTGCTGCGAGAGCGGTTCGTTCTGGGCGAGATTCGCCTTCATGGCGAAGCCCGTCTTCGGTAGGTTCAGCGTGGACTTGTAGTCGGGCATCGGAAAGTCACTCGCCCGGATGCTCGCCGGGCTTGACCGTCTCGTTCAGGTACTTCTGGAAGTCGCCCATCTTGTACGAGACGAAGCAAAAGACATGGTGGAGCGTGAACCACTCGAGGTCGGTCGGGTCCTTCGAGAGGTCGGTGCGGAGCCGGTTGAGCTCGGCGAGGACCTTCTCGACCTTGATGGGCGGCTGGTCGGCCATGGGTGGTCTCGGAAGGTGAAGGTCAGTGGGCGTGGTCGTGCCCGTGGTCGTGGGAGTGGTCGTGAGAGTGGTCGTGGGAGTGGTCGTGGGAGTGGTCGTGCCCGGGGTCGAGCGCGTGGTCGTGGGCGTGCGCCGCCTCGTGGGCGGCCGCCTCGAAGCGGGCGATGGCGAAGGCGAGTCCGAGCCCGGCCAGCAGCGAGAGCGAGAGCGTCACCCGGTCGTGGCGGTGGAACTGGAGTTCGGGCAGGAGATCGCTCGAGGCGATGCAGAGGAACATGCCGGCCGAGAAGGCCAGGGCTAGGGCCGTCGCCGCGAGGGCGTCGCCGCGCCCGGCGACCCCGAGGAGAAAGAGACCGATGCCCGCGGGAACGAGGGCCGCGAGCAGGAGATTCGCGATCACGATCGCCTTGCGCGACTTCCCGGCGTGCCGCATGAGGGCGGTGAGGGTCATCGCGTCGAACGGCTTGTGCAGCACGATCACGAGGAAGGTCGCAAAACCCGCCCAGGCCAGGGCGTCGGCATGGGCCGCGTGGGCTGAGTGATCATGTCCCGGATGCGAACACGCCTCGCTCGCGGCCACGAGGCTGGCGGCGAGGGCGACCCCCTCGAGCAGGCTGTGCACGCCGAGCCCGAAGATCGCCCCCACCCACCCGAGACGGGCCGGGCCGGCGGCGCGGCCGGCCGACCGTTCCGCGGCCACGGCCTTGCGGTGGTCATGGTGGTGGCCGCCGCAGTCGCCGCACTCGGCCTCGGGCGTCTCGACCGGCTCGTGGTGGTGGAAGTGGAAGAACCGCTCGAGCAGGAAGAGGGCCACGAACCCGACCGCCGCCGCGAGCATGATCGGATCGAGGGTCGAGTGGCTCGCCGCCCCCCCGGCGTCGGCGGCGATCATGACCGCATGGGGAAGGAGGTGGAAGATGGCCACGCCGAACATCACCCCCGCGACGAGCGAGAGCGAGAGCTGGAGCCCCCGGTGGCCGAGGCGAAGGATCGACGGCAGCACGCCCCCGAGCAGCGACGCCGCGACGATGAGGACGGTGTAAAGGGCGATCTGGGGGCCGAAGCTCACGGGGAGGTCTCGGGGACGTTGGGGGCGGCCGGGGCGACCGAACGGGCGGCCCGGCCCGGGGCCGTCCGCAATGGGGGTCAGAGGATACTCCGGCCGACCGGCCCCCGGCGGGACCCACGCTATACTCCCGCCTCTTCCCGCTTGGGGCGGTAGCTCAACTGGGAGAGCGCTTGAATCGCATTCAAGAGGTTGTGAGTTCGATCCTCATCCGCTCCACTGCCACCGGCGACCTTCGGGTCGCCGGTGGTGTTTTTGCGGGACGCCACAGGCGGCCGGGCGGGCCGGCCCAGGCGGTGAACCCTTCGCGTCGATCGTCGACGAGGCATGGCCTCGCCGTTCCGGACTGCCCCGGACTGCCCGCCCCCCGCTACTCCTCCCGGCGAAGCCGGGCCGCGAAATCCGGCAACCCGATCGCTTCCGACGCCTCGTCACCGACCAGTCGACGCAGGCGGCCGACGATCTGGGCCGAGGCCTCGCGCCTTTCCCACTCCAGCCGCTGGATGGCTCGCACGTTCCTCGGCTCGAACAGGCATTCGGCTCGGGCGATCGCCTCGCAGACCGGGAGGTAGTTGAGGCGACGGTCGGCCTTGAGATCGGCGAGGGCCGCGACCAACTCGGGATTCCCCGCGATTTCCGGCTGCCCTCCAGCCGCCGCGAGCAGCGGCGCGGGGTCGTCGGCGGTCGCGAAGAGATCGGGCGCCGCGATCCGGAGGTACGACGCGACGAAGCGACCGCGATCCGCGGGCGGCAGCGCTTCCTGCCATTCCCCGAGCAGCGACCGCCAGTTCGCGACCAGCCGTCTCCGGGCTTGGGCGTACTCGCGGGCCCGCTCGAGCCGTTCCCGCGTCGCTTCGGCATCGCGCAGGTCCACCTTCAGCGCATCGGTGGTTCGAAAGGCGATGCCGCGGAGGCGACGGAGGTCGGCGAGGGCGAGGTCCGTGGCCCGAAGCACCCGCTCGGCGACCGATGGGTTCGGCCACTCGACTCCCGACTCGCGCATCGCCGCGACCGGCGAGGCGAACCGGGCTTCGAACTCGAACGTCAGGTTCAACCCGAGATTCGCCGCAATCTCGCGATCGACGGCCCGATCGATCCGGGCGCTCTCGACGGCGAGCGACATCGCCCGGCGACCGGCCGCAGAGAGCCCCCCGTCCGCCTCGACGATCGACCGCAGCGCTGCGAAGAACGACTCGTCGGCCTCGGCGATCGCGAGGAAGATCGCGTCGCGCTCGGCCCGGTTGCGGTCGAGGATCGCAACCGTATCCGGAGGGCCGGCATCCAACCCCATCGCGCGGCGGCTCCATTCCCGCTCGGAGACGGCGAGCGCCGTGATCCGATCCTCGATCGCGGCGAGGGCCGCGGCCCGGCCGACGAAGGCACTCTCGATCGCCGGCCGGTTCGCGACGAACGAGACCGTCTCGCGAAGCGAGCCATTCGACGCCTCGTCCGGCGGCTCGATCAGCCCGCCTCGCCCCCAGGAAGTCCCGCGGCTTCGCGACCACGACGCCCGCCGTGCCTGCCTCGGGTCGGCCGGCCGCTCGGGGGCCTTCATCCACGCCATGCCCGCGACCGGAAGGAACATCGGGGCGTCGTCCGAATCCACCGGGCCGCGTCGCCCAGTTCGGAAGGTCGCGGGCGGCACGGCGGCGAACCGCTCCGCGCCGAGCGTCGCCTCGAGCCAGGCGAGTTCCTCGACGGCCCGCCGGTCGCGGGCGAGCAGTACCGGCCGCCGGTCCTCGGGAAAGTCCCGGTGGGACAGCCCGAGCTCCTCCCACCCGAAGATCGGGCTTGGCCCGAACACCTCGGCCACCGCCGCGGGAAGCTGCCGATCGCGCATCGCACGAGTCTCGTCGAGCCACGGACGATCGGCCTCGAGCCACGCGACCAGCCGAGGCCGCACAACCTCGACCTCTTCCGGACTGATCGGTGCGAGGCCCGGACCTCCGAGGGGAACGGGCGCTCCGCCCGCCCCGAGCAGCGACGTTGTCTTTCCCAGCAGGACCTGTCCATGGTCGACGGGAAGTTCCACCGAGCGTTCGAGCCGTTCGGAACTGGCCAGCGCCCGCAACAGAACGGCCTTCCCGCGCGGCAGGATCGCGCACGCCGCGTCGAGCGCCTGGTCCTGCTGTTTCCGCAAGGCCCGGATCGCCGCGACCGCCTCGTCGATCTCGCGGGCGACCCGCGACGAGATCGCGCCGCGGATCCGCTCGAGTTCCTCCGGATCGATCGCCGCCCCGATCGGGGGCAGCACGCCGACCTCGGCCTCGAAAGCCGCTCCCGCCGCGACAAGCAACTCGCGGGTGCGGTCCCGCACCGCCCGCAGGCGGTCGTTCACCGCGGGTTCGCTCGCATCAAGCAGCCCGCGGACTCCCGCGATCTTGTCGACATTCGCCCCGATCCTTCCGAGGCAAGGCTCGATCGCCCGCCGCAACCCCGGATCACGACCGAGCGGCATGGTCGCGACGAGCGTCTCGCGTTCGCGAGCCCGCCGCACCCGCGCGAAGGTCGCCCGCTGTGGCTCATCGAGCGTTGCCTCGAGGCCCGCGAACAGCTCGGCGTCGATCGCCTCGATGCTCGCGACGAGCGCCGACTGCCGGGCGAACGCCTCGCGGATGGCGGCACGGTCGGGCGAGCGGCGCAGCGAGAGCAGCTCGTCGGCCTTCGCGAGGAATCGCTCGACCTCGGTGTCGCGCACCGCCCGGTACCGCTCGGCCGCGTCGCGGGCGAGCGCCGCGGCCACTTCCGCCTGCGCGACGGTCAGCGGCGGCTCGACGTTCCGATCGACGAGGTCCTCGAGCCGGCGCCACCCGAGCGGATCGGGCAGGTGCCCCGAGGTGGCCTGGGCCCGCGCCGCCGCGGGGCAGGCCCAGGTCGCGACGATCGCGACCATCGCGACCATCGCGACGATCCTTCCCGGTGCGTGGACAAGCTGTCGGAAGCCGATCCCCATCGCTCGTCTTGTACCGCGCCCTGCCGCCGCCCCCGGCGTTCACCGCCTTTTTTCTTGCACCCCGATCCCTATACTCGGCCCGCCCATGACCGCCCCGGCCGTCCCGATGCCCACCCGGGCCGCCACGCTCGGCGGCGCCGACCCGGAAGCCCTCGCCGCGAACCCGCTCTACCGCACGCCCGCCATGCAGCAGTGGCTGCGGTTCAAGCGTGAGCATCCGGAGTGCCTGCTGTTCTTCCGGATGGGCGACTTCTACGAGCTCTTCGACGCCGACGCGGTCGTGATCCACAAGGCCCTCGGGCTGACGCTCACCGAGCGGACCAAGGGCATGGCGATGGCGGGCGTGCCGTTCCATTCGGCCGAGAACTACCTGCGGCGGCTGGTCGAGATGGGGCACCGCGTCGCGATCTGCGACCAGCTGCAGGACCCGAAGGACGCGAAGGGCGTGGTCGACCGCGGCGTGACGCGGGTCTTGACGCCGGGGACGCTCGTCGACGAGTCGCTGCTTGAGGAAGGCCGCGAGAACCAGCTCGCGGCGGTGGCGATCGCCGGGAATGTCGCGGCGATCGCCCTCGCCGAACTCTCGACCGGCTCGTTCCGCGTGGTGGAAACGCCCGCGGAACGCCTCGCCGACGAGCTCGCCCGCCTCTCGCCCGCCGAGACGATCGTCGCCGAGGAGACCGACGGCTCGCTGCCGGCGTTCGCCGACGCGATCCGGGTCGCGCGACCCGGGTCGCTGTCGCCGCGGCCGGCGTGGACGTTCCGGCCGCGGGACGCCGCCGACGCCCTCCGCGGCCATTTCGGCGTCGCGAGCCTCGAGGGCTTCGGCCTGCGCGAGACCGACGCCGCGACCATCGCCGCGGGGGCCCTCCTGCGCTGCCTCGCCGACCGGCAGCCCGATGCGGGCGGCTCCTCGCGGCTTGCCCACCTTCGGCCGCCGCGGCGCGAGAGCGCCGGCGACCGCGTCGCCCTCGACGCGACGACGCTCCGCAGCCTCGAGCTCGAGCGGACGCTCCGCAGCGGCGCGACCGACGGGTCGCTGCTCGCGACGATCGACCGCACCCGGACCGCGATGGGCCGGCGGCTGTTGCGGAACTGGATCTGCTTCCCCCTGCTTGACCGCACCGCGATCGAGGCCCGACATTCGGCGGTCGCGGCGATCGTCGGCGACGAGCGCTTCGACGACGAGCTCGCCGAGGCGCTCGGTCCGATCCAGGACGTTGCCCGCATCGGCGGCCGCATCGGCACCGGACGGGCGACGCCGCGCGACCTGGTCGCGCTCGGCCGCTCGCTTTCGGCCCTCGCCTCGCTCGAGACGATCCTCGAGCGTCGCGAGGCGTTCGCCGCCGACCGCGCGGGCCTCGCCTCGCTTCGCGCCTCGCTCGAGCCGCTCGCGAGCCGCATCGCCGAGGGCTGCGTCGAGGCGCCGCCCGCGCACCTCCGCGAGGGCGGCCTCTTCCGCGACGGCTTCGACGTCCTCCTCGACGAGTGCCGGCTGCTGCAGCGCGACGCGAACTCGTGGCTGTCGGAGTACCAACGGACGCTCGTCGAGACGAGCGGAATCCCCTCGCTCAAGGTCGGCTACAACTCGGTCTTCGGCTACTACATCGAGATCACCCACGCGAACGTGGAACGGGTGCCCGCGAACTTCACGCGGAAGCAGACGCTCAAGAACGCCGAGCGGTACATCACGCCCGAGCTCAAGGAATTCGAGGACAAGGTGCTCTCGGCCGAGAGCCGGGCGATCGATCGCGAGAAGCGGCTCTTCGAGGAGCTCTGCGCGGCCGTCGCCCGCGAGGCCGCGGGCCTCGCCGAGTTCGCCGACCTCGTGGCCCGGCTCGACGTGGTGCGGTCGCTCGCCTCGGTCGCGCGGCGCGAGCGTTGGTGCCGGCCGGCGATGGCCGACGGCCCGCGGCTCTCGCTCGTCGGGGCCCGCCATCCCGTGCTCGAGGCGATCCTGCGGGAACGCTTCGTCCCGAACGACTGCCGCCTCGGCATCGACGGCGGCACGCTCGCCCTCATCACCGGCCCGAACATGGCCGGCAAGAGCACCTACATCCGGCAGGTCGCGCTCGCCGTCCTGCTGGCCCACGCCGGCAGCTTCGTGCCCGCCGAAAGCGCCGAGATCGGCCTCGTCGACCGGATCTTCACGCGGATCGGGGCGAGCGACGAGCTGCACTCGGGCCAGTCGACCTTCATGGTCGAGATGACCGAGACCGCGAACATCCTGCACCACGCGACGCCGCGGTCGCTCGTGATCCTCGACGAGATCGGCCGCGGCACGAGCACCCTCGACGGCCTGAGCCTCGCGTGGGCGATCGCCGAGACGCTCGCCAATCGCGGCTGCCGCACGCTGTTCGCGACGCATTACCACGAGATCACCTCGCTCGCCGATCGGCTCCCCGCGGTGACGAACCTGCACGTGGCGGTGCGCGAATGGGAAGACCGCGTGATCTTCCTCCACCGCATCCTGCCCGGCCGCACCGACCGCAGCTACGGCATCCATGTCGCCCGCCTCGCCGGGCTTCCGCCCGAGACGGTCTCCCGGGCCCGCGAGCTGCTCGAGACGCTCGCGGTCGAGACGGAAGCGACCGCCGGGAAGGCCCGCGAGGCGATCGCGAGGGCCCCGACGCGGGGGCGTGAACCGTCGGGGCAGCTCTCGCTCTTCACCGAGTTCCTGCCGCACCCGGCGATCGAGGCCCTGAAGGCGATGAAGATCGAGGAACTGACTCCGCTCGCGGCCTTCGATGCGCTGAGGACGCTGAAGCAGTCGGTCGAGCGGCCGGGCGAGTGAAGCGGGGCGCCGGTGGCCGGTCCGGACCGCACCTGACCTTCGTCCATCCAGTGCCCGGAACGCCCGGGCGAGGTACGGCCGCGGCGTCCAGCGTTGCCGGCCGCAGGCCGGCACTCCATGCGCCCTGTACGGCACGAGGCCCGCTCGCGAGAGTCGCCGCCGACCGCACCCCGCGCATGGAGCGTCGGCCCGCGGCCGACGCGTGACGAGGACGGCAAACGCACGCGCACCCAACCGTCGAACGGCCGATGCGTCCATCGGCGCCGGCCAAGGCCGGCGTTCCCAGGCCGGGGCGCGGGACGGCCGCGGCGTCCAGCGTTGCCGGCCGCAGGCCGGCACTCCATGCGCCCTGTACGGCACGAGGCCCGCTCGCGAGAGTCGCCGCCGATCGCACCCCGCGCATGGAGCGTCGGCCCGCGGCCGACGCATGACGAGGACGGCGAACGCACGCGCACCCAACCGTCGAACGGCCGATGCGTCCATCGGCGCCGGCCAAGGCCGGCGTTCCCAGGCCGGGGCACGGGACGGCCGCGGCGTCCAGCGTTGCCGGCCGCAGGCCGGCACTCCATGCGCCCTGTACGGCACGAGGCCCGCTCGCGAGAGTCGCCGCCGACCGCACCCCGCGCATGGAGCGTCGGCCCGCGGCCGACGCATGACGAGGACGGCGAACGCAGGCGTGGCCGATCGTCGAGCGATTCCCGGCCACGGGGCCGATGCGACGGGCGCGGCGATTCGTCGGCAGTGTCCGGCCTTCCCGCGAGACTTCCCCGGCGCTCGTCGCGTATCGTCGCCCTCATGCGGATCGCTCCCGCGATCGTCCTGTCGCTCGTGCTTGCGGCTCTCGCCGCGCCGCCGCTGCGCGCCGAACCACCGGCGGACGCCGCGGCCGCAACCGACGCCGAGCCGATCCCGACGCTCGCCGCCGCCGGCGCATCGGAACGCGAGACGATCGCCCGCCTCGCCGCAAGCCCGTCGTGGGTGCGGCGGGCTCTCTCAGCCCTGCGGCTCGCCCGCTACGGCTGCCCCGAGAGCGAGGCGTCGCTGCGGTCGCTGCTCGCCGACCGCGCCTGGCCGGTCCGCTGCTACGCACTCCTCGCCGCGGCTCGCCGTGGCCTTCCCGCTGACTCGATCCGCCTCGATGCCGAAAGCGAACCTCGGGTGATCCGCACCGCGCTTCGCTGCCGTTTCCCGTATCCGAAGGAGCGCCTGCTGAACGGCGTACGCACGCTCGACGCCTCGGATTCGCTCGAGGATCGCTGCCTCGCGCTCGAGCTCGCGCTGGCCGGCGGACTCGACGCGAAGGAGTTCGACGCCGCGAGGACCTTCGGCGAGATCATCCTTCGGATGGACCGCGCCGGCACGGGTTCCCTCTCGCCTCGCCTCGCGGCGATCTCGGGCGGAACCGACTCGGGCCGCTCGTACCGCTGGCGTGCCTGGTACCGCGAGAACCGCCGCGACCACGGCCTGCACGGCGGCTTCCTCTTCCCGCCGCGCGAGACCTGGCCCGCCGAGATCCCGCTCGATTGGCGAGGCCCGTTCGCGAACCTGCCCGCCGCCCGCATGGCCGAGCTCGAGACCCACCTCGAGGACCTCTCGGCGAAGCCGATCGACCTTGCGATCGTCCTCGACTGCACCGCGAGCATGTCGGGCGAGATCGCCGAGACGCAGTCGGGCATCGACGCCCTGCTCGCCTTCGCCCGCGAGGCGACCGCCGGGGCCCGCGTGGCGATCGTCGGCTACCGCGACCGCCGCGACCGCTGGGAGACGCGGGCGTGGGACTTCACGAACTCTCCCGTCGAGGCGCGATCGCGGCTCTGGGACCTCTCCGCCGAGGGCGGCGGCGACCGGCCCGAGAGCGTGCTGCCGGCGCTTCGCCTCGCCTACGGCTCGCTCTCGTGGTCGCCCGAGTCGCGCAAGGTCGTGGTGCTCGTGGGCGACGCGCCGCCGCATCCCGGAACCGGCGAGCAGTGCGTCGCCGCCGCAAAGGCCGCGAAGGCCGCGGGCGTGAGCACGTTCGCGATCGCCCCGCACCAGGATCTCGCCCCGCCGCGGCGCGAGGCGGAGGCACCCGAGGCCGAGACGCCCGCGACGAAGGACACCCCCGTCGCCCCGGGCAAGGGCGGACTCGAGAAGTGGGACGGCACCCGCCTCCGCAAGGACCGCACGATCTCCCCGTGGCGGCGCCCCATGAAGCCCGGCGAGGTCGAGTACTTCGCCGAGATCGCCGCCGCCGGCGGCGGCCGCGCGGTCACGCTGCCCCGCGACGCGAGCCTCATCGCCGAGATCGCCGGGCTCACGCTCGCCGAGCGCTACCGCGACGAGTTCGACGTGTTCTTCGCCGAGTGGATGCTGCTCTGCCGGTGAGGCCACTCAGGCCGGCGCGGCACGCCCGGCCTGGACCATAGACCAAGCCTTCTCGAGCAGATCGCGCACGCCCGCCGTCGTCGCGCCCGAGATCGCCACCCCCTCGCCGGGCCCGAGCTTCAGCTTGCTCCGCAGCCGCTTGAGCGTCGCGGCCCGTTCCTCCTCGGGCAGCAGGTCGATCTTGTTGAACGCGACGAGCTCGGGCTTCTCGGCGAGCTCGGGCGAGAACGCCTCGAGCTCGGCCCGCACCGTCTTCCAGTTCGCGACCGGGTCGCTGCCGTCCGACGGGCAGCAATCGAGGAGATGCACGAGCGTTGCGGTCCGCTCGATGTGCCGCAGGAACTCGTGCCCGAGCCCGGCGCCCTCGCTCGCCCCCTCGATGAGGCCGGGGATGTCGGCGCAGACCAGCCGCCGCTCGCCGGGTAGCTCGGCGATGCCGAGCTGGGGCCGCAGCGTGGTGAACGGGTAGTCGGCGATCTTCGGCGTGGCCCGGCTGATCGCCCCGAGCAGCGTCGACTTGCCCGCGTTCGGCAGGCCGATGAGCCCGACGTCGGCGATGAGCTTCAGCTCGAGCCGGATCTTCCGCTCGACCGTCTCGCCGCCCTGCTCGCACTCGGCGGGGGCCTGGTTGGTCGGGGTCTTGAAGCGGTCGTTGCCGCGGCCGCCCGTGCCGCCCTTCGCGACGATGAACTCCTGGCCCGGCTCGACCATGTCGACGAGCAGCTCGTCGGTCTCGGCGTCGTAGACGAGGCACCCGAGCGGCAATCGCACCCGCAGGTCGTCGCCGGCGTGGCCGTGCTGCTTCTTGCGGGCGCCGCGCTCGCCGGGCTTGGCGAAGAAGTGCACCTTGAAGGCGAACTCGGCGAGCGTGTCGAGGTGGGCGTCGCCGACGAGGACGACGTCGCCGCCCTTCCCGCCGTCACCGCCGTCGGGGCCGCCCTTGGGAATGCCCTTCTCGCGGCGAAAGCTCGCGCTGCCGTTCCCGCCGCGTCCGCTCCGCACGGTGATGATGGCGTGGTCGACGAGCATCGGGGGGGAAGAAACGATCCGCCAAAGACAACGGCCGGCGCTGGGCCGGCCGTCGGGGGAAGACTGCGGGTGCGGTCAGCCGACCGCGGTGTATTGCGGAATCGCCGGATCGCTCGGGACGATGTCGACGAACCGGCCGCGGAACTTCACGGTCCCGTCGACGAGGGCCATGATGGTGTCGTCGCTGCAGCGGCGGGCGAGGTAGCCAGCCTTGTAGCGGGTGCCGCACTGGCGGATCACGATCGAACCGGCCTTCGCAGCCTGGCCGCCGAACAGCTTCACGCCGCGGTACTGCGCGTTCGAGTCGCGGCCGTTCTGGGTCGAGCCCTGTCCCTTCTTGTGCGCCATGACGAGAAACTCCGTGCGGGGAACCCGGGCCGGATCGGCCGGGGGAAGTCCGGAAGTGTACCGGAACCCCGCGGGAAGGCAATGACTGTGGCGATCGGCC
>JBIKVN010000095.1:0-11351 GCA_044356865.1 Phycisphaerales bacterium | reverse complement strand
CGAGCATCGCCCCGCGGGCCGCGGCGGCCGCCTCGGCCGACTGCACCGGCAGGCCCGTACGGACGCGGGCGAGTTGCCTCTCGACCTCGAGGCGATCGGGGAACTCGATCCGCTCGAGCACGTCGCCCGCGACACCGACCCGCACGAGCCGCCATCCCTCGGTACCGCGGACCCGGGCGGCCACCCACATCTCCTTGGCGTCGTCGACCGGCCCGACCGGGACCGGGGCGAGGGCCTCGTCCCAGATCTCGCGATCCTCGTCCGCCTCGGCGGGCACGGGAAGGACCGGTGTCGCGGAATGCGTGCCGCGCGAGGGCTTGAGCCGCACGAGCGTCGCGCTGGTCTGGCCCCGGTCGCGGCCGCCGACCTCGGTGTCGATCGCGTACCAGACGCGATTGCCCTTGGCCGGATCGTCGGAGAGGGCGACGATGCTCGACCTCAGCCGCTCGGGCCGCGGCCAGAGCGTGCCGCCGAGGGCCCACGCGAGCAGCGCCGCCATCGCGACGAAGATCGCGAGCTTGATGACGAGGCTGCGGAGACCGAGGGCGACTTGGCTCACGGGGGAGATGCTACCCGAGCCTCACCCCGCACCCGCGGCGGCGATTTCCCTTGCGAATCGGGCCGCGTCCCAGACCTCGATGCCGAGCTCACGCGCCTTGTCGAGCTTCGATCCGGCCTCCTCCCCCGCGATCACCAGCTGGGTGCGCTTCGACACGCTTCCCGCCACCTTCGCTCCGAGCCGCTCGAGGAGCTCCGTGATCCCGGTGCGGGTGTAGCCCTCGACCGCGCCGGTGACGACGACCGTCTTCCCCGCGAAAGGCCCGGCCGGCGGCGCGGCCGACGGGTCATGGATCGGGCTGCGGAGGTCGACGCCCGCCTCGGCGAGGCGGCGGAAGGTCTCGCGCATCCGCGGCGTGCGGAGGTCGGCCGCGAGGCTCGCGGCGGTGATCTCGCCGAAATCCGGAAGCTCGCGGAGCTGCGCCTCGTCGGCCGCGAGCAGCGAATCGGCGTCGGGGAACGCCTTCGCGAGCGTCTTCGCGGCGGCCGCCCCGATGTGCCGGATGCCGAGGCCGGCGAGCACCCGCACGAGGCCGCGGGACCTCGCCGTCTCGATGGCGGCGAGGAGATTGTCGGCGCTCGTCTCGCCGACCCGCTCGAGGGCGAGGAGGTCCTTGCGGTCGAGCCGGAAAATGTCGGCGAAGTGCCGCACGAGCCCGCTCTCGACGAGCTGGTCGACGAGCTTCTCGCCCATCCCCTCGATATCCATCTGGTCGCGGCCGACGAACCACGCGAGCCGCTCGCGGAACTGGGCCGGGCACTCGGGATTCACGCAGTAGAGCTTCGGGCCTTCGGGCTCGATCGCCCCGCCGCAGCTCGGGCAGCGTGCGGGCGGCTCGATCGGCGTCTCGTTCCCGGTGCGTTCCTCGACCACCGGCTGCACGACCTGCGGAATGATCTCGCCCGCCTTCTCGACGATCACGAGGTCGCCCAGTCGGATGTCGCGGCGGCGGATCTCCTCGATGTTGTGGAGGGTCGCGTGCCGTACGACGGTGCCCGCGAGCGGCACCGGATCCATCGTCGCCCGCGGCGTCAGGGTCCCGCCCTTACCGACCTGCCACTCGACCTGCCGGAGGCGGGTGCGGCCCTGGTCGGGCGGGTACTTGAACGCGATGCACCACCGCGGGCTCTTCGCGGTCGAGCCGAGCGACTCCTGGAAGTCGAGGCGGTCGAGCCGCACGACCATGCCGTCGACCGCGAAGCCCATCGTGCGGCGGCGGGCGTCGAACGAGGCGATCGCCGCGAGCGCCGCTTCGACGCCCTCGACGCGGACCGCGTCGGGACTGGTAGGGATGCCGAGCGACGCGAGCGCGACCAGCGAACCGGACCAGGTGCGGCCCGCTTCCAGCGGCCCGCTCGTCTCGCCGAGGCCGTGGGCGAGGAACCGCAGCCCGCGCGAGCGGACCACCTCGGGGTCGAGGCTCTTGAGCGTGCCCGCCGTCGAGTTCCGCGGGTTCGCAAAAAGCGGCTCGCCGGCGTCGGCCCGCTCGCGGTTGATCCGCGCGAAGCTCGCGTCGGGCATGAAGATCTCGCCGCGCACCTCGACCACCTCCGGCACCCGGTCGCCCTCGAGCCGCAGCGGCACCGCGCGGATCGCCCGCGCGTTCGCGGTCACCGCGTCGCCCTTCTCGCCGTCGCCGCGGGTCACCGCCGAGACGAGTTCCCCCCGCTCGTAGCGCAGGCTGATCGCGACGCCGTCGACCTTCGGGTCGCAGACGAGGGCGAGCTCGCCCTCGGCGGCAAGGCCCTCCCGGCAACGGGCATACCACGCCCGCACGTCGGCCTCGTCGTAGGAGTTGTCGATCGACCGCATCGGCACGCGGTGCACCGCGGTCGCGAAGCCCTCGCTCGCGGCGCCGCCGACGCGACGGGTCGGGCTGGTCGGGTCCTCGAGCCCCGGATGCCGCGCCTCGAGAGCGGCGAGTTCCTTGAGCAGCCGGTCGTACTCGCTGTCGGCGAGGAACGGCCGGTCCTCGACGAAGTACGCCCGGTCGGCGCGGCGGAGCAGCTCCCGGAGCTCCCCGATCCGGGCCTTCTCGCGGCGGGCGTCGGCGGCGCTCATCGGTGCTCAATCCGCCGAGATCGACGACGGCCCGCCGCCCGCGGTCTTCTCGAACTTCCCGTCGCCGGCGTTCACGTACTTCGTGAAGCCGAGGCGGTCGAGGTTCGCGTCGGACAGCTTCCGCCGGTCGGCCGAATCACTGTGGTTGAGCGAAAGGTTCGGCACGACCGGCACCCGCTCGACCGGCAGGCCGCTTTCCGGGTGGCGCTCGAGCGGCGGGTCGCTCATCTTCTGGACGACCTCGAAGAGCTCGCCCTCGCGGCCGTCGGGCAATGTCGTGCGGTAGAGATACGTCGGCATGGGCGGGACTCTATGCGGGGAGGAATCCATGGCGGGAAAGCAGCGCCGCCGCGGTGCGGACATCATCCTCGCGACGGTCGCCGGCCTCGCGCTCGATGACGAGGTCGACCCGGCGCGGCAGGGCCCGGACCGCGGCCAGGAACGCCTTCCAGTCCACGGCCCCCTCACCGGCCGGCACCTCGCGGCCCCACTCGCCGGGCCGGCCGGAGGGGAGCGCGTCCTTCACATGCACCTGCCGCACCCACGGGCCGAGCCGGCCGATCGCCGCGACCGGATCGCCCGCCCCGTACAGGATCATGTTCGCCGGGTCGAAGTTGACCCCGACCGAGGGCCGGTCGAGTTCGACGAGACCGTCGGCGAGCGTCACGGCGGGCTCCTGCCCGGTCTCGAAGGCGACGGCGACGCCGCGACCGGCAAAGAGGTCGATCAGCTCGCGAAGCCGGCCGAGCATCGAGCGGCGCTCGGGATCGGCCCGCTCGTGGGGCAGGAATCCCGCATGGAAGGTGACCAGCGGCAGGGCGAGTTCACCCGCGACCCGTGCGACCTCGGCGGCGCGGGCTCGCGTCGCGGGCCAGGTCGCGTCGGGCCGGACTCCGCCCGTGGCCGCGATGCGGGCGATCGTCGAGTAATCCTCGCCGACGGTCTCGAGCATGCCGCTCAGGATCGCGATGCCGGCGTCGCGCAATCGGGCCGGGGCGTCGGCGAAGTCACCCGGCCGCTCGACGATCGGCGTCAGGGCCAACTGGACCGCGCCCGTTCCGGTCCGCTTGACCTTGGCCACCAGGTCGCGGGAGTTCTCGGGCCGCAAGCTCCACGAGCAGACCCCGAGGCGGGGCGCATCCGAACGGTCAGCAGCGGGCATCGCCGCGATGGTATCGAAGGTCGAAAGGGGCTTCCCGACGGTGGATTCCCCGGTGGCCCCGCCGTAGGATGCCGGCTTCCCGGTTCCCCCCTCCCGTGAGCACCACCCCCCTTCCGAACCTTCCGAAGGAGTTCGCCGTCGATGTCGACGGCGGGCTGGTGCCGATCCCCGGGACGGGCGCGTCGCGCCGCCCCGCCTTCGCGGCGCCGGATGAGTCGTGGTCGACCCGGCTCTGGAACCGCATCGAGCGCCGCCTCAGCCGCCTCTCGGTGAAGAACTCGTTCTGGCACCGGGCGTTCTCGATGGTCTACCTGCCCTTCGCGTTCCGCTCGGGCATCAGCATCAAGCGGCTGGGCAAGGATCGCTTCGCCGCGGTGCTGCCCTTCAGCCGCTTCAACCGCAACTGGTACAACGCGATGGCCGGCGCGGCGCTCCTCGGCAACAGCGAGGTCGCGGGCGGGCTCTATCTCTTCGCCGAGTGCGGCGCCGACTACACCGTGGTCTGCAAGGAGATGCGGTACAAGTTCCTGAGGCCCTGCCTCGGTCCCGCGATCTATCGGGTCGTGAAGAGCGAGGACCTCAAGGCCAAGCTCACCGAGGGCGGCGAGTTCAACGCCGACCTCGAGATGGAGATCCGCCAGCAGCTCAAGAAGAAGGGCAAGGAACTGCTCGTCGGGCGCTGCGACATCACCTTCCACTGCACGCCGAAGGCCCAGGCGAGGGCCCGGGCCGAGCGGCGGAGCCGGAAGGCGGTTCCCAAGCCGCACGGTTCGATCGACCAGGCGTGAGCGGTCTGCCGTAGACTCCGCCCCGCGATGGCGGACGAGTCGAACACCTCGGTCGGACGGGCCGCCGCGGCCACCGTGGGCTGGGGCCTCTTCTGCGCCGCGAGCTGGACTTGGTGCATCGGGATGTTCTTCCCGCTGCTGCTCCTGCGGGATTTCGGTTGGCCGGGGCTGGTGGCGTTCCTCGTGCCGAACGTCCTCGGGTGCGCGGGATTCGGGTATGTGCTGGACCGCCGGTCGGCGGCGGGAGAGCGGGCCCGTCACGAGCCCGCGATGGTCGCGTTCTCCGCGGTGACGATCGCCTACCAGCTGTTCTTCCTCGCCGCGGTGTTCGGGGCGATCGCGCCGGAAGCGGGTGTGGGCGCGATCCCGCCGGGGTGGCTCGCGGGCGGCTCGGCGATCGTCCTCGGCCTGTCGCTCAGCGGATTGGCCGACCGGTGGTGGCCGTGGCTCGCGACGCTGGCGGTCGGTTTTTCGCTCTCGCTCTGGTTCCGGCTCGACGCGGGGGTGATCGCCGAACTGCCGGCTTCGGGCGTGCGGCCGGCGACCGACCTCGTCGCGCTGGTCCCGATGCTGGCGTTCGGCTTCCTCCTGTGCCCCTACCTCGACCTGACCTTCCACCGCGCCCTCGATCGCGCGCCGAGCCGGCATGCGTTCGCGGTCTTCGGGGTGTCCTTCCTCGCGGTGATCCTCCTCGGGGCGGCCTACTTCGGCGACGGGCGACTGCTGCTGCCGGCGGTGCTCGGGCATCTGGCGATCCAGGCCTGCTTCACGATCGCGGCGCATCTGAGGGAAATCCGGCGGGCGAGCTGTCCGCGCGGCCGCGGCCCCCGGCAGGCGGCGATCGTGGTGCCGGCGATCGTCGGAATCGGGCTCGGGAGCGCCGCCGACACCCTGCTGCCGTTCGAGGCGATCTACCTGCTGTTCCTCGGGTTTTACGGGGTCGCCTTTCCGGGGTATGTCTGGATGCAGATGGATCTCGCGGGGAACGGGGCCCGTCGGCTCGCTCGCCTGCGGAGGTTTCCCGGGGCTTCCGGCGGCATCGCCCGCACCTACCTGGCGGCTCTCGCGATCGCGACGCCCCCCGCGGCGGCCGCGGTCCTCGGAGCCCCGTGGTGGTTGCTGGTCGTTCCGGTCGCGGTGTTCCTTGCGGCGGCGATGATCGGACCCGCATCGGCCGTCCCGATCGGCCGCGACGAGGTCGCCCCGGAAGAAACCGCGAAATAATCCGCCTCGGGAGCCGTTCGCATCGCATACTGATTTGGTCGCCAAGGAAGTCCCCGATGCCCGCACCGCTCAAGGCACTGCCCCCGAGATCATTCGGATTCGACGAGGCCCGGCACCTCCTGAACCGCGCCGGGTTCGGGGGCACGCCCGCGCAGGTCGAGGCGCTGCGGGCCATGGGTCTCGACGCCGCGGTCAATCTCCTCGTCGACTACGAGTCGCGGCCCGAGCCGACCGACGAGCAGGCCTTCGACCCCGACATCATGCGGCCGCAGACGCCCGAGGAACAGGCGTTCGCCCGGGAGGCGCAGCGCGACAAGGACGAGAACGCCCTCGCCCAGATCCAGCGGATGAGGATGGAACGCGAGCGGCTCGACCGCCTGCAGCTGGCCGAGATGCGGAAGTGGTGGCTCAAGCGCCTGATCGAGACCGGCCGGCCGCTCGAGGAGAAGATGACCCTCTTCTGGCACGGGCATTTCGCGACCGGCTACCGCACCATCGAGAACAGCTGGCACTGCCTCGCCCAGAACCGGCTCTTCCGCCGCCTCGCGACCGGGAACTGCGCGGAACTCGTCGCCGCGATCGTTCGCGACCCGGCGATGATCAAGTACCTCGACAACGACGACAACCGCCAGGCCCGCCCGAACGAGAACCTCGCCCGCGAGCTGATGGAGCTCTTCACGCTCGGCGAGGGCAACGGCTACACCGAGAGCGACATCAAGGAGGCGGCACGGGCCCTCACCGGCTACACCTTCCGCGACGACGAGTTCGTGTTCGACCGGAGGCAGCACGACGGGCGGATGAAGACGATCCTCGGGCAGCGCGGCTCCTTCGACGGCGACGACCTGGTGCGGATCCTCATGCAGCGGCGCGAGACGAGCGAGTTCCTCTGCCTCAAGCTCCACCGCTTCCTCGTCAACGACGCCCCGGGCGAGCCGGATCGGGCGACCCGCGAGGCGGTGCTCGCGATGGCGGACGGACTTCGCGACTCGAGGTACGAACTGAAGCCGGTGCTGAAGTCGCTCTTCCGGAGCGCGTGGTTCTACGACGCCGACAACCGCGGCAGCGTGATCAAGAGCCCGATCCAGCTCGCGGTGCAGGCGATCCGTTCGTTCCGCACCCCGAGCCGCGAGCTGTCGGCCCTCGCGAACGCCACCGAACTCATGGGCCAGAGCCTCTTCCAGCCGCCGAACGTGAAGGGCTGGGACGGCGGTCGCGGCTGGATCAACACCTCGACCCTCTATGTGCGGCAGAACCTGCTCGTCTACCTCATCACGGGGCGACGACCGAACGCCTACGAATGGCAACTGTCGGACGCCCGCTTCGACCCGAGCCACCTGGTCGAGGAGCCGCTGCGGGCCGCCGGCGACCTGCCGCCCGACCCCCGGGAGATCGCGGAGTGGCTGCTGCGGTTCGCGCTTGCGGTGCCGCCCGCGGCCGAGCGGATCGACGCGGTCGCCGACATCCTCGGCCCCGGGCGTCCCTCGAACGATCGCCTCCTCGCCGCCTTGTGCCTGATCGCCGCGCTTCCGGAGTACCAGCTGTGCTGAACCACACCCCCGCCGCGTACACCCGTCGCCTGTTCCTCCGGCAGGGGGCGATGCTCGCGTCGCTCTGCCCGACGCTGCCCCTCTTCCTGCAGGACTCGGCGACGATGATCCTCCGGCCCGAGGACAGCCTCCTCACGAGCCAGCCGGGAGTCCCCGAGGACCGGGTCCTCGTGGTGGTCCAGCTCGGCGGGGGCAACGACGGGCTGAACACCGTCGTGCCGTACGGGGACCCGGCGTACTTCCGGGCCCGCAACAACCTCGCGATCGCCGCCCCGGGCTCGGCCGGCCAGAGCGTCGCGATCGAGCTTGACCGCGACCGCGGCATCGGACTCCATCCGAGCCTCGCCGGCCTCAAGGAACTGCTCGACGGCGGCGAGGCGACGGTGATCCAGGGAGTCGGCTACCCCAACCCGAACCGCTCGCACTTCGCCTCGATGGACATCTGGCAGACCGGCCACCGTACCGCGCGAGGCACGGGCTGGATCGGCCGCTACTTCGACAACGCCTGCAACGGCCAGCCCATTCCGGAAGGAGCGGTCGCGATCGGCCGGACCGCGCCCCTCGCGATGATGGGCGACATCCAGAAGCCGATCGCCTTCGAGAGCCCCGAACTCTTCCGCTGGTCGGGCAACGATCTCGCCGGGAGTCTCGCGAGTGGCTACGACGCGATGAATCGCGCCGGCACGGTCGGCAACGCGAAGCCGGATTCCCAGGCGGCATTCCTCATGCGGACCGCCCTCGACGCACAGGTCGCGAGCGACCGCATCCGGGCCGCGGTCGCGAAGCAGCCGCTGGTCGCGTACCCGAACTCGCCGCTCGGCGCCCAGTTGCGGACCGTCGCCGCGATGATCCGCGACGGCCTGTCGACGCGGGTCTATTACGCCTCGATCTCGGGCTTCGACACCCACAGCCGGCAGATGGGCCCGCACGCGAACCTGCTTCGCCAGGTCGGTGATTCGCTCCGGGCCTTCCAGAAGGACCTCAAGGCGCAGGGCAACGACGGGCGGGTGCTGACGCTCGTGTTCAGCGAGTTCGGCCGTCGCGTGAAGGTGAACGGCTCGGGCGGCACCGACCACGGGACCGCGGCGCCGATGTTCCTGCTCGGCCCGATGGTGAAACCCGGCGTGCTGGGCGAACACCCGTCGCTCGTCGACCTCGACGGCGGGGATCTCGCGTTCGGCGTCGACTTCCGCTCGGTCTACGCGGCGGTGCTCGAGGACTGGCTGAAGGCCCCGAGCGCGAAGATCCTCCGCGGGGAGTTCCGCAAGGCGGAGGTCATCGCGAAGAAGGCGTGAGGACGCGGGAAGTCGGGCCGCAGGGTGGCTCGACGAGGGACCCACCACCGCACCCGAGGAAGGCCGCCGTCGGAGAATCCCTCCCGCGGCGGCGGCCATTCGATCAGGCGTCGCTCTTCGCTCAGAACGCCAGTCCCGGCACCGCGTAGCCCTGCCGGGGCTTGACCTTGAGCGCCGCTTCGCTGCCCGCGACGGGCTGGCCGCCCGTGGTGAAGCGGAAGTTCTCGGCGTCGTAGGCGAGGTCCTTGCCGACGAAGAGGCTCGCCGCGGCGCCGACCGAGAGGGCCTCGCACAGCATGCCGGCCTTCTGGAACGGCGCCCGGGTCTGCCCGCGTCCGAGGCAGGCATCGATCCAGTCGTGCCAGTGGTTGGTGGCCTTGTGCGAGTCGTTCTTCTTGTCGTCGAAACGCCGGAGCTTCCCGTCGACGAACGCGTACGGATCCTGCCACTGGATCGGCTGCACGTAGACGCCGCCCTCGCAGATCAGGATCGCGGCGCCGTCGTTCGGCAGCGGATCGAGGCCCTCCGGACCGCTGCCCTTCGCGCCGCCCGGCTTGAGCGACGCGGGCACGCCGAGCGAGGCGAACGGCGGGAGGAGGCCGCCGTCGTACCAGACCAGCTCGCAGCCTTCCGCGGCGGTCTTCGCGGTCGCGGCGAACTTCATCCGGATCACTTCCTTGTTCGGGAACTGGTCGGAGGTCGAGTCGGGGGCGTCATCGACGCGGACGGTGAGCGGATGGCCGAGGTCGAGGCCGTAGAAGACGATGTCGAGGATGTGGCAGGCCATGTCGCCGATCGCGCCGGTGCCGTAGTCGCGGGTGCCGCGCCAGCGGAAGGGCGTGTAGGCATCCTTCACGTAGGGACGCATCGGGGCGGGGCCGACGAAGCCGTCCCAGTTGAGGCTCTCCGGCACCGGGTCGTTGCCGGTCGGCCGCGGCTGGCCCGAGGGCCACCAGCCGGCGGGACGGTCGGTCCAGGCGTGGATCGCCCTCACCTGGCCGAGGACGCCGCCCGCGATCAGGTCGAGGCCGAGGCGGCGCTCGCTGGTCGCCGAACGCTGCGTGCCCATCTGCGTCGCGAGCTTCGGCTGCTTCGCGGCGGCGACGGCGAGCATCCGGTTCTCGAACGCGTCATGGGCGAGCGGCTTCTGGGTGTAGACATGCTTCCCGAGGTTCAGGGCCGCCATCGAGGGCGGGGCGTGGGTGTGGTCGGGTGTCGAGACGACGACGGCGTCGATGGCGTCGCCGTGGTTGTCGACGATCTCCCGCCAGTCGCGGGTCTTCCCGGCCTTCGGGAACGCCTCGGCGGCCTTGGCGAGGACGCCGCCGTTGGTGTCGCAGAGGAAGGCGATCTCGACATCGGGGTGGCTCGCGACCTGCTCGAGGTCGGATCCGCCCATGCCGCCGCAGGCGATCTTCGCGACGCGGAGCTTGCCGTTCCGCAAGCCGCGACCGCGGGGGGCGGCGTGGGCGGCCCCGAAGGGCGAGAGCGCGGCGGCGGCGAGGGTGACCGAGAGGCCGGTCTTGATGAAGTCGCGGCGGGGCGTGAGCGGGTGCGGCATGCGGGGCTCCGTTTTGGGGAAGGTCGGAAGGTACCGCGCGGGAGAGGCGGGCGGAACGGGGTGCGGCTCGCGAGTAGCATCGGGATCACTTCCGATGCGACCCTCGATCCCGTGGCCCCCGGTGGAGACGCTCGCCCGCGACCTGCGGGCCCTCGGGCTGCGCGACGTGCGGACCGGGCGCGACGAGCGGATGCTGTACGCGACCGAGGCGAGCCCCTACCAGGTCGAGCCGATCGCGGTCGTGGTGCTGGATCGGCCGGAAGAGGCGGTCGAGGTGTTGCGGTACTGCGCGGAGCGGCGGCTGCCGGTGCTGCCCCGCGGGGGCGGGACGAGCCTCAACGGCCAGACCGTGAACGAGGCGGTGGTGCTCGACTTCTCGGCGCGGTGCCGGAGGGTGCTCGAGGTCGATGCGGCGCGGAAGCGGTGCCGCGTCGAGCCGGGCGTCGTGCCGGATGCGCTCAACGCCGAGCTCGCCCCGCTCGGGCTCATGTTCGCGCCCGACCCGAACACCGCAAGCCACTCGAACGTCGGTGGGCTGATCGGGAACAACTCGGCGGGCGCGCATTCGATCCTCTACGGCCGCTGCGTCGAGCACGTGCTCGGGCTCGACGTGGCCCTCGCCGACGGGACGCGGCTGCGGCTCGAGGAGGGCTCGTGCGAACGCGACCCGCGGCAGCGCGAGCTCGCGGCGGCCCTCGCCCTCGCGGTGCTTCCGATCGCGGGCGAGATCCGGCGTCGCTTCCCGCGCATCGTCCGGCATGTCGACGGGTACAACCTCGACCTCCTGCTCGACCAGCTCGAGCGGTCGACGCCGGGCTCGTTCGACCGCGTGAACCTCGCGACGCTGGTCTGCGGCTCGGAGGGGACGCTCGCGACGATCCTCGGGGCGGAACTCAATCTTGTCGAGGCCCCCCGCCGCACCGGACTCGCGATGGTCGGCTTCGCGAGCGTCGACGACTCGCTCGCGGCCCTCGGTGAGATGCTCGCCACCCGGCCGGCCGCGGTCGAGCTCGTCGACGACACGATCCTGGGCCTTGCCCGCAGGAGCCTCGAGTACGCGCGGTACGTCGAGCTCGTGCCGAAGGCGGATCGCGGCGAGCTCGGGGCGGTCATGTTCGTCGAGTACTTCGCCCGCGACGGGGCCGAGCTGGCGG
>JBIKVN010000094.1:0-11391 GCA_044356865.1 Phycisphaerales bacterium | reverse complement strand
CCCGGCGTCCACAAGGGCTTCGAGTACACCCGCAGCCACAACGCGACCCGCTTCGCGTTCGAGCGGGCGATGGGCGACCTCGAGTCGAGCGGCCTGTCCGAGGCCGACGACCGCACCTGCGGCGGCTTCGCCTTCGCGTCGGGCCTCGCCGCGATCGGCACCGCCCTCGAGCTGCTCGACCACGGCGCGACGGTGCTCGCGATGGACGACCTCTACGGCGGCTCGCGGCGGCTCATGACCCGGGTCCGCGAGCGCTCGATGGGCCTCAAGCCCGTCTACGCCGACCTGAGCGACCCCCAGAAGCTCGCCGACGCGGTGGTCCGCCACAAGCCCGCGATGATCTGGGTCGAGACGCCGACCAACCCGACGCTGAAGCTCTGCGACCTCGCGGAGGTCGGCCGCCTCGGCCAGAAGCACGGCATCCTGACCGTCTGCGACAACACCTTCGCGAGCCCGATGCTCCAGCGCCCGCTCGAGCTCGGCCTCGACCTCGTGATGCACTCGGCGACGAAGTACCTCGGCGGCCACTCCGACACCCTCGGCGGCGTGCTCGTGACGCGCCGCAAGGACCTCGCCGAGCGGCTGCGCTTCCTCCAGAACGCGATCGGCTCGGTGCTGTCGCCGTTCGACTCCTACCTGGCCCTGCGCGGCGTGAAGACCCTCGCGATCCGCATGCGGCACCACTGCAACGCGGCCCTCGGCATCGCCGAGTGGCTCGAGCGGCACCCCAAGATCGAGAAGGTGACCTATCCCGGCCTGCGGAGCCACCCGCAGCACGCCCTCGCCGCGGCACAGATGCGGCTCGACGGGCGGCCGGCCTTCGGCGGGATGATCACCATCCACCTCAAGGGCGGTCTCGCCGAGAGCCGCCGCTTCCTCGAGGAAGTGCGGATCTTCGCCCTCGCCGAGAGCCTCGGCGGGGTCGAGAGCCTCATCGAGCACCCCGCGATCATGACCCACGCCTCGGTCCCCCCCGAGGCCCGGGCCGAGCTCGGCATTTCCGACTCGCTCGTGCGGCTCTCGATCGGCATCGAGGACCCGAAGGACCTGATGGCCGACCTCGACGCGGCCCTTGCGAAGGCCTGACGGGTATCCTCCCGGCTCCCATGTCGGACGAACCGAAGACGCTTCCCCCCGACGCCGCGCAGACCATCGTCTCGCACGGGCTGGCCGAGCAGATCGCGGCCGCCCACCTCGAGAAGCCGGGCGACATGGTCGGGCCGTACACGCTGGTGTCGCTCCTCGGCGAGGGCGGATTCGGCAGCGTCTGGCTCGCCGAGCGCAAGGTGCCCTTCCAGCAGAAGGTCGCCCTCAAGCTCGTGAAGGCCGGCATGGACTCGAAGTCGGTGCTCACCCGCTTCGAGCAGGAGCGGCAGACGCTCGCCGCGATGAGCCACCACAACGTGGCGACGCTCATCGACGGCGGCCTCACGCCCGCGGGCCGGCCCTACTTCGCGATGGAGTTCGTGAAGGGCAAGCCCATCAACGACTTCTGCGACTCGAACGGGCTCTCGACGAAGGATCGCCTCAAGCTCTTCATGCAGGTCTGCGACGCGGTGCAGCACGCCCACACCAAGGGCGTCATCCACCGCGACCTGAAACCCGGCAACATCCTCGTCGCGATGGAGGACGGCGACCATCCGAACGCGAAGGTCATCGACTTCGGCGTGGCGAAGGCCCTCACGCAGCAGGCCTCCGACGCCGAGATGATGACCGAGACCGGCTCGATGGTCGGCACGCCCGAGTACATGAGCCCCGAGCAGGCCGAGTCGAACGCCGGCCAGATCGACACCCGGACCGACGTCTATTCGCTCGGCGTGATCCTGTACGAGCTGCTCACCGGCCTGCTTCCCTTCGACTCGAAGGAGCTGCGTTCCAAGGGCTACCGCGAGATCCAGCGGGTCATCACCGAGGTCGACCCGCCGTCGCCGAGCATGCGGCTGACGACGATCGTGACCCGCGACCGCGAGCGGGCCGCGAAGATCGAGGAGGCCCGCGGCGTCGCGGTGGCCGCCCTCGCGAAGGACCTCAAGAGCGAGCTCGAGTGGATCCCGCTCAAGGCGATGCGGAAGGAGCCCGCCGAACGCTACCAGTCGGCGGTCGCGATGGCCGAGGATGTCGGGAACTACCTCGACGGGAAGCCGCTCGTCGCGGCGCCCGAGTCGAAGGCCTACCGCTTCCGCAAGTATGTCCGCCGCAACAAGGCGATCGCGGTCGGATCGGCCGCGGTGCTCGGGGCGCTGGTGTTCGGCCTCGGGCTCGCGACCTGGCAATGGTGGGAGGCGACGGTCGCGCGGAACGCGGCCCTCGAGAACGAGCGGCAGGCGATCGCGGCCCGCGACGCCGCCGACGCGGCCCGCAGGAAGGTCGAGGAGAACGCCTATCTCGCGAACGCGCAGCTCGCCGGCATCGCCGCCGAGAGCGACGAGATCCGCCGGATCCGCGGCTACCTCGCGGCCTGCCCACCGCCGCTGCGCGGCTGGGAGTGGGGCTGGCTCAACGGCGGCCTCGACCGCAGCCTCGCCACGCTCGGCCGGCACGGCGGCGAGGTGTTCGCGGCGGCCTTCAGCCCCGACGGGACGCGGATCCTCACCGTTTCCGACGACCGCATCATCCGCGTCTTCGCCGCCGCGACCGCCGAACCCTTGGCCGAACTCGTCGGCCACGAGAAGCAGGTGGTGCACGCGACCTTCTCGCCCGACGGCGCCCGCATCGCTTCGACCTCGGCCGACGGCACCGCGCGGCTCTGGGACACCGCGAAAGGAACCTGCCTCGCGACCCTCACCGGGCATGAGGGCCCGATCTACCTCTCGGCCTTCAGTCCCGACGGCCGGGTGCTCGCCACCGCGTCGGGCGACGGCACCGCCCGGACCTGGGACGCCGCGACCGGCGCCGCGGCCAGGATCCTCGCCGGCCATGCCGGGCTGGTCGCCTCCCTGCAGTTCAGCCCGGACGGCCGGCGACTCGTGACCGCCTCGGCCGACGGGACGGCGCGGGTATGGGACGCGGAGACCGGCGAGACCCTCGCGACGCTCGAGGGCCACGGCAAGGAAGTCCTCGTCGCCCGGTTCTCGCCCGACGGCACGCAGGTCGTGACCGGATCGCTCGACGCGACGGGCCGGGTCTTCGACGCCGGAAGCGGCGCGACGATCGCCCGGCTCGACGGCCACGAGGAGAGCATCCCGAGCGTCCGCTTCAGTCCCGACGGCACCCGCGTGCTGACCGCTTCGGCCGACAAGACCGCCCGCATCTGGGATGCCGCGACCGGCGCCCCGCTCGTCGAGATCCGCGACCATGGGGTCCCGCTCTTCTCCGCCGAGTTCAGCCCCGACGGGCGGCGGGTCCTGACCGCATCGCTGCTTGATCCGGTCGCCCGCGTCTGGGACGCCGCGACGGGACTTCCGCTGGCCGAACTCAAGGGCCACGAGCAGGGGCTCTTCACCGCCCGGTTCAGTCCCGACGGGCGTTCGGCGGTCACCTCGTCGATCGACCGGACCGCCCGCATCTGGGAGGTCTCGACCCCGCCCGAGATCCGCGAGCTCGGGGGACACACCGGCATCGTCCGGTCGGCGGTGCTCAGCGCCGACGGAACCCGGCTCGTCACCACCTCGGAGAGCCCGGTGGCCCGGATCTGGGAAGTCGCGTCGGGCGAGTTCCTGTTCGATCTCGTGGGGCACTCCGCCGAGGTCACCTCACCGAAGTTCAGCCCCGACGGGACCCGCATCGCCACCGCCTCGCGCGACGGCACCGCCCGGATCTGGAACGCCGCGACCGGCGCCCCCCTCCGCACGCTCGAGGGGCACCGCGAGCGGGTGGTCTCGACCGCGTTCAGTCCCGACGGCCGGGAACTGCTGACCGCCTCGCACGACGGCACCGCCCGGGTCTGGTCGGTCGACGACGGCACGCTTCAACGCGAATTGACCGGTCACGGCGGGCGGGTCAACTTCGCGACCTACTCGCCCGACGGCGCGACGATCGTCACCGTCTCCGACGACAAGACCGCCCGGCTCTGGAACGCCGCCACGGGCAGTCCCATCCGCACGATCGAAGGACACGCCGAGGGTGTGCAGTCGACGGCGTTCAGCGCCGACGGCACCGTGCTCCTCACGCTTTCGCTCGATCGCACCGCCCGGCTGTGGCGGGTCGAGACGGGAGAGCCGCTGGCGGTCATCGACGGCCACGAGGTGCGGGCCGCCCGCCTTTCGCCCGACGGTCGCACCGTGGCGACCGGATCGCGCGACGGCTCGATCTTGCTCTCGGACGCCCGCACCGGCCTCGAACGGCACCGCCTCGTCACGCCGGGCACTCCCGTGCTGTCGGTGAACTTCAACCAGGACGGCACCCGACTGGTGACCACCGGCACCGACAACACCGCGCGAGTGTGGGATGTCGCCAGCGGCGAGGTCGTCGCCCGACTCGCCGCCGGCCGCGACGGCATGGTCTCGGCCACCTTCAGCCCCGAAGGCACGCGAATGGTGACCGCCTCCGCCGACGGCGTTGCCCGCATCTGGGACGGCGTGCCGAACCGGGTGCGCTTCGCCGAGCGCCAGGCGACGCTCGCGGGGCGGCCCATCGCTGCGGGAGCCGCCTTCATTCCCGAGGCCCGGGGCGAGCGGGTGCTCACCTGGATCGGCGATCCCTCCCTTCCCGAGAACCGGCCTGACTTTCTCCGTCCGAGCGCTCCCGAAGGCCTGCCGGCCGCCGAGGTGAGCCGGCTGTTGCGAACCTCGCTCGAGGCCGATCGGATCGGTCCCGCGCTCGAGGCCGCCCGCGCGTGGGGCGTGAAGGGCATCGGACCGGGAATCCTCGCCGCGCTCGCCCGCGGCGGCGCCGCCGGACTGCCGGCCGGCGACCCGCGGCGCGAGCTCGACACGCTGCTCGGGTACGCCGAGGAGGCCGTGAAGCAGACTGCCTCCCGCGACGACCTCGCCCTCGAGTCGCTCGCGACCGTCCAGGTCGCCCGCGGCGAGAACGCGAAGGCGGCCGAGGCGCTGCGAACGGCGATCGCCGCGATCGTGGCCACGCCCGAGCCGGCGAAGGACGATGCGAAGGCCGCGCGGGCGGCCCGCGTCGCGGCGCTCGAGGCGGCGGCGGCGAAACTCACGCCGTGAGGGAACGCCACCGGAAGGCACGCCCAACCTCGCGTTCCGGCGCCCGGATCGGATGTGGCGTGAACCCCGCGGCGAGAGGTTCCCGAGTTGTTCGGGCGCCGTAGGACCGCGTTGTCCGGGTGACGGGCGAGCTCGGACTCCTCCTCGCGTTCGCGACGCTTCACCCCCTTTTCGCCCGGACCCCGGAACCGTACCTTTTTGGTTCTTCGATGCCCCGCCCCACCACTGCCAAGGCCGGACGGCATGCGCCGGCGTTCCTCGCCGAGGCCGAGGAGATCGGTCGCGAACTCGTCCGGACGCTCGGGCGGGTCATCGACGCCCCGGGTACGCGGCCCTCCCGGCCGAGCGGGCTCGCCGTGTCGCTCGACTTCAACCGCGTGCTCATCAGCCGCATCGTGAATTCGCTCAAGTGCGAGGATCCGCTCGAGGCCCTGCAGCGGCTCCCGGGGCCCGAATCGCTTCGGGGTTTCGCCGCGGGCATGGGCCGGATCGGCGTCGCCGCCAGCCGGGTGAAGGAGGCCCTTGCCGCGATCGACCGTTTCGAGACGCTCATCCGCGACCGGTACGGCACGCGGGGCAAGCTGAACGCGGCGATCTGCTCGCACGCCCCGTCGATGCAGCGGCGGCTCGAGCTCGAGAACCGCCAGCGGGTCTTCGCGGGCATGCGCGAGCTGCGGGGCTTCGAGGCCGAGACCTGGCTCTCGACCAGCATCGTCTTTCCCCATCGCGAGGATCCGTCGAAGCTGAACGTGCTCCTGCTGCAGGGCTTCATCGGCCTGCGGCAGCTGCGGTCGGACCTGCCGATCTACTTCGACTTCATGCTCGTCGGCACGCGGGGCGCCGAGCCGCAGGCGGTCGCCGACATCCCGACCGCCTCGGTCGGGCTCGAGGACCTCTACACGAATCCTCCCGCCAACACCGAGATCCTCGAGGTCGACGGCCGGAAGGTCTACCGGCTGGCCCAGGAGCAGGTCGGGAAGGATGTCGTCTGCGACATGCTGTCGTTCGTCTGCGTGCCGGGCTTCATGCCCCGGTACGCAAATCCCGAGGGACGCCGCATGGGCCCGTTCGCCCTGATCAAGGCGCCGGTGAAGACGCTGCACTTCGACATCCTCCTCGCGGAAGGGCTCGTCGACGGCTCGGATCCCGAGTTGTTCGTCTTCTCGCCCGGTCCGCAGACCGGCGCGAACGTGAACGATCGCGTCAACAGCCTCGATCGGGTGTCGGTGCCCGAACGCGTCGAGGTGGTTCCGCCGGGCCCGGGTCGCTTCGAAGTGCCGGCGGTGCCGAACTACCGCCAGATGCTCGATCGCATCGCCCGGGCCGCCGGGCAGGACCTCGACGCGATGCGCGTGCACCGCCTGAGCGTCGCGCATCCGCCGTTCGGCTTCGAGTTCGTCAGCACGTTCCGGCTGCGGGCGGCGGCCCGCTGAGCGCGGCGATCGCCGCCCGCATCAATCCGGCGACGGCCGCGCCTCGCCGAGGGCCGTCGAGACGGCCGCCTGGAAGACCGCCTCGTCGGGCCGGATGCCGGTCCAACGCCCGAAGATCTGCATCGCGAGCTGCACGAGCATCTCGACGCCGTCGACGACCGGACAGCCTCGCTCGCGGGCCGCGCGGAGGAAGGGCGTGAGGCGCGGATTCGTGATCACGTCGACCGCGAGGCACCCGGGATCGACCGTCGACCAGTCGACCGGCACCGGCTCGAGGGCGGGCGCGCAGCCGAGGTGCGTCGCGTTCATCAGCATCGTGGTGCCCTTCGGCAGGCGGACCGGCGAACTCCACGGCTGCCACTCGCACGGCACGCCCGACGCCGCCCGCACCCGTTCGGCGACCTCGCGGCCCTGCTCCTCGCGACGGGTGACCAGCGTCAGGTGGGCGGCCCCCGCGCGGGCGATCTCGACCGCCATGGCGCGGCCCGCGCCGCCCGCCCCGAGCATCACCACCCGCTGGCCCCGAAGGCTCGCGACCTTCTCGATCGCCTTGACCACGCCCTTCCCGTCGTTGTTGTGGCCGCGAAGGCGACCGTCCTCGATCGTGACGAAGTTCGCGGCGCCGATCGCCCGCACATCCTCGTCGACCTCATCGAGCAGCGGGATCACCGCGACTTTCCACGGCACGGTGATGCAGAAGCCCCGGTACCCGAGCGGCCGCAACCCCGCGACGGCCAGCGTGAGGTCGGATTCGTTCGCCACGTCGCTCTTCCAGAACTGCCAGTTCAGGCCGTGGTGGGCGTAGACCGCGTCGAACATGCGGTCGATGGGATTCTCGGCGACCGGATGGCCGAGCATCCCGGTCATCTGCTTCTGGGGCGGGATCGGGGGCATGAGGGGGAACGCCGGTGTCGAAGGTCCGACCGGGTGAAGCGGGTCATGGTACGGGGTGCGTGAACGCTTCGCCGCGCAGCAGGACGAACGCGGGCCCAACCCGCGAACGGCTCCGGCGTCATCCATGGCCCGCCGCAGGCCGGCCCTCCCGGTGACCCGCGAGACGTCGACGCCGGCGCGCGATCCGAAGGCGCACGCCCGGCGATCGCTGCCATGCAAATCCGTCCTCGAATGACGAGTGTGCATGGACGGCTGCGTCGGCCTTCGTTCCGCCACGGCTTCGCAAGTGAACGACCCGTCCGTGATGTTTGGCAACTTCTCCGTCGGATCGGCGGATGTCACTCGCGCCGCCGAGTCGCCATCGCCCCCACGGCGAGGAACGCCATCGCCACCGGCGGTGCGGGTACGAACGCGAGATCGAACCAGAACGTGCCCGAGCCGCTCCACGGCTGCCCGCCGCCCGGTCCCCACGTGACGTTGGCCGCGGCCGAGGCCGACAGGCGATAGCTGCCCGGGCCGAGCTGGCCGGTCCACGAGGCGGAACTCCACACCTGCGGGCCCTGGGAGGAACCCGGATCGGTCGCGATCGAGTCGGCGTCGAACAACACGACGGTGCCCGAAAGGTCGGTGATGGTCAGGATCACGTTTCCCGGCGGCCACGAGTAGCCAGACATCCAGAGCAAGAGAGAGACCGGCTCTCCGGTGACGAGGAAAACGACGTCGAGCGAGGTCGATCGCGAGTCGTGGAACGGGCTGCTGTAGTACGGCCGCCAACTCGAGCCCGAGAGGCCGCCGCCGATTCCCCCGGCCGAGGCCCACGAGGTGAACGTACCGCCGTGCGGGGTGGTGAGCGTGAACTCGCCGAGGGCGGTGCTCGAGGCGATCTCGTCCCAGCGGAGCCACGGGTCGGGATCGATTCGGCTCGCGACGAGCGTACTGGTGCGGCCGAGGATGCCGACCTCGGCGATGGCCGCGGACGGGAAGAGGACCGTGAGGGTCGCCGGCAGGATCATTCGATTCATGGCTTGCTCCCGACGGGATCATTCGCCATGGGACGGGCCGCCGCCGTCCGAGGTCGCTGTACGGACGCGGTTCAGGGAACGATTCGCGGGGTGACTCGCCGGGAGGGACCGGCGACGCCGATCACGCCGCGGATTCATCCGAGGTCGAACCCGCACGGAGGCCGAAAGTCCGGCCGTTTCGCCCGGAGCGAGCGAACACGCCCGGCCCCTCGGGGGGCCGGGCCGTGGATTGATCAAGGGAAGATCCGCTTGCGAACCCCCTCAGCGCCGCCGGCGACGCAGCAGGCCGCCCGCGGCCAGCACCAGCGCGCTCGCCGGGGCGGGCACGATGGTGAGGTCGTACGACCACGAGTTCTCGGCGGTCGCCGAGGCCGCCCCGCCCGCGAACGCGAAGGCGCTCGCGTTCGAGTCGCCGATCAGCCGGTACTCGCCGGCGGTCAGCTCGAGGTCGAGGTTGAAGGCGCCCTGCTCGCCGGGAAGGGAGAGCGTGTTGAAGATCGTGGCGAAGATGAAGCCGTCGAACCGCTGCAGGATCACGCTTCCGCCCAGGAAGCCGTAGCCCGGCGCCAAGGTCACGACTCCCGAAAGGTTGGCGGAGACCGTCGATCCCACCGTGAAACCGAACTCGAGCCGGTTTCCGACGGCCGGGACGGTCATCAGCGCGGAACCTTCACCCGTGGCGGCGGCAGAGACTTCGGTCGAGCCCGAGGCCGAGATCCGCGAGAACTCGGAGACCGAGCCGGTGATCGCGAACTCGTGCCCGTTCAACACCCCGACCGACGCGGACCACGGCCGGCCCGGATCGTCGAGCACGAGACCGGCCTTGCTGTCGGCGAACGACAGCAACAGCGAGCCGGCGAGGTCGACATCGGCGCTCGACTGCAGTCCGGACGAGGTGAAGGTGTCCTCCGCGGCGCCGTACACCGTCGTGTACTCGAGCCGGCTCAGCCGGGAGTTCAGCGACTGGGCCTCGACGCTCGCCGCGGTGGCGAGGGCGATCACGCCGGCGACCCAGACGGGACGAGTGACAGGACGAACGTTGATCATGCTCTTCTCCTGCTCCTTGGGGACATGCCCGCCTGCGTCCGGACCGGACGCTCGCGACGGGACCCCGATGGTAGTGAACTCGGTGGGGTCGAAGCAAGTGCCCCGACGGCCCCCGCGGGGTCGGACCCGCGGCGACCGGATGGCCGAGCATGCCGGTCATCGGCTGCCGGTTCGCGATCGGGCGCGCCGTCCGGCACCCATTCTGGGGCCTGGGCGGCGACGCCCCCGCCGGACGGGTTCCTCAATCGCGGGCGACTCCGAGCTCATCCAGCGTCCGCTGCTCGTCCTTCGCCCCGCGAGCCTTCCACTCGGCCTCGCGGCGCTCGCGCAGCAGCTCGAGCGCCCGGCGCTTGCGGCCCGCCTCGACGAGGGCCTGGCGGCAGGCCTCGCGCTCGCCGTCGGCGACGGCCTGCTCACGCTCGGCGGCGACCAGGGCAGCACGGGCCTTCCCGACCGCATCGTCAGCCGCGGCGAGTTCGCCGACGTCGACGCGGCCGCCGGCGCGGGCCGCGCGGGCCGCATCGAGCAACACCGAGAGCCGCACCCGCCGCGCCTCGACGCGGCGGCGGGCCTCGTCGGCGATCGCCATGCGGGCCGCGAGGTCGGTGCGGATCGAGTCTTCCTCGCGGCCGCGCAGTTCGAGGATCTTGGCGAGGGTGAAACGGAAGGCCTTCATGCGGCGGCTCCGGCCGGGTGCGAGGCGAGGATCGCGCGGGCCGCGGCGATCTCGTCGGAAAGTCTGGTGACGGCGGCGACGGTCGCGTCCCAGCCGCTCGACTCGTCGCGCTCCTGGCGCAGGAACGCCTCGATCCGCGGCTGCATCGCGATCGCGAGGTCAAGTTCGGGGTTCGCGCCGCGGACATACGCGCCGATCGCGAGCAACTCCTCATGCTCGCGGTGGATCGCGGCAAGCCGCAGGATCTCGCGGCGACGGGCGGCGAACTCGCCCGGCACCACCGCGTCGGCGACGCGGGAGACGCTCTCGAGCGGGTCGATCGCCGGATGATGCCCGCGCGAGGCGAGCTTCCGCGACAGCGTGACCTGACCGTCGAGGATGCTGCGGGCCGCGTCGGTCACGGGTTCGGCCAGGTCGTCGCCGTCGACGAGCACGGTGTAGAAGCCGGTGATCGAGCCGCCGCCCTCGAGCGGCCCCGCCCGCTCGAGCAGCCGCGGCAGCGCCGCGAAGACCGACGGCGGGTAGCCGCGGGTCGCGGGCGGTTCGCCGGCCGCGAGCGCCACCTGCCGCAAGGCCTGGGCGTAGCGGGTGATCGAGTCGATCATGAGGAGGACGTCGAGGCCTTTCGCCCGGAACGCCTCGGCCGCGGCGACCGCCGCGAGCGCTGCCTTCACCCGCATGAGCGGGCTCTCGTCGCCGGTCGCGACGACGACCGTCGCCCGGGCGAGGCCGTCGGGGCCGAGCGTCGCGTCGAGAAACTCCCGCACCTCGCGGCCGCGCTCGCCGACGAGGCCGATGACCGAGACCTGCGCCGCCGTGCCGCGGGCGATCGAGCCGAGCAGCGTGCTCTTGCCGACGCCGGGGCCGGCGACGATGCCCATCCGCTGGCCGCGGCCCACGGTCAGAAGCCCGTCGAGGGCGCGAACACCGGTCGCGAGCGGGGCGCGGATCAGGTCGCGGTCGAGCGGATTGAGCAAGGGCGGCTCGAGCGGGCGCGGCTCGAGGCCCTCGAGCGGCGGGCCTCCGTCGATCGGGCGGCCGAGGGCGTCGACCACGCGGCCAAGCCACGAGTCGCCGACGGCGATGGTCGCGCCGACGCGCTCGCCGCGCACGATCGCCCCCGGCGCGACGCCCGCGGCGTTCCCGAGCAGCATGACGAGACTCCGGTCGCCGTCGAAGCCGATGATCTCGCCGCGGAGCGCCGGGCC
>JBIKVN010000093.1:0-11399 GCA_044356865.1 Phycisphaerales bacterium | reverse complement strand
CGCGCCGACGTCGGTGTTCTTGTCGAGCGGGTCGCCCACCCGCAGCGACCGCATCCGCCAGCGGAGTTTCGCGAGGACCTCATCCAGCACCGACTCCTCGACCAGAAGCCGCGATCCCGCGCAGCACACCTGCCCTTGGTTGAACCAGATGCCCGCGACGATCCCCTCGACCGCCTGGTCGAGGGCGGCGTCGGCGAAGACGATGTTCGGGCTCTTCCCGCCGAGCTCGAGCGTGAGCCGCTTCGGCGTGCCCGCGCAGGCCGCGGCGATTCTCTTGCCGACCTCGGTCGAGCCGGTGAACGCGACCTTGTCGACGCCATCGTGCTCGACCAGCGCCTTGCCCGCCGCCGGCCCGCCGGTCACGATGTTCACGACGCCCGGCGGCAGCTCGACCTCCTGCAGGATCTCGGCGAGCGCGAGCGCGGTCAGCGGCGTCGTCTCGGCCGGCTTCAGCACGCAGGTGTTGCCGCAGGCGAGGGCCGGCGCGAGCTTCCACGCCGCCATCAGCAGCGGGAAGTTCCACGGGATGACCTGGCCGCACACGCCGATCGGCCGCGGATCGCGACCTGGGAACGCGTACTTCAGCTTGTCGCACCAGCCCGCGTGGTAGAAGAAGTGCTGCGCGACGAGCGGCAGGTCGACGTCCCGCGACTCCTTGATCGGCTTGCCTCCGTCCTTGGTCTCGAGCACCGCGAGTTCGCGGGCCCGGTCCTGGATCCGGCGGGCGATGCGGAAGAGGTACTTCGCCCGTTCCGACGGCTTCAGTCCGCTCCACGCCGGCAGGGCCTTGCGGGCGGCGGCCACGGCCTTGGCCACGTCGCGGGCGTCGCCGTCGGCGATCGCGGCTAGCTTCTCTTCGGTGGCCGGGTTGACCGTCGCGAACCGCTTGCCCGAATGGGGCTCGATGAACTTCCCCCCGATGAAATGCCCGTAGGAAGCCCGGATCGTTGCCGCGACGGTTTCCGGTGCGGGTGCGAAATCCCAGGTCGTCGGGTCGGCGGCTTCGGAGCTCACGGGTTCGGATCCTACCGGACCCTTTGGGCCCGGCCGGAATGTCTGGGGGTGCGAAACCGCCGCGTTCGCGAAGCGAAACGGGCGGCATGACTCGCTTCCTCACCGCGATCGCGTCCTTCTCCCTCGCCGCCTGTGCCTCGGGGCAGGCCGACCCGAGCCGCCCGGGCGAGGTCGGCTTCGGTGCCGTCCGGACGCCCGACCTCCTGACTCGCGTCGGCGGTGACCGTGAGGCGACCATCGAGGTGGTCGAGGGCGTCTACCGGAGCGGCCGCTCGAACATCGAGGCCCCGCTGCCCGACGGCTACCCCGAGCCGACGCCGCCCGGGGCGATCGACATCAAGAACTACCCGTCGATCCGCCGGGCCGAATGGGTGACCAAGGGCGGCTCGAACTTCGGCATGAACGTGGGTTTCTGGCCGCTGTTCAACCACATCAAGAACCGCGAAATCGCCATGACTTCGCCGGTCGAGATGGATTATCCGGGTGTCTTCCCCGACGTCATGGCCAGCGACGAGCCGGTCCGCGACGGCGAGGCCACCATGAGTTTCCTCTATCGCTCGTCGGCCCTCGGCCCGACCGGCGAGGACGGCAAGATCATGATTCGCGACACCGCCCCGATCACCGTGGTCAGCATCGGGATGAACGGCCCCTATGGGATGGGCACGATGCGGAAGGGCCTGGCCGAGCTCCGCGACTGGCTCAAGTCGCAGCAGGAATGGGAAGTCGCCGGCACCCCGCGAAGCTTCAGTTACAACGGGCCGTACATCCCCGAGCGCTGGAAGTGGTCGGAGGTGCAGATCCCGGTGCGGCGACGCGAGGCGGCCGAAACCGTCGCCAAGCCCGAGCCCACCCCGCCGATGGCCCCGGCTCAACCGGTCTCCCCTTGAGCCGTCGGTCGATACTCGTCGGCGATTCCTGCCGATGAGGGGATTCACGCGGGGGTCACCCCCGCGACTCCCATGATCATCCTCTCTGTCGACATCGGCGGTTCCAGTGTCAAGGCCATGCGGTCGGGCGATGCCGAGCGGCGCTCGGTACCGAGCGGCCCCACCTACTCGCCCGAGCAGTTCCGCGACGACCTCCCGCGACTTGCCGGGGGCCAGCCGTTCGGGGCAATCTCCATCGGATTTCCGTCGCCGGTCCGGCGCGGCCGCATCCTGCGCGAGCCCGCCAATCTCGGCCCCGGCTGGACCGGCTTCGATCTCGCGGGCGGCTTCGGCGTCCCGTGCCGCGTGGTGAACGATGCCATTCTGCAGGCGATCGGTTCGTATCGCGGCGAACGGATGCTTTTCCTCGGTCTCGGCACCGGTCTCGGCACGGCGCTCATCGACGACTACCGGCCCATCGGACTCGAGGCGGCCCATCTGCCGTTCCGCAAGGGTGAATACGAGGACTACCTCGGCGCCCGCGGCCTCGAGCGGCTCGGCGAGCGAAAGTGGCGGAAGCGCGTGCTCGAGGTGGCGGTCCTGTTCCAGGCGGCGTTCGTGGCCGACTCGGTGGTGATCGGCGGAGGGAACGCCCGCCTGCTCGAAGGCGCGGAACTTCCCCGTGGCGTCGAGCTTGGCGACAACCAGAAGGCGTTTCTCGGGGGTTTCCGACTGTGGGACCGGGAGTGGCTCGCCGCGACCGCCTGAACGTCCGGTCCGTTCTGCTCAGGCGCTGACCGACGACATTTCTTGCAGCTCGCTGATCACCCACTGCATCTTGACCCGCTTGTGCGGTTCGCGCTCGAGGCACCGCGAGACCAGCAGGGCCAGCCGCTGCGGGATGGAGGAGTCGATGACGTTCGGCATCGGCGAGTTGTCGTCCTTGAACAGCATGGAACGCCCGTTGTCGTCGACCCGGGCGGCCTGCGGCGCATGCTGCCGCAGCAGTACCCACCACATCGTCGCCCCGAGGTTGAACACGTCGGTCTGGGCGGTGATCGGCTCGAGCTCGACCTGCTCGGGAGCCATGAAGCCCGGCGTTCCCTGCCGCCTCTCCTTCACCTCGCCGTTCTTGCAGGCCTGGCCGAGGTCGATGATCTTCGCCTGCCAGGTGTCGAGATCGACGAGGATGTTCAACGGCTTCATGTCGGCGTGGACGAAGCCCCTGTCGTGCATGTGCTGCATGCCTTCCGCGACCTGCCGGAAGAGATCGATGCAGACATCCATCGACGGCCGCTTGATGTCCGAGAGCGGCGTCGCGTCGATGAGCTCCATGAAGAGCGCGACCTCCTTCACCTTGCCGCCGATGCCTCCGAAGCCGCCGACCTTCTCCTTCTTCAGGAGGTGGATCGTCCGGATCGCCGGGTGCTTGAGCTTGCTGCCGATGTCGTACTCGAGCTGGACCTGGTCGATCCAGCGCTGGTCCTTCTCGTCCTCGAGCACCACGTGCTTCGCGGCCCAGAGCTGGTGGCTCTTGGGCTCCCACACCGAGTAGACCCGGCTCTGCGCGCCGTCCCCGAGGTGCTTGTGCACCCGGTAGCCGAAGAGTTCGCGAGCCAGCTTCTTTTGCGCTCCGTTCATGCCTCACCCGCCTGACACCCCGAACCGAAGTGGAAACAGACCCCGTGGCCGATCACGGATGCGTCCATCGTTCGGTTGAGCGACTCGGGTGGACAGGGACTCCAACCGGCCGCTTCGAGGTTGCTTACCACCGTCCTGAGGGGCGAACAGACGGTGGCGGAAGAAATGGTGCCCCTCAGACTCGGATAATACTGGCGTGGCGTGGGGCCTATTGCGGGCGTCATGGCGAAGTCCTCACTTTTGGTCATCGCCAGGGAGTTCCGGGACGGGTCCATCGGCCATACCGATCGACCACGCGAAGGGAACACGAAAATCCCTCGTCCACGAGGGGATTTTCGGTGAAGAATCCGCTGATTTTCGGACGCTCGGATCCCGGGGTTCAGGACTCGGAGACGTCGCCCCAAGCCGCGTACCCGCCACGCTGCTCCTTGAGGAGTTGCCGGAGGAGGTCGTTGGCGAGGGTCGAGGCCCCGAACCGGAAGAGCCCGGGGTTCAGCCACTCGGCCCCGAGGGTCTCCTTGACCAGTACGAGGTAGTGAAGGGCCGACTTGGCGGTCCGGATGCCGCCGGCGGGCTTCATGCCGATGCGAACGCCGTGGCGGAGCCAAGCGTCCCGGATCGCCTCAAGCATGACCAGGGTGACGGGCAGGGTGGCGGCTGGATTCACCTTGCCAGTACTGGTCTTGATGAAGACCTCGCCGTCCGCAAGTGACTTCCCAGAATGAGTTTGTGACACGCAGGCATCGATCGCCAGGTCGCTGGCGAACCGCACCAGATCGAGCGTTTCGAGTTCGCCGGTCTCGAGAATCACCTTCAGGTGGGCCGGCCCGCAGGCCCTCTTCACCGCTTGGATCTCTCGTGCGACCTCTTCGTAGCGGCCGGCCAGGAAGGCTCCTCGCGAGATGACCATGTCGATCTCGTCGGCCCCTTCTCGAACGGCAAACTCCGTGTCGGCGAGTCGTAGATCCAGGGGGTATTGCCCGCTCGGGAAGCCGGTCGCGACGGAGGCGACTTTCACCGAAGTCCCGCCAAGAGCTTCCTTTGCAACGCGGACCAGGTTGGGATAGACGCACACCGCGGCAACCGAGGGCAACGGCGGAGAGAAGTCGCCCTCGGCCGGCCGGATGGCCTTACGGCACAAGGCCCGAACCTTCTCGGGCGAGTCCTTTCCCTCAAGGGTGGTCAGGTCGACCATCGAGAGGGCCAGGCGCAGCCCCGCCCGCTTGGACTCCTTCTTGATCGATCGCTTGGTGAACGAGGCCGCCCGCTGCTCGGCCATCACGGTGTCGACCGGACGGCGGGGCGGCAGGACAAAGTTCGCCACGGCTCAGCCGCCCCGCGCGGTGCGGAAGAGCGACGGCAGGTAGCGGCCGTCGCGAAGCATGATCCGCTTGTCCGCAGCCCGCTCGATCGAATAGACGAACAGCGTCTGCGTGGTGTTGTCGAGCACGTAGAGGATCTCGTAGGGCCGGGTGTCCGGTCCGTATCCGCTGGCGTCGGTCACCAGCGTGAACCCCCCGGTTCCGGTGGTCGCCATGCCGGCGTAGGCGGGATTCTCGGGAAGCCGGCCCGCCAAGGCGAGCAGGATGCCCGCCAAAACGAAGGCCGAGGCCCAGAGCGGCAGCGAGCGGGTCGAGATCAGCGATCGGCGGGTCATGGAAGCCTCCTCAGGACTCAGTTGCGGTTACGGCCGAGGTCGGCGGCGTCGGCGGCCAGGTTGCGGTAACCCATGCCGGTGAAAGACTTGGTCTGGTCGTCCCAACTGATCGCGACCAGCTCAAGCGACCCCTCGTCGACGAGGTAGAGCACAGGGTTCACCTGCCCGTTCACCGTGCCCGAGACCATGGTGTAGGTGCTGCGTCGCACGGCCTGGGCGTCGGACCCGGGGGCGAGACCGACGAGGGCGATGCCGCCGAGAAGGATCGCGTTGAGGGCGATCACGGCGGCGAACGGTCGAGGAAAGCTTTTCATGAGGTGGTCCTGAGTCCAGAGCGGGTGGCGGAACGCTCAGACATCGGTGTGCTGACGCTTCGACGGGTAAAGGCTGATCGCGATGATCACCCCGCCGAGGATCGCCACGATCCCGTATCCGACCAGCGGGCTTGGGGCGGTCGAAAGCTTCGGGGTCGGCGGGCCGTCTTGGGCGAGGGCCGCCGGGGCGAAGGTTGCGGCAGCGAGGACGGCGGCGAGGCAGGCGGCTCGGCGGAGGTTCATGGTCCGGAAGATAGGGCCCGGCGTCGGAATCGTTCAACCGGTCCGGTCGGTCCCGGAATCATCCACCGCCACGAGGGTGCGACGGGAGGGATCGGCCGGGTCGCGGGCGACCCGCACGAGCGGAGGGCCGGGCTCGTGGTCGAGGACCAGCCGGGTTCCCTCGGCTTCGGCCCGCTCGAGGAACGCCCGGCGGCGGACCATCGACTCGTACGGGAGCATGTCGTAGGCCAGCGTCACCGAGGGATGGGCGTGCAGTCGCGTTGGGATCAGGTCCCCGGGGAAGGCGACCTCGCCCGTGGCGTCGTGGAACCGCACCCCCTGCATGCCCAACGTGTGGCCGGTCAGGATCTCGACGCGAATGCCCGGCAGCGGCTCGGCGTCGCCGTCGAGCAGCCGGATGCGATCGGCGATCGGCTCGACGGTGGTGGGGAAGTAGGTCTTGCTCATCGTCGAGCGGTTGGCGAGCGCGTCGAGCCATTCCTGGCGTTGGACGAATACCTCGGCGTTCGGGAAGACCGGAACCGTCCGACCGCCCTCGGTTCGGGTCAGGCCGCCGGCGTGGTCGAAGTGGAGGTGGGTCACCACGACCGCGTCGATCCGATCGGGCGTCAACCCGACCTCGGCGAGCGCGTCGACGACCGTGCGGCGTTCCATCGCGAACTGGATCCGGTCGCGGTCGGACCACTTGTCGCCGCAGCCGGTCTCCACCAGGACGTTTCGGGACCCGTCCTGCAGGAGAAGACAGTTCGTCTGCAGTCCGATGCGGTTGTCGGCGTCGGGTTCGACCCAGCGGGTCCAGAGGGCCTTCGGGATGATCCCGAACATGCCCCCGCCGTCGAGGCGGAAAGAGCCGGCCCGCAGGATCGTGCACTGCCATTGGTGTCGCAAAGTCATGGATCTCCGGCGGCCACGATAGCGGAGCGGGCGAACGGACCGTACCGTGGAGGTCGCACCGAGGAGGTTCCATGTCGAGTGGCGCTGCGACTCTGTTCTCGCTCCTGATGTCGACGGCGGATCCGGCTTCGCCGCCGGAGTTCGCATCGCCGTTCGCGGTGTCCGGGGCCCGCGAGATTCGCGTGGTCGACGACGCGGCGACGCGGCTGCGGCGGGGGAGCGGGGCGATTCGGGTGCGGATGCCGCTTGCGGACGGGCGCGAGGTCGAGCTCGCGTTGCGGCGGTTCGCGGTGTTGACGTCGGAGGCCGAGGCCATGCGGGACGGACGCCCGGATCCCGGACTGCTCGAGGCGGCCCGCGCGGTCGTTCACCTGCAGGGCGCGGTGGAGGGCTTCCCGAACTCGTCGGCGTACCTGGCGATCTCGCCGCGCGGGGCGACCGGACTCGTCGACCTCGGCATGCCCGGCGAGCGATACGCGCTGGTGCCGGTCGATCGGGCAACTCGCGGCCTCTCGGCCGGACCGCTCCGGCTCGAGCGTTCGATCGGAATCGGCGGGCCCGGCGTCGAGCTCTGCGGAACGGTCGACGCCCCCGAAGGCGGCGTCGCCGGGGCCGGTGCCGTGCCGCCCGGCCGCGAGCGGCGGATCGACGTCGCGGTTGACTGCGACTTCGAGTTCTTCGCGATCTTCGGTGAGGCCGAGGCGGCCGCCGAGTATGTCGCGTCGCTCTACGGGGCGATCTCGACGATCTTCCGCCGCGACTGCGATGCGAGCGTGGGTGTCTCGTTCCTGCGGATCTTCAGCACGCCCGACGATCTCTTCAACGAGCCGGATCCGCTCGTCCCGTTCCGCGACCATTGGCAGGCGGAGATGGCCTGGGTCGGACGTGATGTCGCCCAGCTGCTGACCGGTCGCCGCAACCTGCCCTACGGCGGGGTCGCGTGGCTGAACGCCGCGTGCGGTGGGCTCGGATACTCGGCGAACGGCTACCTGAACGGCCGGTTCGCCGATCCGGTCGGCACGAATCCCGGCAACTGGGACATCAACGTCGTGGCCCACGAGCTCGGGCACAACGTCGGGACGCTGCACACCCACAACTACGGGGCCGACGGGTGTGCAAGCGGCACCGTGCAGCGCGGCACGATCATGAGCTACTGCCACGTGGTCAGCGGGGCAAGTTCGAACATCGACCTCCGTTTCCATCGGGTGACCGCAGATGCGATCGAGTCGTTCATCGTCGGCGCGGACTGCCTCGAGATCGACTGCGACGCGAACGGGACCGACGACGCGGACGAGATCTTCGCCGACCCGTCGCGCGACGCGAATGGCGACGGGATCCTCGATGCATGCCAGGATTGCGACGGTGACGGGATGCTCGATCCCGCCGAGATCGCCGCGGGCGCCGCGGACCTCGACGCCGACGGCCGGCCTGATGCCTGCGAGCCCGACTGCAACGGGAACGGCACGCCCGACGACATCGACCTGCGGCTCGGGGCGAGCGTCGACGCCCATGGCGACGGGATTCCGGACGAGTGCGAGCAGGATTGCGACGGCGACGGCATCAGCGACTTCACCGAGCTCAACGCCGACATGTCGCTGGACCGCAACCGCGACGGGCGGCTGGACGCGTGCGAGGATTGCGACGGCGACGGGATTCCCGATCTTGCCGAGCTGGCCGGATCCTGCGGGATCTGGGTGGTGAGCGGCGACGCGGATCTTCGCGAGTTGCATCCGAGGTCGGGCATCCTGTTGCGGCAGGTCGAACTCGGTCCCGCGCCCGTCGTCGATCTCGAGGTCGGGCCCGATGGTTCGCCGGTCGTCGTGACCGAGTCGGAGATCCGCCGGGTCGATCGCGTCTCGGGCGTCGTGACGGGCATCGCGACGATGCCGGCCGGGGTGCGGGCGCGTGCGATCGACGGGCGGGCCGATGGCAGCTTCCTCGTGGCGACCGCCGGCGGCGGCATCCGGATCCACGCGGACGACGGCATGTTCCTCGGTACGCTCGTCGCCGCCGGTGGGAAGGCGAGTCCGGACGGTCCGACCGATCCGGTCGATCTGGTCGTACGCGGCGCGACCGACGTGCTGGTCGTCGACCGTCGTGGCGGGCAGTCGCTCGTCCGGGTCTTCAGCTTTCAGGGTTCGGGCGCGATCCTCGTGCCGCCCGTGAAGGGCGAGGCTCGCGACTTCCGGCAGCTGCACGTGATCGACGGCGGTGGATTCCTTGTCGTCGATGCCGCGGCGAGGATGCTCCGTCGATTCGCGGCCGACGGAACCGATCTTGGGCGGTTCGACGTCGGACCCGGCACCCAGCTTCAGGACGCGAACGGCATCGCAGCCACCGCCGATGGGCGAGCGGTCGTCGCGACCGGCGCGGCGTCCGCCTCGACGGTGAACGGCTACCAACTCGTGAACGGCTACACCGAGCGGACGTACCGCATCTATCCGGCCGACGCCGGCGCGGCTCGGTTCGTCGCCGTCACGCCGCCGTCGGCGGGCGATGCGAACGGGAATCTCGTGCCGGATGAGTGCGAGAGGAGCACCGCCGATCTGGACGGCGACGGTGCGGTCGGGGCGTCGGATCTTGCGATTCTGCTGGCCCAGTGGGGCGGATCGGGTACCGCGGATCTGGACGGCGATGGCACGGTCGGGGCGGCGGACCTGGCGCTCCTGCTGGCGGCCTGGACGTGAGCATCCCCCGAACGAAAACCCCCGGTGACCGCACGAGGCGGCCACCGGGGGCTGGTGTTGGGGCAAAGGAAGATTGGTCAGCGACGCCGGCGTCCGCGCCCGAGTCCGGCCAGCAGCACGACGCCCGCGGCGGGCGCCGGGATGAAGCGGATGTCGACCGCGACGCCGGTAAGGCTCATGAACTGCTCGGCGCTGCGGAAGGTGATTTGGTAGCCGAGAGCCGTGACCGGCAGGGCCGAGAGGTCCCAGGTGTACGCCCGGGTCTGCGTCGCCCCGAAGCCGGGAATCGGTTGGTCGTAGCGCAGTTCACTGGCGCTTGGCGTGTAGTTCACCGTGCCGGTCGCGGTGATCGCCGTGAACAGGACGCTGGCGTCGTCGAGGAAGGTCCCCGCGGTTCCCACGTTCAGCACTACCTCGAGCGGGGCGTTCGGGGCATTCAGGACGCCGCCGGTGAGGAAGATCGAAAGCGGGCCGCCGCTGCCGTAGAGGTTTCCGCCGCCGGTGATGATGGCGCCGGGGCCGAAGTTGAAGAGGGACGCCCCTGAACTGCCCGGTTGGTCGGGAGCGTTCGGGCCGCCGTAGGCCGAGGTGAAGACATCCCAGCCGGAGTAGGTCGCGTTCGCGTCGCCACGCCAGGTGGGCACGAGCTCGTTGACGATCGCGCCCAGCGCGGCCGGACAGCCAGCCAACGCCAACGCCGAGGCGATCAGGTTCCGGTGGTTCAAGTCCCTCTTCCCTTCATCCGCCGCGAGGCGACGGGTTCCCTTGGATGCTGCCCGGTCCTTCAACCGGAAAGCCAAGCGAACTTACCCCGCGACGGCGCGAAGTCATGCCGATTGCGACGTCTTTTTGCGATATGCAGCCGCAAACGCCCGGGAAGGAGCGATAAGTAGCGCGGAACCCGGTCAGGCAACCAACAGTTCCGGCGACTCGAGCAGCCGGATGACCTCGTTCAGGAACCGCACCGCCTCGGCCCCGTCGACCACGCGGTGGTCGGCCGAGATCGAGAGGGGCAGCGAGAGCCCGGCGTAGATCTTGCCGTCCTTCGCCAGCACCTTCTCGCGGGTGCGGCCGGCGGCCAGGATCGCGACCTCGGGGTAGTTGATGATCGGTGTCGCGAACATCCCGCCGTAGCTGCCGACGTTCGAGATCGTGAACGTGCCGCCGAGCGACTCCTCGCGGCTGATCGAGCGGTCCTTGCAGCGGCTCGCGAGGGTCCGCACGTCGCCGGCGAGCTGCACGATCGACTTGCGGTCGGCATCGCGCAGCACCGGGACCATGAGGCCCGCGTCGGTGTCGACGGCGATGCCGAGGTTGATGACGCCCTTGATGAGGATCTCCGAGTTCGCGTCGTCGACATTCGCGTTCAGGCTTGGGTGCCTGCGCAGGGCCTTGGTCACCGCCGCCATGATGAACGGCAGCATCGAGAGCTTCTCGCCGACGACCTTCGAGTATTCGCGGCGGCGCCGGTCGAGCTCGGTCACGTCGGCCTCGTCCATCGCGGTGAAGTGCACCGCGGTCTGCACGCTGCGGGTGAGCGCCTCGGCGATCTTGCGTCGCACGCCGCGGAAGGGGATCCGCTGGCTCACGCCGTCCTTGTCGACCGCCACGTTCGTCGGCACCGGCATCGCCTTCGGGGCGAAGCCGGGCGACATGCCGCCGCCCTTCGCGCCGCGCCCGTTCGCGTGGGCCTCGACGTCGCTCGCCGTCACTCGGCCGCCGCGGCCGGTGCCGTTCACCCGCGAGAGGTCGACGCCGAGCTTGCGGGCGATGCCGCGGACCGCGGGGGTCGCGAGCGGCTTGCCCTGCCGCACCGGCTCGGCCGGAGCCACGAGATGCTCGGCCTGCCGCCGGGCGAAGCGGTCGCTCACGCTCAGCGTTCCTGCCATCGTTCCGACGACGGTCCCCTGGTCCTGCTCGGCGCCGTTCACCGCCGCCGCGACCTGCGACGACATGCACGCCGCGACGGGGGCCGCAGCCGGAGCCGCCGCCTTGCCGACCGAGTACCGCACGAGCACCGCGCCGACCTTGATGATCTCGCCTTCCTTGCCGCAGAGCTCCGAGATCGTGCCCGCCCACGGCG
>JBIKVN010000318.1:0-3162 GCA_044356865.1 Phycisphaerales bacterium | reverse complement strand
ATCGTCGGCAGCCCGGGGTTCGCGCGGGCGAGGAAGTTTTTCCGCGCGATCGCCAGCACCGCGCCGCTCGGGCCGAGATTCTTCTGCGCCGCGGCGTAGGTCAGGGCGTGCCGCTCGTGCGGGAATCGCCGGGTGAACAGGTCGCCGGTCATGTCGCAGACGAGCGGCGCGTCCGAGGCGGGCGGCCCCGCGAACTGCGTGCCCTCGACGGTGTTGTTCGAGCAGTAGTGAAGGTACGCCGCGTCCGCCGCGGGACGGATCTCGGCCGCGTCGGGCACGTGATCAAACGCGGTTGAGGTACCGTCGAAGGCGACCGCGGTCGCGCCGACCTTCTTCGCTTCCGCGAGACACTTCCGCGGCCAGGTTCCCGTCAGCAGGTGATCGGCGACCGTACCCTTCGCGAGGAAGTTCATCGGGACCATGGCGAAGTGCAGCGTCGCCCCGCCCGGGAGGAAGAGAATCTCGAACTCCTCGCCCAGGCCCAGCAGCCGCCGCGCGGCTTCGCGAGCGTCGCCCAGCGTGCGGGCGAAGAGTTCGGTGCGGTGCCCGTACTCGAGGATTCCGGTGCCGGTGCCCGCGAAACTCCACAGCTCGTCGCGCACCGCGAGCAGCACTTCCTCGGGCAGCGCCGCGGGGCCGGCCGCGAAGTTGTCGGCGCGGGGCGAGAGCTCGCCGGGCGTCCCGCTCACGGCGAACCCGCCGCGACCGGCGCGGGCCTGCGGATCAGCGAGAGCGAGGTGCCGAGCACGTGCGGGTTGCGGCGGATCGCCGCGACGACTTCCTCGGCCGGCGGCCGCGAGAGATGGATCGTCGCCTTCGCGGCCTCGTGACCCTCGTACACGACGTTGTCCATCTCCTCGACGTTGATGTCCGCGGCGCCGAGCGTCTCGAACACATGCGCGAGCACGCCGGGCCGATTGAGGTGCCGCACCGTGAGCACCGCGGTCGCCGGGGTCACCGCCGCGAGATTCAGGCAGCCCGACACCACGCCGGACACCGCCCACTCCCGCACGATCCGCGCCGCCTCGTCGGCGGTCGCCCGGTGGGCCTGCTCGGTCGCCGCCCCGACGTGGAAGGTGCCGTAGACCTTGGGATCGGCGGCCAGCGGATTCCGGAACTCGCCGGTCCGGCCCGCCGGTTCGTCGTTCCATACGTCCAGCCCGACCCGCAGGCCGCGCTCGGCGATCGCCTTCGAGAGGGCCTTGTCGTCGATCACGCTCGCCCGGCTGGTGTTCACGAGGATCGCCCCGGTCCGCATCGCCAGCAGGAAGCGCTCGCCGACCAGCCCGTCGGACTCGGGCACCGCCGGGGCGTGGATCGAGACGACGTCGGACAGCCGCGCGAGGTTCACGAGACTCTCGACGTGATCCACGCCGAGCTCGTCGCACTCGGCCTGCGTGAGGTTGAATCCCCACGCCACGACCCGCATGCCGAAAGCCTTCGCCCGCGCGGCCATCTCGCGGCCGACCGGCCCGAGCCCGACGATGCCGAGGGTGCGGCCGTACAGGCCGGGCGAGCGGGCGTAGGCGCCGCGGTTCCACCGTCCGGCCCGCAGGTCGGCGACCTGGTCGGGAATCCGCCGGTCGATCGCGAGGATGAGCCCGAAAGCAAGCTCCGCCACCGCGGCGGCGTTGCGGCCGGGCGTCGTCGCGATCGCGATGCCGCGCCGGCTGGCCGCGTCGACGTCGATCGTCTCGGCGTTCGCGCCGGCCCGCACCACCAGGGCCAGCCGGTCGCTGGCGGCGAGGGCCTCGGCGTCGACCCGCAGGCCGCGCACCACGAGGGCGTCGGGCCGCAGTTCGGCCAGCGCCGCGCGAAGTCCCTCCGGCGCCAGTTCCGGCTGCATCGCGATCTCGCAGCCGGCGGCCCGCAGGCTCTCGAGCGAGGCGTGGTCGAAGCGATCGGCGACGAGGATGCGCATCAGCGAGGCTCCATCACGGCCGGGTGGCGGCGGCGCTCTCGAGCCGACGCACGAAGAGGCCGAGCCGCGGGGGGAAAGCCGGGGCCTCCGGCGGAAGGACCCGTCCGACGAACCGACCCGGCGACGGTTCGGGGCACTCCACGAGGTCGATCGTCGCGAGTTCCGCCGCCACCGCCCGGGTGTCGGCGATCGTCCAGCCGGTGTGGGTCAGGCCGTCGACGGCCTTGAAGTGGAAAAGCGGTCGCTCGGTCGTCGATGCCCGCATGAGCTCGAGCAGGGCCGGCGTGATCACCGCCCGGACGTTCGCGATGGCCGGCTCGACGCCGTGGGCCGCCGCCGGCGGTGATGGCGGCGCCCCGCCGGTGCGGTCGACCGCGACCACCAAGCCGAGGGAATGCTCGCCGTCGCGCACGATTCGGTAGGTCCACGCGCCGGGCCCGCCGGGATCGAGCAGGTGCGCCGACGCGAGCAGCCCGTCGAGGGCCCCGGTGAACGCTTCCGGTCCGTCGGCCGGTGCCACCGAGACCTTGGCGGCGAGGTTGCCGGGAGGGTGAAGGGCGCGGAGCAGCGAGAGGGTCGGTGAGGAGTGAAGGGGCACTTTCCTCATGGTATCGGTCCGTCGCGGGGTCTAGCGTTGACGCCTGCGGCCGATCCGGCCCTTCCGCCCTTCCGCCCTTCCGCCCTTCCGGAGGATGAGTTCGATGCACCACATGCGAACGGACGAGGGGTTCCCGGCGACGGATCGCGCGACGGCGCTCGCCACCAGCGGCGATGACTTCGGGCGCATCGTCGAGTTCTCGGGACTGCGCATCGTGCGCGAGGAACGCGGCGAGGTCTTCTCGGCGACGGCGTCGGCGCCCTTGCCCGTCGGATCGACCGTCACGCTCGGGTTCGGCCAGCCCGGCCGGCGGGCGTCGTTCGGCACGGTCGAGGCCTGCCAGGGAGGCGACCGCCGCTGGCGGATGCAGGTCCGCATCGATCGCGCCGTGGCCGGCTGAACCGGTCGGGCCGGTCGCGCGGCCGGAATCTCGGCAAAACCCGGACGAGGCGTTCAACTCCCGGCAGGGCGTTTCCGATGCTCATCCCGTCCCGCTGCCCGCCTCGCGGCGTGCCGGGGACCAGCCCGTCGTGGCCGGAAGGCCGTGCCGGGCATTGGGCGGACCCGTCGTGGGTCCGTCGCGCACCCCGGGGAAACCGGCTCCGTGCCCGCCGAGCGGGACGCCGCCGACTCCCTTCCGCCA
>JBIKVN010000317.1:0-3192 GCA_044356865.1 Phycisphaerales bacterium | reverse complement strand
GGCGAGCTCGAACGCCTGCCCCCGAGCCCGGTCCGCGACCTGCTCGACGAGCTCGCCCAGCGGGTCATCCGGCGCGAGTACTGATGAACCCGGGCGCCCTCGCGCCGGCGCGGTCTTGAATCGGGTCCTCGCCCTCCGGCGCCCGGACCAACGGAGCGACGGGGCCATGCCCCGTCGGGTTCAGTTCGCCGCCGTCTTCCAACGGCCGCCCGCGCCGCCGCCGGTCGCCGCGCTGCCCGAGTTCCGCAGCCCGCGGTTCGCCTCGACGAGCGTGCGCATCACGGCGGGGGTGAGGCTCGACGGGTGGCCCTGCCACCTCACCACGCCGTCCGCGGAGATCGCCGCCACATGGGGAATCCCGCGGGCGCCGAAGGCCTGCTGCATCGGGCCGCCCGGCGAGTTGCCGACGGCGTAGGCGAAGGTGCTGCGCTTCAGGCCTTCCTTCAGGAGACCCGTCTTGAAGTCGCTGTTCGACTCCGAGGAGATGCCGATGACGCAGACGTCCTGCGGATAGGCGTTCGCGATCTCGTTCATGTGCGGGATCGCCCGCAGGCACGGCCCGCACCAGGTCGCCCAGAAGTCGACGAGGACGAGCTTGCCCGCGAGGTTCGGCTCGCCGAATTCCCAGTTCACGGTGCCCATCGCCGGCGCGGGCCGGCCGCGGAGGTCGCTCGCCGATCCGACCGGATCGGTGAACTTCGGGAAGCCGGCGGACACCGCGGTGGTGGTCTCGCCGCGTCTCGTCGGCACCATCGCGACATCCCACTCCTCGGCCATGAGCTCCTTCGCGGTCGCCGCGACGCCCTCGGGCGTGAGGCCGGCCGCCCGGACGTCGCCGTTGCGGCCGACGACGATGTTCACCGGTCGCTTGAACGCCCCGACCGAGTCGCACCAGGCGCCTTTCGCATCGAGCAGCACCGGGCCCGGCGCGGGGCTCTTCTCGAGCAGCGTCTTCGCCTTGTCGATCGCCTCGGGCGTGTGCACCGCGACCAGCGTGACGCCGTCGCCAAGCCCGGCGATCGCCTTCGCGACGCGGTCGGGCACCGTGCGGGCCGGGCCTTTCGTGGTGAAGGTCTGGATGACCACGACCTTGCCGCGGAGGTCCGCAAGCTTCACCGGGCTGCCGATCCACTCGAGATCGCCCGGGAAGGCCGGGCATTCGAAGCCGATCGAGGCCTCGAGGGCCCTCCGGTCGGCGTCGTCGAGCTTCTCGAGCCGGCGGGCGAGTTCCTTCTCGCGGCGGGCGTCCTCGCGTTCCTTCGCCTTGGCGGCGGCGCGGTCGGCGGCGGTGCCCGACTGGGCCAGGGCGGGTGCGGGGGCCGCGGCGAGGACAAGGGCCAGAAGCGAGGCGAGGGCGGATGCGGTGCGCGTCATGCGGAAGACCTCCGAAGGCCAAACGGTACCACCGCGGCCGGGGCCGAGTCGCGGCCGCCTCACCGCCAGACGGTCATCGCCGCGTTGTCGATGAGCCGCACCCGGCGTTCCTCGCCGTTCTCGGTCCAGCCGAGCCTCGCGGCGACAAGTGCCCGCGTCGGGCGGCCGAAGTCGGCCACCGGCATCAGCGTCTCGGCGTCCCGCACCACCGCGTACTCGATCTCGAACCCGTGGGCCTCGAGGGTCTGCCGCAGGATCCGCTCGGCGGTTTCGACCCGCTGGGCGGCGTGGGCGGCCTGGAGCGCCCGCGGCACGCCGATCGCCCGTCTGCGGTCTTCCGGCCGCAGGTAGCGGTTACGGCTCGACATCGCGAGGCCGTCGGGTTCTCGTCGGGTCGGGTGGGGGAGGATCTCGAGGCCCGGCCACCGGTCGGGTTCGCCGCGGACCATGGCCTCGACGAGCTTGAGCTGCTGCCAGTCCTTCTCGCCGAAGACCGAGATCCGCGGCCGGACGAGGTCGAAGAGCCGTCCGACCACGAGCTGCACGCCGGCAAAGTGGCCCGGCCGGCAGCGGTCCTCGAGCCCGGGCTCGGTGGCGACCGGCGGCAGGGGAAGCGTGGCGGCGACGCGGTTGGCGGCCTCGAGTCCTTCGGGGTAGATCGCCGGGGCGTCCGGGACGATCACCGTCGAGACGCCCTCCGCCCGGGCGATCGCCAAGTCGGACTCGAGGGTCCTTGGGTAACGGGAAAGGTCCTCGTGGGGTCCGAACTGCGTGGGGTTCACGAAGATGCTGAGCGTGACGGGCCATCCCGTGTCGCGGGCCCGCCGCAGGAGCGCCGCGTGCCCGTCGTGGAGGGCTCCCATGGTGGGGACGAAGGCCGATCCGGCGCCGGTTCGGGCGAAGTCGGCGATCTCCGCCGCGCGTTCGAGGACCTGCATGGCGGCGAGGATAGGTCGCACCGGCGTCCGTCCCGGTGGTCGCGTGCCGAGGTCGGCCGTATACTGAGACCGAGTCGCAACTCGCCGCAGGGAGTCGAGCCTTTCCAGTGGGCCGGTCCAACGGGCCGGTCCAACGGGACGGTCCATGGGACGGTCCATGGGACTCGGCCACCGGGGGCAAAAGTCGGACGGGTCATCCGGAAAACGGGTCCCGTCCCGCCGCATCGCCTTCCCTCGAGCCGAAGGGCGACTCCGGAATCCGTCCGGCGGCGAACCCGCCGGGCCCGCCCGTTCGCGCGAGTTCTTCCCGTCCGACCGCATGCCTCACTGCCCACCCCACTGCACGCCCCACTCGCCATGACCGCCGCCAACAACCCCAACGCCCGCAAGCCCGTCTCGATCTACATGGACAACGCCTCGACCACGCGGACCGACCCGCGGGTCGTCGAGGCGATGCTGCCGTACTTCTGCGAGAAGTTCGGCAACTCGGCGAGCCGGAACCACCGCTTCGGCTGGGATGCGGAAGAGGGCGTCGAGCTCGCCCGCGAGCAGGTCGCCCGGCTCATCGGGGCCGACGCGAAGGAAGTGATCTTCACGAGCGGGGCGACCGAGGGCAACAACCTCGCGATCAAGGGCGCCGCCCACATGTACGCCCGCGGCCCCGCCGGCACCACCGGCCGCGGCCACATCATCACCGCGGCCCACGAGCACAAGGCGGTGCTCGACCCGTGCAAGCGGCTGCAGCAGGAGGGTTTCGACGTCACCTTCCTCACGCCGCCGCCCGACGGCGTGATCACGCGGGCGATGGTCGAGGCGGCCCTGCGGCCCGACACCATCCTCGTCTCGATCATGTGGGCGAACAACGAGATCGGCACCATCA
>JBIKVN010000316.1:0-3202 GCA_044356865.1 Phycisphaerales bacterium | reverse complement strand
GCAGCGCGTCGAGCACCGTGCGTGACGGCGGCTCGCCCGCGCCGTCGTCGCCATCCGGAAACCGCCACTCCGACGCGGCGCTCACGAGTTCGGCCCGGTTCTCGCGGGCCTCGATCTCGTCCTCGCCTTCCAGACCCGGCTCACCCGGCTTCCCGTCGAGGCCGCTCTCGCGCAGCACGTCGGCGACGAGCGGCGAGAGCTCGTCGCCGTGGCCGGTGACCGGCGTCGACTCGGCCCGCTCGCGCCAACTCCGCAGCTTGTCGCCGAACGCGATGACCGCCTTCGCACTGCGCCCGGCCTGCGCCGCGAACTCGCGGGCCCGCACGATCACGTCGAAGAGGCTCGTGCCCGCGTCGATCGAAATCGCCTGCAGCCGTTCGACCGTGGCGTCGCCGATGCCGCGGGTCGGTACGTTCACGATCCGCCGAAGGGCTACCTCGTCTCGGGGGTTCGCGATCGCCCGCAGGTAGGCGAGCAGGTCCTTCACTTCTTTTCGCTCGTAAAACGCGGTGCCGCGGGCGATGACGTAGGGCACGCGGCGGCGGCGGAGCTCGTCTTCCACCACGCGGCTGAGGGCGTTCATGCGATACAGCACCGCCATCGACCGCCACGCGACGCCCGCCCCGTTCGCGGCCGCAAGGAAGTCGGCGACCACGCCCGCCTCATCATGTTCGTCGGGGCAGCGGACGGTGCGGACCGCCTCGCCCGGTCCGAGCTCGGTCGAGAGGTCCTTGTGCTTGCGACGCTTGTTGTGCCGGATGAGCCCGTCGGCCGCCGCGACGATCTGGCCGGTCGAGCGGAAGTTCTGCCCGAGCGGGATGATCTTGGCCTCGGGAAACCGCTCCTCGAAATCAAGGATGTTCGTGAGGTCGGCCCCCCGCCACCCGTAGATCGACTGGTCGGGGTCCCCCACCGCCATGACGTTCCCGTGGCTGCCCGCGATCGCGTGGGCGATCACGAACTGGGCCCGGTTCGTGTCCTGGTACTCGTCGATCAGGAGGTACCGGTAGCGGGCCTGGAGCTCGCGGAGCGTGGCCTCGTGGCTTCGCAGCAGCTTCGCGGTGCGCAAAAGCAAGTCGTCGAAGTCGACGGCGCCGTTCCGGTTCAGGATCTTCTGGTACGCCGCATACGCCTTCGCCACCGAGCGGGACACGAAGTCCGACGCCTCCGACGCGAATTCCTCCGGGGAAAGCAGGCGATTCTTCGCGGCGCTCACCGCCGACAGGGTCGACGCCGGCGACCAGTTCGTGGTCGAGAGGCCGCACTCGGAAAGCGCCTCCTTCATCGCCTCGCGCTGGTCGCCGGTGTCGTAGATCGTGAAGCCCTGCGGCAAACCCGCGGCCTCGGCGTGGCGCCGCAGCAAAAGCGCGCAGAACGAGTGGAACGTCGCGACGGTCAGGCCCCGCCGCCCCGGCACGTCGGCGGGCACGAGCGTCTCGACGCGGTTCCGCATCTCGCCCGCGGCCTTGTTCGTGAAGGTCAGCGCGAGGATCTGCCACGCGGGAATGCCCTGCGCGACGAGGAACGCGATGCGCCGCGTGATCACGCGGGTCTTGCCCGAGCCGGGGCCGGCAAGCACCAGCGTCGCGCCGTCGACGACCGACGCCGCCTCGCGCTGCGGTTCGGTCAGGCCGGTGAGGATCGAGTCGGTGTCGAGCGGCATCGTGGGCAAGGTGGCGAGCCGGGCGAGTCTACGGGAGCGAAAGCGGCCCGCCGGTCGACTCGCCTTTCCGCCGGTTCAGGGAACCCGCCCGGTGGGATTGCCGGTCCGGCTCCTGGACACTTCCGAGGGCGGCCGTTGACCATCGAACCCCAATATTCGGTTTTTGTACGGGTTCTGGCGTCAGAAACGTCCTGGATCGACGGTAATCGACAGGATCTCCCCGATCCCGACCACCACCGGTGGGGTCGGCGACGTCCGAAAAAGGTTTGTCCACACCACCGCTGGGGGTCAAACCGGCAATGGTGACATTCGAGAAGGGGGTGTTATTCTCCGCCGGGTCGTGGCGGATCGGTGGCGGTCCGCGACGACGGCCCAAACGGCTGATTTTGGCGAAAAAGATTGGGAAAAACCGCTCGGGGTTTCCCGTCGAAGACCGCCAGCCCTTGGGCTCGATACGAGGGTCCACCACGATCGGTTGTGGTGGACCCGCACAATTCGGTGGATTGCTTGCGGCGGCTGGGCTGGGGCCCTCCGCCGGGTGGAGGACCTAGGCAGCGGGGCCGGCCGGAAGGCGAGGGGCCGGTTCCCGACACGAATGCACGCACCGACCTGCGTCACGGGCACTCCTGTCTCCGTGTCCCGAGTACCCCGTCCGAGTCCGACTCGCCCGTCCGGAACCCTTCGACCCGACCCCCCGACCTTCCGCCCATCCGGCCCGACCCGAACGCCTCCGACCGTTTCCCCCTTCCCTTCCCGTTTCATCCGCCCTTCCGGTGCACCGGCGGGGCCCGACCGACGAGGCCGTAAGTTCCATGAAGATCTCCCGCCGTTTCACGAAGGCCGGAACGAACGTCTACGACACCCTCGAGTGGACCCGCCGCTCGAGCCGGATCAGCAACTCCGACGGCTCGACCGTCTTCGAGATGACCGACGCCGAGATCCCGGCGTCGTGGAGCCAGCTCGCGACCGACATCGTCGTGAGCAAGTATTTCCGCAAGGCCGGCGTGCCGCAGCGGAACGCCGACGGCTCGCCGCGGCTCGATGACCAGGGCCGTCCGGTCCTCGGCCCCGAACGCTCGGTCCGCGAGATCGTGCACCGCCTTGCCGGCTGCTGGGCCCACTGGGGAGAGAAGTTCGGCTACTTCTCGAGCAAGCGCGACGCCGAGGCGTTCTACGACGAGCTCGCGTGGATGCTGCTCAACCAGGTCGCGGCCCCGAACAGCCCGCAGTGGTTCAACACCGGCCTCAATTTCGCCTACGGCATCAGCGGCCCGGCGCAGGGCCACTGGATCGCCGACCACGCGACCGGCCGCCTCGGCCTCGCCTCCGACGCGTACACCCACCCGCAGCCGCACGCCTGCTTCATCCAGGCGGTGCGCGATGACCTCGTCGGCGAGGGCGGCATCATGGACCTCTGGGTCCGCGAGGCCCGCCTCTTCAAGTACGGCTCGGGCACGGGCACCAACTTCTCGCAGCTCCGCGGCGAGAACGAGTCGCTCTCGGGCGGCGGCAAGAGCTCGGGCCTCATGAGCTTCCTCA
>JBIKVN010000315.1:0-3243 GCA_044356865.1 Phycisphaerales bacterium | reverse complement strand
GGGACATGCCGTCACCGGCGGGCTTTCCGGGCGCGGATGGCCCCCGGAACGAACGGCGATCGGCCTCGAGCTGGGCGAGGAACCGCTCGCTCGTGAGCGTCTCGCAACCGCGCCGCCGGGCGACCTTGAGCACCGTGCGATCGCTCGAGACCACGGTGAGCGAGCGGGGGGCCGACGAGGCCCTCGCGAAGCGGGCGATGAACTCGTCGGCCGTACGACCACCACCGGCGAAGGCGACCTTCACGAGAGGTTCCCGGACCTTGGCCGCCGCCGGCGTCCGAACCCCGTCGCACGCCAGCAGCGTGGAGTCGCGCCGGTAGCGGCTGGTGGCGATCAACGCCGCCAGCTCGGCGAGGTCTCCCCCGGCCAGGTCCGGCGAGAGGACTCCGGTCACATGCAGGACGTTGTACGCATCGACGACAAGCGGCATTCGCCGGATCCTTCCCGTGGGCTTGCAATTCTCGCCACTGTAGTCTCTACTGCCCGGCTTCCCCCGAGCCGGAACCCCGCGGCGGGTCCGGCCGGAACTCCCGTTCACGACGAAGGAAAGGCTCCCGGATGGCGATTCGAATCAAGGCCCGCGCGGGCGAGTCCGCCGAGCAGATGCTCCGGCGCTTCAAGAAGCTCTGCGAGAAGGAAGGCCTGACGAAGGACGTCAAGCGGAAGCAGTTCTACGAGAAGCCCTCCGAGCGGCGGCGCCGGTCGGTCCGCAAGGGCGGTCCGCGTCCGATGCTCGCCCGCGAGGGCGGTGCCCGGGGCGGCTCCGGCGGCGGTCGCGGCGCGGCTCGCAGCGGCGGCGGCGCCCGCAGCGGCGGCGGTGGTCGCAGCGGTGGCGGCGGTCGCAGCGGTGGCGGACGGTCCTCCGGCGGTCCCCGCTGAAACCGGCGCACGCGCCAGGCCCCGTGACCCGCACCCCGTCGAGATCCGATCCGGAAGCGACCCGCGCCTGCGCGATCGAGATCGCGCGGACCATGGAAGATCTCAAGTGCACCGAGCTGACGGTGCTGGATGTCCGCGGGCAGAGCCAGGTCTGCGATTACATGGTGATCGCCAGCGGCACCAGCGTGCGGCAGATGCGGTCGGTCGCCGAGGAGTGCGAGGATCTCGGGAAGTCCCGGGGCTTCCCGGTCTACCGTTCGAGCCGCGACGAGGGCACGACCTGGATCGTGGTCGACCTCGTCGAGATCGTGGTGCACATCTTCGAGCCCGAACAGCGGCTGTACTACGACCTTGAGCTGCTCTGGGGTGACGCGAAGCGGGTCGAGTGGCGACGGCCCGAAGGTTCGCGGCCCCCGGCGTCGAAGCACGCCGAATAGTCTTCCGGCGGGCGGGTCGAGCCGGCCCTCGCCCCACGGACCGCCTGTCCCCGGAGTCGCTCGTGATGAACTTCCGTTCCCGTCCCGCCGCGTCGCTTCGCGCCGTCCTCGCGGCGGTCCTCCTCCTCGCCGCCCCGGTCGGGGCGGACGACATCGATCCGGTCTCGATCCGGTTCTGGCAAGGGGCGATCAGTCCGCCCGACGAGGCGGCGATCGGTCCGGCCGCGGCGCCGGGGGCACCGAATCCGAAGCCGCTCTTCGTGCGGCTCGAGGTCCTGCCCCCGAGCGCCGAGGTCCCCGCCCGCATCCTCGTGACGGCGCCGGCCGCCGGCGCGGTGCGCAAGGAAGCCCGCGAGGTGCGGGTGAACGGGCGGACGCTCTCGTTCACCTTTGACGCCCGTGGCGTCGCAGGCCGGTTCCGCGGCGACATCAACGCCGCCGGCACGGCCTACGAGGGCACGCTGACGCTCAGCTCGCCGGGCCAGCCCGCAAGCGAATTGGCGTTCACGCTGGCGCCGTCGGTCGATCCCGCGTCCCTCGCCGGAGCGACCCGGTGGAACGGCACGCTCGAGGCGGGGGTCCAGCGGCTCGGGATGTCGCTGCTGCTGGCCGAGGCGCCGGACGGCCCGGTCGGTGCGATCGACATTCCCATGCAGGGACTCGCGGGGTTTCCGGCCCTGGTCGCACGCGCCGCCGACGGCTCGCTCACCGTGACCTTGCCGGTCGGCGTCGATGCGGTCATGACCCTCGCGCCCGTCGCCGACGGCTCGCGGCTCGAGGGGCGTTTCGCCCAAGGCGGCTTCGAGGGTCCGCTGGTCCTCGCGAAGGGCGAAGTCGCCGAGGCGATGGCCCTCGAGCGGCCGCAGACGCCCAAGCCACCCTTTCCGTACACGACCCGCGAGGTGACCATCCCGCACCGCTTCGGCCACGCGCTGGCCGGAACCCTTGCGATGCCGGCGGCCGATCCGGCGAATCCCGACCGCAAGCATCCCGCGGTGGTGTTCGTCACCGGCAGCGGCCCGCAGGATCGCGACGAGACCATCGCCGGGCACAAGCCTTTCGCGGTGATCGCCGACGCCCTCGCCCGGGCGGGCATCGCGAGCCTCCGCTACGACGACCGCGGCACCGGCTCGTCGACCGGTTCGTTCGGGCCGGCATCGACCTTCGACCTCGCCACCGACGCCGACGAGGTCTCGGAGTGGCTGAAACGGCAGCCGGGAGTCGATCCCGCCCGGGTCGGGATCCTCGGCCACAGCGAGGGCGGGATCATCGCCCCGCTGGTGAGCCGCTGGCAGCGCGAGGAGGCCGAGCCGAAGGATCCGGTGGCGTTCCTCGTGCTGGTCGCCGCGCCGGCCCTGCCCGGCACCGAGGTCCTCAAGCGGCAGATGCGGCAGATCCTCGAGGCCTCGGGGATCGCGCCCGAGTCGGTGGACGGGATCTGCGCCGCGCAGGCGGCGCTGCTCGACGGCATGGCCGCGAAGGTTCCCGTCGAGCGGCGGGTCGAGCTGGCCCGGGCCCTGGTGACCGCGCAGGCCAAGGCCGAACTCGGGCGGAGCGGACGCGAACTCACGCCCGCCGAGATCGACGAGGTCGCGCGGGTCGCGTTGGCCGAGATCTCGGGTCCGTGGATGAAGGTCTTTCTCGAGTACGACCCGCGGACGGCCCTGTCGGTCGCGACGGTGCCGATCCTTGCGGTCTGGGGTTCGCTCGACACGCAGGTCGATCCGGCGTTGAACGCCCCCGAGCTCGAGCAGGCGGTCCGCGCCGCGGGCGGCACGCCGACGGTCACGGTCTTCCGCGGCCTGAACCACCTCCTGCAGCCGGCGAAGACCGGTTCGCCCGAGGAGTACGCCGAGATCGAGACCACGATCGACCCCGCGGCGCTGGCCGCGATCGTCGACTGGGTGAAGGCCGTCGCCGCAACGCC
>JBIKVN010000092.1:0-11689 GCA_044356865.1 Phycisphaerales bacterium | reverse complement strand
GGCGGTTCCCGCTGAAGACCACCATGTTCGGGATCCCGAGGGCTTTCGCGACCGGCAGCATCCGGGCGAGCTCGGCCTCGAGGCGGTCGTGGTTCTCGAGGCGATTGAAGCCGTCGGGAATCGTCGAGGGGCCGTTCGCGACGGCGCAGGTCATGCCGTACTTCGGCGGGACGCTCCACTCCGATTCCGAGAGCAGGTCGATGCCCTTCAGGCCGAGGCCCGACGAGAGTTCGCAGAGCTGTTCGAGCGTCATTCCGCCGAAACACCACCGCGAGACCGATTGCTTGAGCCGCCCGGTCGAGGGCGCGGAGGCCTGTCCGGAGGCTGGGGCGGAGGTCGTTCCGGTCGCGTGCATGGCGGCGAGGGCTCCGGCGCTGCCGGTGGCGAGGAAGTCGCGGCGGTTGAGCATCGCCGCAGCGTAGCGGGCGAGATCGTCCGGCGGAACCGGTGTCCGGCCTACCGCTCGGGATCGGCCGGATCGCTCGCGACCGCCTTCAGCGTGATCGTGCCCACATCGCTGTCGCCGCGGCCGAGGGTGAAGGGCACCGGCTCGGGCGTCATCCACGCGACACGGCCGCGGTCGGTGATCGTGGCGACGATCGCGACCTTCCCGTCGGGGCCGACATTCCCGCTCGCGACCGGGATCGCGAAGGCGACCGGGACCTGCACCGGATCGGTGGTCCGGCTCGACGCGAGGACCGTGCCGCCATGGCCGCCGAGGACTTTCACCTCGACCACCGCGTCGGGCGTGAGGGTGATCCGCTCGCGGTAGGTCACCGAGCCGGTGACGAACGGGCTCGAGGGCACCGTCCCCGGCGGGCTGAAGCAGCCGGCGAGGGCGATCGGGGCGAGGCATGCGAGGAGGGGGTTCGTACGCATGGCCGCAGCGTATCGCGTAGCCTGCAATCGATGGGCCCGACCGTTCCGTACACGCTTCCCGACGCCCCGGCGGACGCGCTCGCCGCGGCCCGGGAGTTCCATCGCCGCATGGCCTCGCGGCGCAGCGTGCGGCAGTTCTCGCCGCGGCCGGTCGACCGGGCGGTCATCGAGGCGTGCGTCGCCGCGGCGGGCACCGCGCCGAGCGGGGCGAACAAGCAGCCGTGGACCTTCGTCGCGGTCTCGGATCCCGAGCTGAAGCGGAAGATCCGGCTCGGGGCCGAAGAAGAAGAGCGGAAGTTCTACGCCGAGCGGGCCACGCCGGAGTGGCTCGCGGATCTCGCCCCGATCGGGACCGATGCGGACAAGGGCTTCCTCGAGACGGCGCCGTGGCTCATCGCGGTCTTCCGCCGCATGCACGACGACCGGCCCGGCCGCGCGAGCGACAAGGTCTACTACCCCGTCGAGAGCGTGGGCCTCGCGGTCGGGTTCCTGCTCGCGGCGCTCCACCACGCGGGATTGGCGACGCTCACGCACACCCCGAGCCCGATGGCGTTCCTCGGGACGATCCTCGGGCGGCCCGCGCACGAGCGGCCGTTCCTGCTGATCCCGGTCGGGTACCCGGCCGAGGAGTGCCGCGTGCCCGACCTGCAGCGGAAGGGCCTGGACGAGATTCTCGTGCTTCGCGAGGCGCCGCGATGAGCGAAGCGGCCCGCGCGGTCGAACTCTCCGACCTCCTGCTCGCGACGGGCGGCGTCGGCCTCGTGCTCATCGGCATGTCGACGATGTCGGACGGCCTGAAGGAACTCGGCGGCACCGCGATCCGCGACCTTGTCTCGCGGGCGGGCCGGCGGCCGCTCCGCGGCTTCGCGGTCGGGGCGGGGGCGACCGCGGCGATGCAGACCTCGAGCTCGACGGTGCTTGCGGCGATGGGTTTCGCGGCGGCCGGGCTGGTCACGACGCTCGAGGCGATCCCGATCGTCGCGGGGGCGACGGTCGGCACGACCTCGACGACCTGGCTGGTGGCGACGGTCGGGGCCTCGCCATCGGTGAGCGCGGCGCTCATGCCGCTGGTGCTGGTCGGGGCCCTCCTCCGCATGCTCGGGACGGGCAACGCCCGGCGGATCGGGCTCTTCCTCGCGGGCATCGGCGTGATCTTCCTCGGGCTTTCGGTGTTGAAGGGTTCGCTCGGGCCGGTGGTCGACCACCTCGATCTCGATCGCGTCGATGGGGCATCGGTCACGGGAAGGCTCTCGCTCGTCGGCCTGGGACTGGTTCTCGCGATCGTCATGCAGAGTTCCGCCGCGCCCGTCGCGATCGCGATGACCGCGATCTCGGACGGCTCGCTCTCGTTCCTGCAGGCCGCCCCGATCGTGGTCGGGGCGAGCGTCGGCACCACGAGCACCGCCGCGATCGCGATGCTCGCGGTCGGGGCCGCGTCGCGGCAGGTCGGCCTCGCGTGGATCGCCGTCGCGGCGGTCGCCGGCGCGATCGCGACGGTCGGCATGCCGCTCTTCGAGCACGCCGCGATCGCGATCGCCGACCGCCGCGGGGCGTCGACGACGGTCACGCTCGCGATCTTCCACACGCTCTTCGCCGGGGTCGGGGCGGTCGTGGCCCTCGCGATCCGGTTCCCGCTTGCCCGCGGGGTCGCGTCGGCCTTTCCCGACCGGCGGAAGACGCTCGGGCTCGATCCGGCCCTGCGTTCGGTGCCGTCGGCGGCGATCGAGGCGGCGCGGCGGGCGATCGCCGCCACCGCGGTCCCGATGGTCGAGGCCGCCCGCCGCGAGATCGCCGAGGGCCTCGCCCCGTCGCCCGAGCTCGTCGAGGAGGCGAAGGAAGCCGGTCGGACCGTCGACTCGTTCGTCCGCTCGATCGACCGCGACTCGCTGACCGCCGACGACGCCGAGCAGCAGGTCGCCTGCCTGCAGGCCCTCGAGCATCTTCGCGGCGTGCGGAAGATCGACGACCGGGGGTCGCTGGTCGCGGTCGGTCGCCTGCCGGAACTGGCCGAGGTCCGGGCCGAGGCGATCGCCGCCTGCGACGAGGCCCTCCATTGGCTCGCGGCGCCCTCGGGACCGTCGCCGGGCGCCCGGCTGGTCGAGACCGCGACCCGCGTCGCGTCCGGGCGAGGCATCGCGCGGGCCCGGGTGCTCGGCCGCCTCGCCCGCGGCGAGATCGACTCGCTGGCCGCCGATGTCGGGCTCGACGGGCTCCGCTCGCTCGATGAGTTCCTGGCGCACCTGGCGAGGCTCGTCGTTGACCTCGACCGCTCGCTCGAGTCGCCGGTCACCAACGAGTGAGGGCGAGTGAGCGGCGAGCGAGCGGCGGGCCGCCTACCCGAAGAGCCACGCCGCGAGCTTGACCGAGACGAGGATCACCGCGGCGGCCACCAGATTGAGCCAGAATCCCGCCTTGGCCATCTCGGCAACGCTCACCCGCCCGGTCGCGTAGGCCATCGCGTTCGGCGGCGTCCCGACCGGCATCATGAAGGCCAGCGACGCCCCGAGGGCCATCGGCACCACGAGGATCGACGGGTCCACCCCGGCGGTCGCCGCGAACGCCCCGAGCACCGGCACCACCGTCGCGGTGAGCGCGGTGTTCGAGGCGAGTTCGCTCGCGAAGGTCCCCGCCAGCGCCACCACCAGCACCAGCGCCGGCTCGGGCAGCCGCGCCGCGAACGAGAGCGCGTCGCCGATCCAGCGGGCGAGCCCGGTCGCCTCGATCGCCCCGGCGAGGCTCAGGCCGCCGCCGAAGAGGATGAGCACGCCCCAGGGCATCGTGCGCAGGTCACGCCAGGAAAGCAGCGGCCGGTACGGGCCGCCCGGGACGGGCACGGTGAGCATCGCGATCGCGCCGGCGAGGGCGATCGTGGTGTCGGTCACCGCGGGCGGGGCCCAGAGCGGCCGCGAGATCCACGCCACCACCGTCGCGAGGAAGATCGCCGCGACGAGCCGGGCGCCGCGGGGCAGGGCGGGCGAAGGGATGTTCGCCCCTTCCGCCTCGATGTGGAGTCCCGCGACCGGGAAGAGCCGGAACGCGAGCAGGTACCAAGCGATCGGCAGCAGCAGGACGACCGTCGGAACCCCGAACTTCAGCCAGCCCGCGAAACTGACGGGGCGATCCGAACCGTCGAGGAAGTCGGCGGCGATCGCGTTCGGCGGGCTGCCGATCAGGGTCAGCGTGCCGCCGATGCTGGCCGCGTAGGCGATCCCGAGCACCGCCGCGGTGCCGAAGTTCCGCCGGAGCCGCGCGGGCCCGGCCCGGTCGCCGCGGCGTTCGGCCGCATCGGCGATGGCGATGGCGATCGGCAGCATCATCGCCGCGGTCGCGGTGTTCGAGACGAATCCGCTGAGGAGCGCCGTGGCCAGCATGAGCGCCGCCAGCGTCGCCCGGGCGTCGCGGCCGGCGATCCTCAGGAGCGAGGCCGACAGCCGCTCGCTGAGGCCGTAGGTCTCGAGCCCGCGGGCGATCGCCACGCCGCCGGCGAAGAGAAACACCAGCGGATCCGCGTATGGGGCGCTCGCCTGCCCGAAGCTCCGTACCCCCAAGAGCGGCAGCAGCAGCACGGGCAGCAGCGAGGTCACCGCAAGCGGCACCACGCCGGTCAGCCACCAGGTGGCCATCCACGCGGTGAGGCCGAGGGTCGCCTGCGCTTCCGCCCCGAGCGACGACGGGGCCAGCCACCACGCCGCAACGCCGAGCGACGGTCCGGCAAGCGCCGTCGCGAGCCTTCCGCGGGGCGGGACGAGCGTTCCATCGTCCTCGTGGGCGGCGTCGTTCATCGTCGCGGCACCACGGCCCCTCACCGCCGGAAGGTCTGCCGCTTGATCATGACCTCGAGCGTCTGGCAGGTGAGGTCGAGGTCGCGGCTCGAGAGGCCGAGGTGGAACGGCAGCGAGATCGTCCGCTGGGCGATCCGTTCGGCGATCGGGAACTCGACCGGCGCCTCGGGCCGTCGCCGCGCATGGCACGGCAACCGCGGAATGACCGGATAGGGGTTGCTCGCCCCGATGTCGTGGCGGTGCAGCCCGCGGATGATGCCGTCGCGATCGTCGGCGCCGAAGGTGTCGCCGAGCCGGAGCGTGAAGCCCGGCCACGCGACGGTCGCCCCGTCGGGCAGCGTCGGCAGCACGAGGTCAGGATGGCCGCCGAGGCGGCGCACGTATCGCTCGGACAGCGCCGCGAGCCGTGCGACCGTCTCGTCGAGCCGCCCGAGCTGGCTCGCCCCGAGGGCCCCGCGCAGGTCGTCGAGCCGGCTGTCGAAGCCGAGCCGCTCGTGCTCGAAGAGACGGCCGACCTCGGCGGGCAGGCCCTCCTCCGGATCGACGAACGGCCGGCCGACATCCCGCAGCGACCGGCACGCGGCCGCGAGCGTGTCGTCGTTCGTGACCAGCACCGCGGCGTCCGAGGCGAACACCGTTCCCGATGCGGGAAACCCGATCGCGGCGATCCGGCCGAAGCAGCCGGCGGCGTCGCGGCCGATCGCGCCCCCGAAGGTCTCGGTGGCGTTCTCGACGAGCGGGATCTCCCACTTCGTCGCAAGTTGGGCCAGCTCCGGCAGGCCGCCGGGATTCCCGAAGTTGGCGCTGGCGACGATCGCCCGGGTGCGATCGGTCAGCAGCGGCTCGACGATGCGGGCCGAGAGGTTCAGCGTCCGCGGGTCGGCGTCGGCGAAGACCGGCCGGGCCCCGGTGAAGACCACGGCGTTCGCGACCGCGACCGGCGCGAAGGCGGGCACGACCACCTCTGCGCCCGGACCGATGCCGCACGCCTCGAGGGCGATCCTCAGGCCGGTGCCGAGCGAACCGGTCCCGATGCCGAACGGACGGCGGAGTCGTCGCGCGACGGCCTCCTCGAACCCGCGGGCGGCCTCGCCCTGTCGGACCCGGTCGCCGCGGGCGGCTTCGGCGATGGCCGCGAGATCGTCGTCGGTGATCTCGGGACGGGACAGCGGAATGGTCTCGCTCACGTGCGGGAGTCCTCGGTGATGGTCTCAGGGCTTGGCGGCCGGCGGGGCCAGGGCGGCGGCGATCGCCTCGGGGCCGCGTCCGGCCAGCTTCGCGTACAGCCAAGCCGCTTGGGTCTCGAGCGGATCCTCGACGCGGCCCCCGCCGGCGACGATCAGGGCCAGTTGCTTGAGGTCGGCTTCCGGCAGCGAGTTCGCGTGGCGGGCGACCAGCAGCAGGGCGAGGGAGTCTCCCGTGCGCGAGGCCTTGCCGCGGACCTTCGCGGCGATCGCGGCGGCTTCGGGGGTGCCGGCGGTGAAGAGGCCGTAGAGGATCAACTCCTGCAGCGCCTGGTCCTGCTCGGCCTCGAGCAGTCGCCGTTCGAGTCCGGCGGGATCGTCGGTGACCAGCCGCGAGCATGCCTCGATCGCGAGGTCGGAGATTCCCGGCGGAAGGTTGCCGCGGTTCTCGCGCGAGACCAGGTCCATCACCGCCGCAAGCACCCGCGGCCGGTCGGCGCTCGACAGCCGTCGCGATGCCTCGAGGGCCGCCGCGACCGTCGGCCGGTGGCGGGTCGCCACCAGCGCCTCGATCGCCTTCGCCGGATCCGCGTCGGCCGCGAGCGCCTCGATCGCGTCGGCGTAGCGGGCCTTGAGATCGGGATCGCCGATCGTCGAGGACCGCAGCGGCTCGCCTGCCGCGGGCGGCAGAGGGGTGTCGGAGGTGAGCAGCAGCGCCGCCAGCCGCAGCACCTGCGCCGTCGAGGTCTCGGTCGCGACCGCGTTCCGCCAGATTCGGTAGCCGGCGTCGGCGTCGTTCGGGAGGATCGCCGCGAGCATCGCGAGTTCGGCCTCGGGACTCGTCGTCGCCGCGTCCGGCCGCTCGAGCCTCCGCACGAGGAACTCGATGCCCGGACGGACCTCGTAGCGGGTGTAGAGCGCGGCCAGGATCCCCAGCAGGACATCCCGTCGATCGGCGGACATCGCCTCGACCTTGGCGGCGAACTGGTCGGCGGCGCTGCCGTCGCCGAAGGCCTGCTGCAGCAGGAAGGCCCCGAGGCCGGCGACCTCCTCGTTGCGGCTCTCGGCGAGGCGACGCAGGAGCGTCTCGCCGACGGGATTGCCGCCCATCCTCATCGACTCGGCGGCAAGCAGGATCCGGTCGGCGGCCGAAAGGTCGTCCCACCCGAGAAGCGTCTCGATGGTCTTGCCGTCGAGCAGCCTGAGCAGCAGGGCCGCCCGGACCGCCGAGCTGCGGTTCTCCTCGCCGTCGAGCCGTTCCAGCAGGTCGATGCGGGCGGCGCGGGGCGAACTGACCTCGGCGAGCCCGAGCAGCCCGTCGACCTGGATCGACCAGTGGTTGCCCTCGAGGAGCGCCTCGAAGAACGGGGCCAACGCGGGGTCGCCGAGCCCGCGAAGGGCGACAAGGCGGGCGTGGTGCGAGCCGTCGCGCTGCGCGGTCGTCGCCGAACGCAGCTCGCGCACCGTCGCGTCCCACGCGGAGGTCGGTTCGTACTGGGCCGCCAGCGGTGCGGCGCAGCAAAGGACGGCGAGCGACCCGGCGATCCGCCAGCGAGGAAGGGGCATCGCCGGAGTGTACGGCCGACGATCAGGTCGCGGCCCGGTCGTCGTGGCGTCGCGGCGGGACCGCGCGGGTGCCCGAACGGACCCGGTGCCGGACATGGGCGAGCAGTTCGCCCAGCCCGACGAGCCCGTCCGACGCCGCGAGGGAGGGGTCGGCCGGCTCGACCCGCTCGCCCGAAGCGATCATCGCCTCGGTTCGCCGGGCCGCGGTGTGGACCGTCGAGTGGGTGTCCCGGCCGAGCGAGCGGGCGATCTCGGGATAGCTCATGGTGGTGAGCTCGCGGGCAAGGAAGACGACCACGCCGCGGGCGAGCACCACCTTCCGGTGGCGGCCCGGTCCGGTCAGGTCCGCCGCCTCGACCCCGAGGGACTCGCAGGTGGCGCGGATCACGTCGTGGATCCGCACCGGCCCGGTCGCCCGGATCCCCTCGTCGGCGAAGGCCCGCTCGGCCAGGATCGCCCCGACCTCGCCGGTCCCGTCGCCGAGCAGCGTCGCGAGGGCCTCGAGCCGGGTGATCGCACCCTCGATCTCCCGCACCGACCCGGCGCACCGCCCGGCGATGATCTCCTCGGCCGCGGGGGCGAGGCGCAGGCCCCGGGCCGCCGCGAGCGAGCGCAGCAGCGAGATCCGGGTCGCCCGGTCGGGCCGGTCGACCCGCACCACCATGCCCGACAGGAAGCGGCTCACGAGCGATTCGCTGAACCGCCGGATGGTCCGGGGATGCTCGTCGCTCGCCAGCACCACGCGGCCGCCCGACAGCCCGAGCGCGTCGAGGGTGTGGAGGAACTCCGCTTGCGTCTGCGTCTTGCTTGCGAGGAAGTGGATGTCGTCGATCGCGAGCAGGTCGACCCGGCGCTGGGCCTTGCGGAACGCGTTGATCGTGCCGTCGCGGAGGGCCGCGAGGAACTCGTTGGTGAACTGCTCGGCGGTGACGTAGCGGACCACCTGCCGCGGGAAGCGCTCGCGGCGTCGCCGGCAGATCCCTTGCAGGAGGTGCGTCTTCCCGACGCCACACTCGCCGTGCACGAAGAGCAGCGTCGAGACGGCCTCCCCTTCGGCGATCCTCCGCGCGGCATCGAAGGCGAGATGGTTGCTCGACCCGAGCACGAAGTCCTCGAGCCGCCGCAGCGAGGTGCGGCGGGGAGCGGTCTCGTCCGGCGCGGTCGGGGCCGCTCGCCGCCGCGTCGGGCTCGCGATGGCCGCGGCGGCCAGGCGTTCGCCGTCGGCGTCCCGCCCGGCGGGGGCGTCGCTTCCCGCATCCTGCGAGGGGTCTTCCCCGGCCGCCGGCGGATCGCGATCGTCGCCCGCCGCCGTGCGCATCCGGAATCCGGTTCCGCCGCGGGCCTCGATCGCCGCGGCGAGCGCTTCGCGGAAGTGTCGGGAGATCCACTCCCCGACGAACGCGTTGTCGCACACGATCTCGACCGCCCCGTCCTCCGCGAGCGTGAACCGCGCGGTTTCGCGGAACCAGAGCGAGAACTTCCGTTCCCCCACCCGCCGTTCGACCTCGGCGGACAGCTCGGCCAGATCGAGGGGCCGGGCCGGAGGGGTCCGCTCCCTCTCCATCTCCTTGGGGGCGATCCGATCGGACCGCAGCGAACGATCGCGATCCGGCTCGCCGCCGGCGGAGCGTCCCGGAATGGTCGTCCGGCCGGTCGTCCGGCCGGTCGCGCGGCCGGACGACCGCGAAGGCCCTTCGGACGCGGGCCGCTCCGAGCGGGTACTCGACCGGCGAAGAGCCTCGAAGGCTTCGCTCGGAATCGGTGAGTTCGGGTCGCGGATCGGTGGTTGGGGCATCGGAGACTCGGCGAAGGCGTCCGGGTGAGGATCCTGCACGGCCGCCGTCGTCACGGTGGTCCCGATCGTCCTGGTCAATTCCCCGAACGAGCGATCGACGAGGCCGCGGCGATCGCGCGGAGGTCGACCGGACAGGTCACCCCAGGCGTCGGGCGGTCGGGATCTTCGATTCATCAGCCGAACCGAGCGCAGGCCATCGGAACGGAAGAGGGTTCGGGGAAAGGGAGGAGGAGCGAACGGCAGGACCGAAACGACGGCGAGAACGGGGCGGTCCGTCACCGGAGGAGCCTTCGGGGCCCGCCGGAAACCCGGCGAACTCCTCGGGATCATCCCGTCGATTGCGACGGTCACGCGAGTCCATGCGTGACGGTGGGGAGAGTAACGCGATCGGAAAGGCCGCGGCGGTCCGAACGCCGCGGTCACACGGCCGTCGGCGCGAAAGCCCCACGAATCCAAGGGCTTGCACCTCGTCCCACAATCCTTTCCACGCTCCACGCTCCTCCGCTGCCGATGGACTGTGGACAATCCCGATCCGCGCCGTCGCGCCGTCGCCGACTTGCCGATCCGTTCGAACGCCGCTAACGCACCGCCCGCACCAGCGCGGCGCGGGAGACCTCGCCGCGGAACCCGAAGCGGGCGTAGAGCGCCCGCGCCGGCGCGTTCGCGTCGTCGACCGCGAGGGCGACGCGCCGCTCGGATCGGCGCGACACCGCGTCGAGGCCGCGGGCGAGCAGCGCCGCGCCGAGGCCTTTGCCGCGGAAATCCGGGTCGATTCCGAGATACACGAGCTCGACCGATCCGGACGCGGGCTGCGGGTTCATGAGGCAGGTCGCGACCAGCCGCCCCGCGCGGGCGCCGGCCGTCGCCCGCACCACCGTCCACATCGAAGGGTCGAATCGCCCCGAGCCGCGATGCCCCGCGAGGATGTCCTCGCCGCGGCGCAGGCCGGTCAGGCCGGGGCAATCGAGGGTGTCGACGTAACTGCGCTCGAGGGCTTCGATCGTTTCCGCGGTGAGGCTTTCCCGCCAGGACTCGAGCGCGAGCCCGGCCGGCAGCGGCGGGACCTCGATCTCGCCCCGCCGCGGCCGCGGCCGCTCGAGCGAACGGAGGTTCGCGATGCGCTGCAGGCCGCCGCGCTCGAACGCCGCGAGCTCGCGCGGCCGGCCGGGCTCGACGAGGGCCTGGACCAGCGTGACATCGAGTTCCCCGCCATGTCGCGCGGCGTGGTCGACGAGGGCGGCGACGGTCGGGACCTCGGAGTCGCCGCGCGGCGAGGTCACGAAGAGCGTCGCTGTCCGGCCCGGCGACGGGGCCGCGAGGACGCTGGCGAGGATGTCCTCGCCGTCGAACCGGCACCAGAGCCCGTCGAAGGAGAGCCCCGTGGCCTCCGCGTAGGCAAGGAACCGGTCAACCTGCCCGGCGTTCCCGCCGAGCAGCACCTCGAGGGCCTCCCGCCGACGGCGGGGGGCAGGGCGATCGATCCGCGGTCCCGTCGGGGCAGGCATGGGAATCCGTACCGTACGGGACTTTCGCCCCGACCGGCCCGTGGGGAGCCGGTAGCATGTCCGCTTCGGCGATCGTCCATCCCCGACCGCCGGGAGTTCCACCCATGTCCACCCGCTTGCCGCGCCTTCGCCGTCCGCTCGTCTGCCTCGCCGTCGTCGGCGGGACCCTCGCGATGTCCGGGCTGGCCGGGCCGGCCGCGGCGTTCGCCGCTGCCGCCGCCGTTTCGCCCTCTTCCGACTGGGAACTCGACTTCCGTCCCGGCGAGCTTCGCCACTTCATCGATCCGGTCGATGGGAACGCCTATTGGTACTTCACCTACTCGGTCGTGAACCGGACCGGTTCCGAGCGGATGTGGGCCCCGAAGTTCGAGTTCTACGGCGATCGCGGCCAGCTCCTCGATGCCGGCAAGGGCGTTCCGACCCGGGTGACCAAGGCCCTGCTCGACAGGGCCGGCACCGAGTTCACCCAGGACCAGTACCAGATTCTCGGTCCGCTTCTCGTGGGCGAGGAGAACGCCAAGGACGGGCTCGTGGTCTTCCCGAGCCGTGATCCCGAGATCACCGAGATCACCGTCTTCGTCGGCGGGGTCAGCAGCAAGATCCGTCGCGAGCCCGATCCGGTGACCGGCGAACCGCGGACCCAGCGCCGCGTGCTTCGCCTCGAGTTCCATGTTCCCGGCGAGGCGGCCAGGCAGCCGGCGAAGCCGGCGAATCCCGCCTCCTCGGACGAGCGGGTGAACCAGGGCGCCGAGAAGCGGGCCGCCCCGGCGGGGGCCGCTCCGGGAACCGACGCGGGTTGCTGGGAGTGGCGCTGAGGCGACGCCCGTACGGCGGTTTCTCGGACCCCGCTCGGCCGATCGCCACAGTCATTGCCTTCCCGCGGGGTTCCGGTACACTTCCGGACTTCCCCCGGCCGATCCGGCCCGGGTTCCCCGCACGGAGTTTCTCGTCATGGCGCACAAGAAGGGACAGGGCTCG
>JBIKVN010000091.1:0-11695 GCA_044356865.1 Phycisphaerales bacterium | reverse complement strand
CGCCCGGCGCGAACTTCTCCTGCGCGGAAAGCTTGGTGATCCGCTCGGCGCGGGTGAGCACGCTGCGGTGCTGGGAAAGGGCGCCGGACTTGGTCTTGAGGCTGCGGTGGATGGTCATGGCGTGGCTCGTTCTTCGCGGGCGTGTCGTTCAACCGTCCTTCGCGGCGAACTTCCGGGGGTAGAAGTCGCTGAAGTCGCGGTTGCCCCGTGCCGCCGACTTCCACTGGAGGCCGACGGAGCGGATCCTCGCCTCGAGCCGGAGCACCGGCTCCGACCGTCGCTCGCCGGCGGCGAAGCCGGGCGTGACGATCACGAAGCGAAGTCCCCCAGTATCGTCGGGAACCGAGTGGGCATCAAGGCCTCGCTCGCGACAGAAGGCGACCATCCGGTCAGCGCTCTCCGCGGGCACCTGGGCGATCACGAGGTAGTTGAAGCCGTCGATCCGGGGGTCGCCAGTCGGTGAAGCGGGAATCCCGGAGCCTGAAACGGGGGCGGCCCCGGGGTTCCCGGACCCGAGGGGAACGGGGGCGGCGGCTTCCGGGAGAACGGCGGTCGGGGAATCTTCGCTCGCCAGCCGGTCGACCTCGTCGGAGGTCTGTTGCCCGAACCGGCTCCGGGCGACTTGCTCGCCGCGCGAGAACCCGTAGAGATACGCCCCGAGGACGATCGCCAAGACCGTCGCACCCAGCACCAGGGCGGTCGCCGGGGCGATCGAGATCGGCCGCGGCGGACCGGTCCGGCCTCGCCCGGCCGGAGCGGAAACCGCCGGACCGGCCGGATTCGACCGGTCGCGAATCAGCTCGTAGAGCGCCGGCTGCGATCGCTTGGCCATGGGGTCATGGTACGGATCCCGGGCCGATCGCGACCGGACGCAGGATGAGCGTCACGGCGGTGCCCGGGGCGGGCATCCGTTCCGTCCGCGCCTGCCAGATCGGCTCGGAAAGGTCGGCCCGATCGGGCCGGACCTCGAGCGGGGCGATCATCTCATCGCCGAAGGTGACCAGCCCCACCGCCGAGCCGGTGAGATCGGCCACATAGTGCTCGCCCGGACCGCGAATGCGGGCCAAGGACGGCGGATTGGGCAGGACTTGGCTGCCGGCGAAGACGAGCGACGCCTCGAACGCCGAGCCGTCCGGAGCGACGGTCCAGCTCCGAAGCGGAACTTCCGTGACGCGTCCGCCGCGAACTCGCCGCACGAACGCCTCGATCCCGGGGCCCGACGGCGGTTCGGCCGAAACGCGACCGTCGCTGCCGGCGGTCCATCGACCGGGACGGCCGGGCTCGAGCCCGAGCGCCAGGAGCCCCGCATGCACGAGGCTCGGCGGCACCGAGATGCTGAGCAGCGATTCATGCTCTCGGGTGCCCGCGAGGCAGACCAGTTGCTCGAGGAAGCCGCGATCGGTCGCCACCCGGGCCTCGATGCGAAGCTCGCCGCGTTCGCGATCGAGGACCAGTCCCCGCACGAGAACCGTTCCGCCCGCCGGTCGCGGCAGCCGATCGGCCCCGACGGCAGCCAGGACCAGGACGGCCACCGCGGCGAAGCGGGATCGAAGGATCGATCGACGACGGGTGGCGGCGGTCTTCGCTGGATCGGGACCGTTCACGAAGCGATTGGGACGAAAGAAAAAGGCCCGGCGGGGGCGAACCCCTGCCGAGCCCTTCCGGGGGCAATGGAGAAGTCGGCCGTCGACCGACAGGGCGAAGATTACACAGTCCCTGCCTTCAGGCAAGCGGCGCGGGGAGATTTCACCCCATTCTGGTTGCGGTCCGGTTGCGGCCTCGGCTTCGGAGCAAACTGTCGGAAGACCGCTTCGGCCGTGTTCCCGTCCGGTAAGGTCCCGCACGATGCACTCCCTCGAACGGACGGTCCGCCTCTCGATCTTGCCCCCGGCCCACCGCTCCGGAGCGATCGCCCGGAACTCGTGGGCGGGGGTTCCCGGCCCGGTCGGGCTGGCCGTTCACGCGGAACTCTCGGTGGAGGTGGTGGGCGAGCCGGATCCGCAGAGCGGTTATGTCCTCTCGATCCAGGAGATCGACGAGGCGGTGCGGGCGGTCGCGGGACCGGGGCTCGAACGGGCCCTCGACGAGTCGTGGCGGGCCGATCGCCCGGAGGCCGTCGCCGATCCGATCGCGACGCTGGTCGAGATCGGGGCGGGCGTCGCGGCTCGCATCGACGCCCGCGGCGGCCGACGGCAGGTCCGCCGCATCGAGTGGCGTGCCTCGCCCTATCGTGCGTTCTCGCTCGCGTTCCGCGCCGCCCCCGCCGCACACCCGACCATGCCCCCGACCATCGCCCACGCCGAAGTCACGGTCGAGTTCGAGTTCGCGGCGGCGCACCGGCTCCACTGCCCTGACCTCGACGAGGCCGCGAACCGGGCCCTCTTCGGCAAGTGCAACCATCCGCACGGTCACGGGCACAACTACCGCGTCGAGGTCGCGGTGCGGGTGCCTCCGGTGCGGCTGCCCTTCCCGATCGCCGAGCTCGAGCGGATCGTCGACGAGACGGTGATCCGTCGCTTCGACCACAAGAACCTGAACATGGACTGCCCGGAGTTCGCGAACCTCAACCCTTCGGTCGAGCACATCGCCCGGACTTGCCACGACCTGCTGGTCGCCCCGGTCGCCGCGACCGGCGGCGCGCTCGCCGCGGTCACGGTTTGGGAGACCGGCAAGACCCGCTGCCGATATCCGGCGGCGGAGGATTGAACCCGTACGCCCCGACCACGGATCCGACATGAACCACTTCCCTCGTGCGCTGCGCTCGACGCTCCTCGGTTTCGGACTGTTGCTGGCCGCGGCCGCCCCGCCGGCGGCCAGCGACCTCGAGTCGATCCGCACCGAGTATCGCTCGCTGGCCGATTACCTCCGCAAGAAGCCCTCGATCGGCGCGGAGGACCGGAAGGCCGCCGGAGCGCTCGCCGGTCGGTTGCTCGCGGCCCTCGGCGCGGAACCCGCCGATCCGGCCCTGCTCGCGATGGCGGTGCAGCTGGCGACCTGGTCGGGTTCCGATCCGACGATCGACGCGGCGTACGCCAAGGTCCTCGCGGAACGCCCCGACAACGATGTCGCGCTGTCGCAGTGGCTCGTCGCCCTCACCCGGCGCGGCGAGGCCGAGCGGGCCCTGGTCGAAGCCGCGGCCCGCGCGCCGGACCTCGCGAGAACGCCGCGCACCGCGATGGGCGTCGCCGAGGCCTACCTCGCCCTCAACCGCTTCGACGATGCGGAGGCCCTGCTCGAGTCGCTCGGCGACGCGGCGATGGCCCGCGAGGTCGCGACCCGCAACAAGCCGATGCGGAAGCGGTTGCCCGAGCTGCAGCAGCGCTGGGCCCGCGAGCTCGGGGCGCAGGCCCGCGACGCGGCCCGCGGCGACAACCCTACGGTCGTGCTCACGACCGCGAAAGGCCCGATCACGATCGAACTCTTCGAGGAGCAGGCCCCCGCGACGGTCGGGGCCTTCCTCGAGTTCGTCGACGGCGGGCAGTACGACCAGACCCGTTTCCACGACTTCGTCCCGGGCATCGGTCTTTTCGGCGGCGATCCGAACACGAAGGCCGGCGCGACCGGTCGCCCCGGCACCGGCACCGCGGGCTTCCGCATTCCCGACGAGAGCAGGCGGGACGACCGCCGCGACGCCTTCACCGGCTCGGTGGTGATGCTCAAGACGCCCGATCCCGCGCGACCGGGCCGCTTCCAGGAGAACTCGGCGAGCTGCTCGTTCGCGATCCTCATCGCGCCCGCGGAACAGCTCAACGACGAGTTCACCGTCGTCGGCCGGGTCCTCGACGGGCAGGAGCTCCTCGCCTCGCTGCGACCGGGCGACGACCTGCTCGCGGCGAGAGCCCTCGCGAGGCGGGCGAAGGAGTATCGCGCCGTCCGCATGCCCGAGCTGCCGCCGACCGGCCCGTTCGGGCTCGCGGCCCCCGCCGCGACGACCTCGACCGGCGAAGTCTCGCGCATGAATGCCCCGGCCTTCGGGGGAAGCGGCGATCCGGCCGGCGGCACCACGCGTCCGGCGGCACCGATCTCGCCGCCGTTGAAACCCTGAACCGCTCCGCCCCGAAAGGCCACCCATGACACGCATCGTCCCGCTCGACGCCACCGGACCGATCAAGGTCGAACCCTCGGACAAGCCCATCTTCGTGTGCGCCTGCGGGCTCAGCCGGAAGTTCCCCTTCTGCGACGGCTCGCACAAGGCCTGCCGCGACGAGGAGTCCGGCAAGACCTACCGCTACGACCCGGCGACGGGCACGCGGACCGAAGTCACGCCCTGAGCTTCAGGTCAGCTCTTCCTCGCCGAGCAGCGTGAATCCCTTGCGGCGCAGGATCTGCCCCGCGAGCTGGTTGTCGTCGACGCTGAGGGCGATGGTGGCCATGCCGCGCTTGCCCGGCATCACCGGGTACGAGAAGCGGATGTTCAGTTCCGCCCCGAGCAGGAAGAGGCAGACCTGGGTCAGCCCGAGCTTTCCCTCGAGCTCGACCACGAGGACATCGTTCTCGCTGAAGCTGAACTGGCGGCGCCGCAAGAGCAGCCGCGCCGCGTCCGCGTTGTCGAGGATGAGCCGCACCACCGCGTGGTCGGAGGAGTCGTGGATGCTGAAGGCCCGCAGCACCACCTCGGGCGTCTCGTCGAAGAGCTGCAGGAGGTCGAGCAGCTTGCCCACCCGGTTGTCGAGAAAAACGCTGAACTGCCGCACCACGGGCGGGGAGTAGCCCAGCTCGGTCTCGGGTGGGGTGGCGCGGCTCATGGGCGGAACGGCGGCGGAGGGTAGCAGACCGGCCGCGGCGCCCGGTCGCGGCGGGGTATGTTCCCGGCATGAAGCCTGCCGGAACCTGCCTCGCGTTCGCGATCCTGATCGCCGGATCCCCCGCCGCCCCCGCGGCAACGCCCGAGGAGTCGCCGGCGGAGGCATTCACGAGGATCGTCGAGGAGTACGACGCGTGGCGGTTCCACGAGTACCCCGAGCTCGCCCGCGACCGCGGCCGGCCGGGCGACCCTGGGCGCATCACCGAGAAGACGATCGCCGCGGCCGGTCGTCGCGACGCGCAGCTTCGGCTCTTCCTCACCGACCTTCGCGAGCTCGAAGCGGCGGAGCTGCCCGAGGCGGACCGGCTCGACCACGCGCTCTTGGTCCGCGAGCTCGACCTCGCGACCCGCGGCTTCGACGCCGGCGACTGGATGGAGGCGATCGGCCCGCTGCACGGGCCGCAGCAGTCGGTGCCGCAGCTGGCCGACCGGAGCCGCTTCGAGCGGACCGAGGACTACGAGCATTACCTGAGCCGGCTCTCGTGGGTGCCGGGCAACCTGCTGGGCACCCGAGACATGCTGCGGCGGGGCATCGAGGAGGGCCGCGTGCCGCCGCGGATCGTCCTCGCCGGCGTGCCCGCCCAGTTCGACGCGGCCCTCGCCGGCGGGCTCGAACGGCTGCGCGACCCGTTCCTGCGCTTCCCGCCCTCGGTGCCCGAGGCGCGACGGCTCGAGCTCACGCTGGCCTTCGATACCGAGGTGATGCCGCGGATCCGGGCCGAGTTCGCGTCGCTGGCCGACTGGGTGCGGAACGCCTATCTCCCCCGCTGCCGCGACTCGATCGCCGCGACCGACGGCCCGGACGGCGAGGCGTACTACGCCTACCGGCTCGAGCTGCAGACCACGACGCGGCTTTCGGCCCGCGAGATCCACGAGATCGGCCTGGCGGAGGTCAGGCGGATCCGCGGCGAGATGCTCGCGGTCATCCGCCGCACCGACTGGTACGCGGCCGATCCGGAACGGGCGAAACTCGCCGATGACGGGCTCTTCGCGGCGTTCATCGGCTTCCTGCGGACCGACCCCCGCTTCTACGCGACGAGCGGCGAGGAACTGGTCGAGGGCTACCGCGAGCTCTGCAAGCGCATCGACCCGTGGCTGCCGCGGCTGTTCTCGCGGCTTCCCCAGCTGCCCTACGGCGTGCGCGAGATGCCGCGGTTCATCGCCCCGACCCAGACCACCGCGTACTACCAGCCGGGCAGCCTGCCGAACGGCGATCCCGGCTGGTTCGCGGTGAACACCTACGCCCTCGACCAGCGGCCGACCTACGAGATGGTCGCGCTCGCCCTGCACGAGGCGGTGCCGGGGCATCATCTGCAGATCTCGCTCCACCAGGAACTGGACGGCGTGCGCGACTTCCGCAAGGACCTCGCCTCGACCGCCTTCGTCGAGGGCTGGGCCCTCTACGCCGAGCGGCTCGGGATCGAGATGGGGCTCTACGCCGACCCCTACGACGACTTCGGGCGGCTGCTGTACGAGATGTGGCGCTCGTGCCGGCTGGTCGTCGATCCCGGCATGCACGCCCTCGGCTGGAGCCGAGAGAGGGCGATCGACTTCATGCTCGCGAACACCGCCCTCTCGGAACTCAACATCCGCAACGAGATCGACCGCTACATCGCCTGGCCGGGGCAGGCGTGCGCGTACAAGCTCGGCGAGCTGGCGATCCGGCGGTTGCGGGCCGAGGCCGAGGCGGCGCTGGGCGAGCGCTTCTCGCTGCGTGCCTTCCACGACCGGCTGCTTTCCGACGGCCCGCTGCCGCTCGTGACGCTCGAGGAGCGGATGCGGGCGTGGATCGCGGCCGAGGCGGCCACCCCGCCGACCGCTGCCATCACGCCCTGAAGAGCGCGCCCATCTTCCGCCCGAGCACGATCGACGCCCCGAGGAGGCAGGTCGCGAGGAGCGCCATGCCCCACACGCCGAGGGCGCTCGCGACATACGGCCCGTCGCCGAGCCGGTCGGCCAGCGTGTAGATCGCCTTCGTGATCGGGTAGTCGCGCTCGCGCTGGGCAAGTATGAGCGAGTCCGAGACCTCGAGCATCGAGAACGCGAAGGCGAGCAGGCCGCCCGCCACGAGGTTCGCGAAGACCAGCGGCAGCACGATGCGGCGGTTCAGCAGGAACCGCCCCGCGCCGGCGACGGTCGCCGCCTCCTCGACCTCGACCGAAGTCTGCTCGAGGCCCGCCGCGGCCGAGCGCACCACGTACGGCAGGCGGCGGATCGCGTAGGCCATCACGAGGAGCGGCATCGGGTTCGGGTCGGCCCCGAGCACGTCGGCCACGCCACGGAGCGGGGCGTCGCAGATCCCGGCGACGAGGCCCGCGGGCAGCAGGTTCGCGAGCGGCAGCAGCCAGCCGGGCACGGTCGCCTCGGCGAACGGCCACGAGAGCGTCATCGCGACATAGCCGAAGGCCATCACGAGGCCGGGCACCGCCAGCGGCAGCATCACGAGGGCGTCGAGCAGCCAGCGGCCGGCGATGCGGCTGCGCACGATGAGCCGCGCCGCGACGAACCCGACCACCACATCGAGCAGCACCGCGAGGCCGGCGAGGATGAGGCTGTTGCGGATCGCCCCGGCGCTGAGCGGATGCGTGAGGGCCGTCGTGAAGTTCCCGAGCGTGAATTCCTGCGGCAGCACCGAGCCGTACCAGAGCCCGGGCACGGTGACGCTCGTGAGCACCACCGCGATCGACGGCAGGGCCGCGAAGGCCGCCACGCCGAGGAAGAGGAGATTCGCCCCCACCGCGAGCCGCCCGCGGAGGGCCCGCGTGCGGCTGCCGGTCGCCGCCCGCGACTGCATCGCGGCCCCGGCCCGGCCGAGGAGCGTCTTCCCGAGGATGTAGAGGGCGATCGCGGTCGCGAGCATCACCGCGGTCAGCGCGTAGGGCTGCCGCGAGTTCTCCATGTCCTTGATGCCGTTGAAGATCTGCACCGGCGTGACGCGGTGGTACTCGAAGAGGAGCGGCGTGCCGAGCTCGGTGAAGCTCCAGACGAGCACGATCGTCGCCCCCGCGAAGAGCCCCGGCCGCACGAGCGGCAGCGTCACGGTGCGGAACCGCCGCCATCGCGAGGCCCCGGCGATGGTCGCGGCGTCCTCGAGGGCCGGGTCGAGGTTCGCCAGCGCCGCGACCAGGTTCAGGTAGACGATCGGGAAGAGGGCGAGGCTTTCGAAGGCCACCACCACCCAGAAGCCGCCGCCGGTGAAGAGGTCGAACGGCCGCTCGATCAGGCCAAGGTCGAGCAGGAACGCGTTCACCGCCCCGCCGGGCCCGAGCACCTGCCGCACCCCGAGGGCCCCGACGAAGGGCGGCAGGACGAGCGGCAGGAGGAGGAGCGCGCTGACCAGGGCCTTCCCCCGCCACTCGCAACGGGCGGCGACCAGCGAGAGCGGCATCGCGATCGTCGTGGCGAGGGTCGTGACGCAGACCGCGATCAGCAGCGAGTTGACCAGCCCTTCCCGCAGCACGGGATCGCGGAAGACCTGCAAGACGCTCCAGGCGCTGAACGATCCGTCCGGGGCGACGAAGGCCCCGCGCACCGTCAGCCAGATCGGCCAGAGGAGGAACGCCGCGAGGAACGCGAGCAGGGCCGCAAGCAGGACATACTGGCCGGGACGAGGCCTCATGGGCCCGGGATGCTACCCGCGGCTCAGCCCCAGGCCCCGAGCAGGACCGCGAGGTCGGCCGCGCCGACCGAGCCGTCGCCGTCGAGGTCGCCCGAACCCGGACCGCCCCACTGCCCGAGCAGGATCGCGAGGTCCGCCGCCCCGACCGCGCCGTCGCCGTCGAGGTCGGCCGGATCGGCGGTCGGCGGCATCCACCAGGCGATCGCGACGGGCAGCGCCGTCTGCGTGCCCAGCTTGCGGCGAAGTTCGACGAGGTAGTCACCGGCCACGAGGCCGCGCACGAAGAGGTGCTCGACGTTGTCGATCGTGCTGGCGCTCTCGACATTGCCCGAGGCGAAGAAGCCGACGCCCGGATCCCCGACCAGCGGGGCCAGGCCGCCTTCCGGCGTGACCCGCCACAGCGCCAGATCGAAGTCCTGCAGGTTGAACGAGCCGAAGGTGTTCGTGACCGAGCGATGCCAGGTCGCGAGGACGCTGAGCTCGGGAATCGTCGCGTGCACCCGGAACCGCCACCACTGGCTCGTCGACGGGGCCATCGTCGGCACGAGGTCCCAGCCGCGGCTCCCGGCGTTCGGCGAGAGCGGCGGCGTGACCGAGCCGTCCCGCTCGAGACCGGTCAGGATCCAGTGGCTGCGGTCGATGTTCAGGAGGTCGGCGCCCCACAGCGGGTCGAGCGGAGTCGCGGTGCTGCCGCGGGTCGGGCCCGAGGTCGCGGGCGAGTTGGTCCATGCGGCGCGGTGCGTCGTGCCCGCGAGAAGGCTCGCCTTGATCGCGAGGTTCGACGCCGCGTTCGCGTTGCCGGCGAGACCCGGGAAGGTCGCCGCCGTCTCGAGCAGGAGGGCCGCCGCGGCGCCGACCACCGGCGTCGAGAAGCTCGTGAACGAGTTCGGCGCTACCAGGTCGGGCTTGCGGCGGTTCGGGCCGTCGAGCCCGGCCGGCGTCAGGCCGTTCGCGTGGGCCCCGCCCATCACGCCGACGGTGATGCCGTTGTAGCCGTAGGCCACGAGCGGCTGGGAGACCGAGCCGGCGCCGTTGTTCGTGCCGTTCACCACGACGAGGTTGTCGCGGACGATCGCGAAGTCGAGGCGGCGGAGCGCGTTGTTGTTGGTGGTCGACGACCCGAAGTCGCCGATCCAGCTGTTGTTGATGATCCGCATCGAGCTCGACGGCGGCGTCGCCGGGACCTGTCCGGTCGCGTTCGTCCGCAGGTACCCGGTCGTCGCCCAGTTGCCCGCCTCCCAGATCCAGATCGAGTTCACGCCGGGGGCGATGCTGCCGGAAAGGCCGTAGAGATTCTGCCCGACCGTCGTGGCGTGCGAGCTCGAGCCGAACGGACCGCTCATCGGCGTGAAGGTCTTGCCCGCGAACTGCGGATTCGCGGCGTTGGGGCCGAAGTTGCCGGTCGATTCCTGCGCCTCGACCTGGCCGCACCCGATGCCGGCCCCGGTCGGGACATTGGCCGCCCCGAGCCGGGCGACGAGGGCGGTGTAGCCGATGTCGGCAAAGACATCGCCGGCCGCGGGAACGGCGGGCAGCGAGATCGAGACGAGCAGGAGGCCGAGCGCAGCCGGCCGGACGGGAGTTCGATTCATGCAGGCGCCTCTTCGGTTGGAGCCACCGTACCACCGGCCGCGGCCGGGTCCAACGGTGGATGCCGCGGAAACGCTAATCGGCCGCCCCGGGTTCGGATCGCGCCGACCGTCCGGCGTCCGCGGATCGCCCGGGCCCGGCCGGGAGGTCCCGGAACCATCGGCCCGGCTATCGTGACCGCCCGTGCCGGATCGCCCCGTCGTCCTCGTCAGCGAACACCTCTCGGGCCAGGCCCTCGGGTGGTTGGCCGCACGGTGCGAGACGGTCGAGGCCCAGCCCGGCGAGCCGGCGTTCGAGGACGCGTGCGGCCGGGCCGAGGGACTCGTGGTGCGCACCTACACGCGGGTCGATGCGACGCTGCTCGAGTCGCTGCCCCGGCTGCGCTGCGTGGGCCGGGCGGGCGTCGGGCTCGACAACATCGATCTCGCGGCGTGCCGGGCCCGCGGGGTCGAGGTCGTGCACACCCCCGAGGCGAACACCCAGGCGGTGGTCGAATACGTGACCTGCCTCCTCTGCGACGCCCTGCGGCCCCGGCTCTTTCTCGACCACGCGGTCAGCCGCGAGGAGTGGGACGAGCTGCGCGAGGAGGTCGTCGGCCTCTGGCAGATGAACGAACTCACGCTCGGAATCCTCGGGCTTGGCCGCATCGGGAAGCGGGTCGCGCAGGTCGCCTCGGCGATCGGCTTCGAGGTGATCTTCCACGACCTGCTGGGAATCCCCGACGACGAGCGGATGGGGGCCCGGCCGGTCCCGCTCGACGAGCTCTTCCGCGAGTCGGACGTGCTTTCGGTGCATGTCGACGGGCGGCCGTCGAACCGCCATCTGGTCGCGGGACCGCTGCTGGCGCTTCTCAAGCCCGACGCGGTCCTCCTCAACACCAGCCGCGGCATGGTCATTGACGAGGCCGATCTCGCCGCGTGGCTCGAGCTCAATCCGGCCGCGACCGCCCTGCTCGATGTCCACGATCCCGAGCCGTTCGGCGAGGATTCGCGGCTGATCTCCCTGCCGAACGCCCATCTCGCGCCGCACCTGGCGAGCCGGACCCTCACCGCCCTCGACAACATGAGCTGGGTGGTGAAGGACCTGGTCGAGGTGCTCTCGGGGCGGCGCCCCCGATTCCCGGCCCCGGCCGACGCCGGGCCGGGGTGAATCCGGCCGCGTTGGGTACATTCCCGACCCTTTTCGGGCCGATCTTTCCCCTCCGCCGGTTTCGCTTCCCGTCCCCGTTCCCCGAGGCCCCCCATGTTCGACATCGAGTACGTGCACGCCCGCCAGGTCCTCGACTCCCGTGGCAACCCGACCCTCGAGTGCGAGGTCATGCTCGACGGCGGGGCGAGCGGCCGCGCCGCGGTGCCGAGCGGGGCGAGCACCGGCGAGCACGAGGCGGTCGAGCTGCGTGACGGCGACAAGAAGCGTTGGCTCGGGAAGGGCGTGGCGAAGGCGGTGCGGAACGTGAACGACGCGATCGCCCCGGCGATCTTCGGGATGGACGCCCGCGACCAGGTCGCGATCGACCGGGCGGTCCTCGCCCTCGACGGCACCGCGAACAAGGCGAAGCTCGGCGCGAACGCGACGCTCGGCGTCTCGCTCGCGGTCGCCCACGCCGCGGCGAACGCCACGAACCAGCCGCTCTATCGATATGTCGGCGGCGCGGCGGCCCGGCGGCTGCCGGCCCCGATGCT
>JBIKVN010000314.1:0-3255 GCA_044356865.1 Phycisphaerales bacterium | reverse complement strand
CCTCGAGAAGCTCGTCTCGCTGCTGCGGGCCAAGGCCGAGTGCTACGGATGGGATCGGGCGAAAGGCGAGGCGTGGGATGCCCTCGCCGACAGCTACGAGCCGGGTTGCACGGCGGCGCATGTCGCCTCGGTGTTCAGTCCGCTCCGGACCCGCCTCGCCAAGCTCGTGGGCGAGTTGCTCGCGGCGCCGCGCAAGCCCGACGGGGCGTTCAACGACTTCCCCGTGCCGATCGAGTCCCAGGAGCGGCTCGGACGGATGGTGGCGCGCCGCTTCGGCTTCGACTTCGGACGCGGACGGCTCGACCGCTCGACGCACCCGTTTTGCGGCGGGGCGTGCAGCCAGGACGTGCGGATGACCAGCCGCTACCGCGAGCGGTGCGTGAACGACGGTCTCGGCTCGGTGATGCACGAGACCGGCCACGGGATCTACGAGCAGGGGCTGCCGTACGGCCGGTTCGGCACGCCGCTCGGCGAGTCGGTGAGCCTCGGCATCCACGAGAGCCAGAGCCGCCTCTGGGAGAACCAGGTCGGGCGATCGAAGCCGTTCTGGACCTGGCTGCGCGGCGAGCTGCCCGACCACTGTGGCCCCGAGGTCTCGGCGTTCACCGTCGATTCGCTCTACGCCGCGGCGAACGAGGTCGAGGCGGGCTTCATCCGCGTCGACGCCGACGAGGCGACCTACAACCTGCACATCATGGTCCGGTTCGAGATCGAGCGGGCGGTGCTCCGCGGCGAGCTCGAGGCGGGCGACATTCCCGCGACCTGGAACCGGCTCTACAAGGACTTCCTCGGACTCACCGTGCCCGACGACCGGCAGGGGTGCCTGCAGGACATCCACTGGTCGATGGGGGCGATGGGTTACTTCCCGACCTACACGCTCGGCAACCTGTACGCCGCCCAGTTCTTCGAGGCGGCGCTCGAGCGGCACCCGTCGCTGCCCGAGGAGTTCGCCCGCGGCGAGTTCGGCACGCTCAAGACCTGGCTCAACGGGAACATCCACGCCCACGGGAAGCGGTACACGCCGACCGAGCTCTGCCAGCGGATCACCGGCAAGCCGCTCTCGGCGGATCCCTTGCTGCGGCACCTCGAGTCGAAGCTGAAGCCGCTGCATGGGCTCTGAGCGGAAGGGTCGGCGCGAGGCGGTGATCGCGCTGCTGGTGGCGGCGCCCGCCCCGACGGTGGGGGCGCTGTGCGCGTTCTTCCTGGCGCCCGGCGCGATCGGGAACGCGGTCTACGTGGCGGGCAAGATCGTCCTGTACGGGACGCCGGCGGCGTGGCGGATGCTGGTCGAGCGGCGGCGACCGTCGTTCGCCGGATGCACGGCCCGCGAGGCGCTGCTCGGCCTCGCGGTCGGGCTGGCGATGGCGGGGGGGATCCTCGCGATCGGGCTGGCCCTCGGCGACTTGCTCGTCGATCCCGAACGGCTTCGCGAGGCCGCGGAGGCGGCCGGGCTGGCGACACCGGCGCGGTTCCTGCTGCTGGCCGCGTGGCTCTCGTTCGGGAACGCCCTGCTCGAGGAGTTCGCCTTCCGCTGGTTCATGACCGAGCGGCTCGAGACGCTGCTGCCGCGCGGCGCGGCCGTCGCCTCGGCGGGGGTCTTCGCGACCCACCACCTCGTCGTGCTGCTTGCCTACGCCCCGGTCGCGGCGGCGATCCTCGGGACGCTCGCGGTCTTCGCGGCCGGGCTGGCCTGGACCTGGCTCTACCGGCGCAGCCGCTCGGTGGTTCCGGCCTGGATCGCCCACATCCTGGCCGACCTCGCGATCTTCGCGCTCGGATATCGGCTCCTGTTCATGTCCTGAGCGTCGGGGCGTCGAAGTCGACGGCGGGATCGGCTACGATGCCGGATTCCCCCGAAATCGGCCCCGACACCGCCCGCCCCGAAGGACGCATGAGCGACCAGACCCCGACGAACGACTACGAGACGATCCGCAGCCGGCTGCGGAACGTGGCCATCATCGCCCACGTCGACCACGGCAAGACCACGATGGTCGACGCCATGCTCAAGCAGTCGGGGGCGTTGAAGCTCGCCGACGACGGGCAGGACTGCATCCTCGACTCGAACCCGCTCGAGCGCGAGCGGGGCATCACCATCCTCGCGAAGAACTGCGCGGTGACCTACACCCTGCGGAGCGGCCCGCGGCGCGGCGAGGTCTTCCGGGTGAACATCCTCGACACGCCGGGCCACGCCGACTTCGGCGGCGAGGTCGAGCGGGTGCTGCGGATGGCCGACGGCTGCCTGCTGCTCGTCGACGCGATGGAAGGGCCGATGCCGCAGACGCGGTTCGTGCTGTCGAAGGCCCTCGAGCTCGGGCTGCGGCCGATCGTGGTGGTGAACAAGTGCGACCGCCCGGACGCCCGCATCGACGCGGTCATCGACGAGGTGTTCGAGCTGCTCATCGACCTTGGGGCGCCGGACGAGGCCCTCGACTTCCCGATCATCTACGCCTCGGGCCGCGACGGCTGGGCGTCGCTCAAGCTCGACGAGCGCGACCGCGGCGTCGACGACCTCTTCCAGGTCATCGTCGACCGCGTGCCGCCGCCGACCGGCGACGTCACCAGGCCGCTCCAGATGCTCGTCACGAGCCTCGACTACTCGGATTACGTCGGCCGCATCGCGACCGGCCGCGTCTACGCGGGCGTCCTGAAGGCGGGGCAGTCGGTACTGGTCTGCAAGGCCGACGGCTCGAGGGTGCGGGCCCGCGTCCAACGCGTGAACCGCTTCGAGGGCCTCGGGCGGAAGGAAGTCCCGGAGATCTTCGCGGGCGACCTCTGCGCGGTCGAAGGCCTCACCGGCATCGAGCTCGGCGACACCATCGCCGATCCCGAGAGCCCGGTCGCGATGCCGCGGGTCAAGGTCGACGACCCGACGCTGCACATGGTCTTCCGCATCAACGACGGGCCGTTCGGCGGCCAGGAAGGCAAGTTCGTCACGAGCCGGCAGATCGCCGAGCGCCTCGAGAAGGAACTCGAGTCGAACGTCGCCCTGCGGGTCTCGCCCGGCGACACCGCCGACGAGTTCCACGTGTCGGGCCGCGGCCTCCTGCACCTCGGGGTGCTGCTCGAGAACATGCGGCGCGAAGGCTTCGAGCTCACCGTCGGCAAGCCCGAGGTGATCGAGAAGGAGATCGACGGCCAGACCTGCGAGCCCTTCGAGCGGCTCTCGCTCGATGTCGGCAGCGCGGGGATGGGGGCGTCGCTCGAGCTTCTCGGCTCGCGCGGGGCGGAGATCCTCACCATGGATCCCCGCGGCGA
>JBIKVN010000313.1:0-3266 GCA_044356865.1 Phycisphaerales bacterium | reverse complement strand
CCCCGCAACGGTGCTCGACGGCCAAGGCCAGCGGAACGTGCTCGGCGCTCTCAGCGTGACGAGCCAGATGAGGTTCGAGAACCTCGTCGTCACGAACGGACGCGCGGACTACGGCGGCGGAGTGTTCCTCAGTAGCGCGAGTCCGGTGTTCCAGAACTGCCACATCCGCGACAACGTCGCCCGATTCAGTGGTGGCGGGATCTTCCTGAGCCAGACCTGCAGCCCCACCCTCATCGGGTGCGAGATCACCGGGAACCACGCGGGGACCGCCAAGTGGCCCGGGGAAGGCAGCGGCGGGGCCATGAGACTCGGGAGCGGCGTCGTCACGCTCGTCGATTGCGCGGTCCGCGGGAACTCGGCGGACGGTTTCGGCGGCGGGTTCATCCTGGTCAGTGCGAGCACCCTCGTCCTCGAATCGACGCGGGTCTGCGGCAACAGCGCGCCGAACGGCGCCCAGGTCCACCTGAACGGCGGAGGCGGCAGCCTGATCGAGGGCGCGGGCTCGTGCATCTCGAACGACTGCGACGATTGCCCCGAGGCGCCGGCCTGCCCCGCCGACCTCAACGGCGATGCCCTCGTGAACGCCGCCGACCTCGCCGCGCTGCTCGCGGGCTGGGGGTCGTGCGGGAAGGGAGCGTGCCCGGTCGACCTGAACGGCGACGGCGCCGTGAATGCCGCCGACTTGAGCGTGCTGCTTGCGAGCTGGGGCGGCTGCGACTGATCGGGCGGCGGGAAATGCATCGCCTATCCGGACGAACCGGCCTCTGCGAGGGGGCCGGTTCGTCGTTTCTTCAGGCTTCGGTCGGATGTGCCTGCCGCTCGATCGGCGTCGGCCGCTATCGCCTCGGGACGATCGCCTCAAGCAGGCCTTCGAGGTCGACCGCCTCGGCGCCGGGCCGCAGGGCCCTCGTCGCAAGCGCCGGACCTTCGTGCACGACCAGGCAGCGCGGCGTCCGCCCGGTTCGCTCCCGCATCGCGGCGGCGAGCCGAAGCATGGGCTCGGCGAACTCCGGCCGTACCGTTCGGGTGGCTTTCGCCTCGACGAGGATCGGCTCGCCGCGCGGCGTCGGCACCACGAAGTCGACCTCGAGACCTCGCCGGTCGCGGAACCAGAAGAGCTGCGGCGGCCGGCCCGCGTTCACCTGCGCCTTGAGGATCTCGGACGCCACGAACCCCTCGAAGATGCCGCCGAGGAAGGGCGACCGTCGCAGGTCGGCGTCGCTGCCGATGCCGAGCAGGTGGCAGGCGAGTCCCGAGTCGACGAAGTAGACCTTCGGACTCTTGACGAGCCTCTTTCCGGCGTTGTCGTGCCACGGCGGCACGATCGCGACGGTTCCGGTCGTCTCGAGGATGCCGATCCACTGCGAAATCGTCGGCACCGAGACGCCCAGCGGGGCCGCCAGTTCGGTTCGGTTGAGGACTTGGGCGTGCCTCGTCGAGAGGAGGCCGAGGAAGCGACGAAAGGTGGCGAGGTCCCGTACCGCGAGGATCGAGCGGACATCGCGTTCGATGTAGGTCTGGCAGTACGAGGCGAACCAGAGCGAGCGATCGCGGGGTCGGCGGATCACCTCGGGATAGCCGCCGTCGATCATCGTGACCTTCGGCGTCTCCCGGGTCGACAGCGGCAACAGGCGGAAGATCGCGGCGCGGCCGGCCATCGACTCCGACACCCCCGCCATGAGGCTGAAATCCTGCGACCCGGTCAGGAAGAAGCGACCTCGTCGGGACGGGGCGGCGTCGATCCTGGCCCGTACCCACGGGAAGATCTCGGGCACGTTCTGGACCTCGTCGAGGATGACCGGGGTCCGCAGCGATTCCATGAACGAGCGCGGGTCGGCGCGGATTCGCGCGAGAACGTCCGGCTCCTCGAGCAGCAGGTAGTCGGCCTCCGGCCGCAGGGCCCGCAGTAGGGTCGTCTTTCCGGCTCGCCGCGGCCCGGTGAGGACCACCGCCGGAAACGCCTTCGCGGCCCGTTCGAGTTGCGTGGCGAGGAGCCTCGGCACCGTACCCCGCGGGGAGGGCAACGGCGTGGGGGGCGAGGGCGGCGTCCGGGACGGCATAGGACAATTCTAAGGTGCCACTTTAGGATTGTCCACATGGCCGCTCTGAGGCGTCCGGGCGGCGTCCGGACGGGCGAATCGCGCTCGATCCCGCCAGGGCGATGATCGGCATGCGAAGCGGCTCGGTTCTCGGCCCCGAAGCGTCGCGGGGCGGCGGGCATCGCCAACGGCTGCTCCTGACCGATGGTTTGCTCGTCCGCAAGCCGGGCCCGGAACGCCGAGGCCATGCCTCCCCGTGGATGAACGCAACGCCCCTCCGGGGGTCGCTCGCGTGATCAACGCGTCACTCCCCCATCCCCGTCCCGCTCATCCTCGCGCCGTTGCCTCCGGCAGCAGCCACCGCACCGTCAGGCGGGTGTACGCCGGCGGATGCATCAGTTGCACCCGGTAGCAGCGGAACTCGTCGAGCCGGCGCCCGACGAGCTGCGCGCCGCGGGCGAGCAGGCGGTCGTACCGCTCGCCGTCCGCACCCGCCGAAGCCGGAAGGTGCGTCGAGCGGACGAATCGCCCCTCGATCTCGCCGGGGAAGCGGTTCAGCTCGCGAAGCTGCCGGGTCTCGGCCGTGAAGTAGAGCGAGGCGCTCGGCAGGACGGGCGGAATCGACTCGTGGAACAGGACGTCGACCATCGCCTGCCGGGTCGGGGCGAGAAGCGACAGCGAGATCTCGCCGGTCGCGTCGGTGGGGGTCTGGTAGAGCGGCCCGACATCCTCGAGCGTCTCGGCGAACCCGAGCGTCAGCGACTTCGACGCGTGCAGCTCGGGGTCGGCGATCACGACCGGGCCCCGCTCGGCAAGCTCCACCGCAACCGTTCCCGGTCCGAGGTCGGGCGTCGATGCGGGCCGCACCAGCCAGGGAATCTCGGGGCACTTCCCGCCCGACCGGCCGGCGGGCTTCGCCTCTTCCGCCCCGCGCCACGTCCGCACGGGACGGAAGACCGGTCGCGGTCCCAGCGGCCGGATCGTTCGCAAACCCGACACGAGACTCAGGACGGCGAGGCTCGTCATCGTGGCGTCCGTCGCCGACGGGACGACCAACCAGGCCGAGACCCGCAGCGTCTCGAACTCGCCGCGGATCCGCACCGAGAGCTCATGGTGGGCCTTGAGCGTCCGGGCCATCGCCTTCCGCTCGTCGCGCGAATCGAGGCCGCCCGCGGCGATCGCCGCCATCTCGCGTGGATGCACGCCGGCCCGATCGGCCGCTCCGGC
>JBIKVN010000090.1:0-11753 GCA_044356865.1 Phycisphaerales bacterium | reverse complement strand
GGTCGCCGGCCACGGGCCGAACCCCAGCCGGCGCAGCCCGCCCTGCAGGCCGCCGCGATAGGCGATCTCCTCGAGCGGCGGGATCACCGCGACGACCAGCGCCAACATCGCGAGGCTGGCGTTGCTTCCCGGATCGGCCACCATGCTCTCGAGCGTGCGGTGCGCGACCGCGGGCGGCGGCACGCCGACGACCAGCTGCTGGATCCAGCCGGCGAGCGAGGCGATCGACTGCACCGCGGGAAAGGCGATCGCGCAGGCCAGCACGCCCAGGAACGCGGCGATCGGCCGGCCGGTGCGGCCGGGCGGGAGCAACCGGATGATGGCGATCGCGACGGGAAGTTCGGCGAGGGCGGCGCCGCCCAGCATCCACGCCTGGCCGGCGAGATCCGGCGACTCGGGCAGGCCGAGCCCGCGCCGCACGGCCATCGCCCCGATCGCGCCGACCAGCGGCATCGCGACCGCCAAGGTCACGAGCACGGCGGCGGGGTTCGGCGGCGGCGGCGCCGGCGCCGGCGCCTCGATGGGCATCGCAAGCCATCCGCGGCGGGCCGCGATCGCCAACGACACCAGCGCGATCGCCGCCATCGCCAGCATGGTCAGCGCCGAACCGCCTCCGCCCGCCGCCTCATCCGGTCCGCTCTGGCCCGCGAGCGCCGCCCCCGCTATAACCAACGCACCGCCCGCCGCGACCGCCCCGATGGAGAACGAGCTCGATCGCATCCTGGCCCGCAAGAGAGTCGAGGTCGAGGCGGCGCGAACGGCGCGTCCGCTGGCCGAACTCCAAGCGAGCGTCGCCGATCTCGAACGGCCGCGAAACTTCTTCGCCGCCCTCGTCGCCGCCGACGACCGCGCGAACACCCGCGTCATCGCCGAGGTCAAGCGGAAGAGCCCCTCGGCGGGAATCCTTCGCGAGGATTTCGACCCGGTCGCCATTGCCCGAGCCTACCACCGCGGCGGGGCCAGCGCCCTCGCCTGCGCGACCGACGAAGAGGCGTACGGCGTCCGGCTCGAGCACCTGCGGCTGGTCCGCGACGCCGTCCCGCTGCCCGTGCTGCGCGTCGATTTCGTCGTCGACGAGTACCAGATCTGGGAGTCACGGGCCGCCGGCGCCGACGCGATCCTGCTGCGGGCCGAAGCCCTGGCCGAGGGGCAGCTCATCGACTCGCTCATTCTTGCCACCGAACTCGGCCTGACCAGCCTCGTCGCGGCCCACGACGTCGAGAACCTGCTGAAGGCCAAGGCCCACGTGGGCTTTCCCCATCCCGGCTACGGCCTGCTCGGGATCGATAACCGTGATCCGCGGACCGGCGCCGCCTCGATCGCCCACAGCTTCCGCCTGGCCGAACTCGTCGAGGATCGCGACATCCTGGTGAGCGCTGCGGGCGTAGCCACCCGCGAGGACCTTCGCAAGTTGCGCGACCACGGAATCAACATCGTGATCGTCGGCGACGCGCTGCTGACCGAGCCCGATGTCGAGCGGTCCTTGCTGCGTCTGCTTGGGGAAAATGTCTGATCGCCGCCGCCTCGCGGGCCTATACTCGCGACCATGTCCGCAACCGCCACCGCAACCGTCACCGCCGCATCCGTCGCCCCCAAGCACGGCTCCGAAACCGTGACCGAGGGCATTCGCGTCCGCGTAGAGCCCTCGTTCCTGCCGCAGCAGTCGAACCCGCGGCAAGGCAAGTGGCTCTTCGGCTATCGGGTGACGATCGTGAACGAGAGCGAGACGCGGGTGCGGCTTCGCAACCGGCACTGGACGATCGTCGATGCCGACGGCAAGCGGCACGAGGTGAACGGTCCGGGCGTGGTCGGGCAGTTCCCGACGCTCGAGCCCGGCCAGCGCTTCGAGTACCCGTCGTTCTGCCCGCTCGAGACGAGCTGGGGAACGATGGAAGGCTCGTACCGGATGGAACGCGACGACGGCACGGCATTCGAGGTGCTGATCGGCCGGTTCTATCTGGTCGGCGCGGCGGGGTGAGGCCGACCGGTCGGGGCGGGCTTCTCGCCGATCGAATCCACTGACAGGAAACCCCGGCTCACGGGTCGTGACGACCTCGGACGTCGCTGCGATGCCCTCCGCGCCGGCTGGAAGGACGGCAGCATCGGCGGAAGCTGGGTCGCCCGGTTCGAGCGTGACGGCGACGCGATCGCGAGCGATGCGCAGATCGCACGGATCGCGAAGGCCCTCGGCCTGACGCCGGAAGAGGCCTTCGCCCACGAGAGCGCCGAGCGGACGCAAGCCCGAATCGAGTGGAACGCCTGGGTTGACGAACCGGTCGAGCGGTCGATGGTGATCCGGCTGCTGCCGGCGGTGTGGTGCGGTCGGGAGATCCCGGCGGAACTGACCACCCGCGAGGAAGTCATCGCCTGGGCGACCGAACTTGAGCCATGGAAGCATGCGCTCAAGTGCCTCCAGTGGTCGCGGCGGCATGTCACCTACATCCGGCCCGACGGCTCGCACCACCACTGCGAGGCGGGGTTCAACGAGGACGGGCCGGGGCCGTGGATGAGGCTGAAATGACCGAAGTGCGACTGCGCTGTCGTCGTCCACGATCAGCTACGGAACCTTGAAGCACACGGCCCCCCGGCGAACGCCGGAGGGCCGTGAAAGTGCGTTGCGAAGTGCCCGACGATCAGCGCCGTCGACGACGGGAAAGGCCCACCAGCCCGATCGCCGCGAGACCCGCCGCGCCGGGGAGGGGAACCGCACCACCGCCGCCGCCACTGGACTGCGAGAAATAGATCCCCTGGCTCACGCCCGTGGTGTCGGGAGTCGCATTGGTGAAGTCCCACGCGATGGTGTATCGACCGTTCGCGAGGAAGTCGCCGTTCGCGAGACCGGCCGCGGAGCCTGCAAGCGGTGTCGCCGTCATGCTCCCAAGAGCTAAATCGCTAAAAACGAACTTGACACCACCTTGAACCGAGCTGAATGTGACGTCCCACTCGAAGCGGACGCTGTACGTCGTCGGGATGCCAATGGACCAACCCATGTTCAACTGGTCCCAAACGCCACTGAATGAACCGAACCAGACATTGGCACTGCCGGTGTTCGGTTGGGCAAAGCTGGTCATCGGAACCGCCCAGGCGTCGGTGGCTGGACCCGTGTAGGTCCAGTAGCTCGAGTCTGGGCTGCCACCCAGCGAGTTCAGGGTGGCCTTTGCGCTGTTGAGCGTCGTGAACAGGAAGGGGACCGACTGGGCAGATGCGGTTCCGCACGTGGCGGAGACGGCGATGGCGGCGACGCATGCCGATGTGCAGGGCGTGCAGGGACGGACGTGACGCATGGGACTCGATCTCCTCGGTGTTGCAGCGTTGACCCGCACGTGATTGCCGGAACTTCCAGCCGTCTTGGCGAGATCATCCGAATCTACTGCCGTTTCGGTCCGTTCCCAGCGCGAAGCGTTCGCATGCGGACGCCACGTGCGCCAAGCCATCGATCAGCAACGGTCCGACCGACGCGGGACGGCTGATGACGACGAGCGACGGATGCGTCGGCGACGCAACGAATCACGGGTTTCAGCCCGCCAGGCGGGTCGTCCGCATGCGGACACCCCGCCGCTGATCGCCGACGATGGCGCAAGGGCGTATCGTTGGAAGCAACGGGCTTCCACAATCCACTGTTTCCGGTGCTCTCCCCATGCCTATGCGTCGCAAAGACCGAATACCCCCCGTCGCCCCGCGCGTGAGCGACTTCGAATCATTCGTCGCCGCCATGTCCGCGAGCGTGACCCAGCTGCAACGGCTTCTCCGCGAGGCATTCGAGTCGACGCTGCCGCCCGAGACCGGGGCCCGTGCGTGCGGTCGGGCGTTGGGGCTCGGGCGAACGCTCGGCTGGCAGGTCTGGTCGCTCGCCTACGCACCGGACACCGCTTCGGCGCTCGCGAAACTTCCGGGGCCCGCCGGATGGAAGCTGCTCCTGGCGGCGTTCGAGAACGCCGGGCTGGCCGCGCCCAAGATCCGCCAGGTGGCGGACGCGGCGCATGACGTACGCCAGATCATGGCATCGACCAAGACCAGCGCCTCGCTCTTGCGGTCGATGGCCGCTGGCGGACTGGCTTCGACGAACGAGGCCACCGCCTTCGGGCAGGCTCGCCGCAACGCCCGCTCGGCGGCCGAGACGTTGCACGGCGTGCGGTGCGGCTTGAACGCGGTCGCGTCGATCGTCGGGCCTCCCGACGCCCGGAACCGCTGCGATCTCGCGTCGGCCAGCCTGTTCGCCGGAATTGAGCGGCTGCGTCCGGGATTGCCGTGGCCGATCTATCGCTGGTCGGTGCAGACCGACGCCAAGCGACGCTCGACGGCGGGCGGAAAGGCGGTGTCGCGTTCGGTCTTGGCTCCCCTCGTGCCGGAGCTCTCGACGCCGGGCGTCGAAGAAGGCCCGCTCCGCCGCGCCGATCAGGAGGATCGCGCGTCGATCGAGTTCGTCGATGCCGAAGGACTGCCGGGCCGGACCCTCGACGCGACCTTCATCGAGGCGGCCCGCAAGCGAGGGCTCCTCTCGGCGGCCGACGAGGTCCAGTCGATGGCCATGGTCGTGACCCTGCCGCTCGAGCGGGCGATCCTCGACGTGCTGCTGCACCGCGACGCGCCGCAGATCGAGGTTCCGACCGGGGCTCTCTACTCGGCCTTCGACCCCATGGTCTGGGTCCGCAAGGGCGGCAGCGACCTGTTGCTGCAGGAATCCTGCCGCTTGCCGCTCGAGCGGGAGGCGAAGGTCGTCGACTCGACGCGCCTGCCCGGAAAATGGAACCTCCACTCGGACATCTACGACAAGGCGGTGCGCCGGGCGATGGCGTCGATCGGTCACCGGCTGGACGAGTTCCACATGATTCGCCTCGAGCTGCCCGATCCGCCGCTGCACGGGATGGTGGTGATCCGGTGGCGATTGCGGTAACGGAATGCGATGATTGGTCAGCGGACGGCCGCAAGATCGATCCGTCGCCCGTCACGCGTCGGCCGCAGGCCGACGCTCCCAGTGTTGCGCCATGAAGGCCCGGTCACTCACCGGGAAGCCCGTCCGCCGCACCGCGTCACCCCCCCGTCGCCACGCAGACGTTCCGGGCCTCGGTGAAGAACTTGAGCGCCTCGTCGCCGCCCTCGCGGCCGACGCCCGAGTGCTTCCAGCCGCCGAAGGGCGTGCGGAGGTCGCGGAGCATCCAGCAGTTCACCCAGACCGTACCCGCCGCGATCTTGGCCGACATGCGGTGGGCCCGGTCGAGGTCGCGGGTGAAGATCGAGCACGCGAGGCCGTAACGCGTGCCGTTCGCCATCGCGACCGCCTCGGCGTGGCGGTCGAAGCCATGCACGGTGACGACGGGTCCGAAGATCTCTTCCGTCGCGGTGCGGCAGTCGGGCGAGAGCCCCACGATGACGGTCGGCTCGTGGAAGAAGCCCTCGCGGCATCGGGCGGGAAGATGCGCCGGGGCCCCGCCGCCGCAGGCAACCTTGCCGCCCTCGATCTTCGCGAGGGCCACGTACGACTGGATCTTCTCGAGGTGCGAGCGGCTGACGATCGCGCCCATCTCGGTATCCGGGACGAGCGGGTCGCCGAGTCGCATGTTCCGAACGGCGCCGACGAGGCGGTCGACGAGTTCTTTCATACGCGACCGGTGCACGAGGATCCGCGAGCCGCAGAGGCAGATCTCGCCCTGGTTGCTGAACGCGGCCCGCACGATGGTGGGCAGGTGCGTTTCGAGGTCGGCATCCTGGCAGACGATGGTCGCGTTCTTGCCGCCGAGCTCGAGCGAAAGTCGCTTGAACATCGGGGCCGCGGTGCGGGCGATCGCCTCGCCGGTCGCGGTGCCGCCGGTGAAGCTGATCGCGGGCACGTCGGGGTGGGCGACGAGCGGTGCCCCGACGCCCGCCCCGGTCCCGTGCACGATGTTCAGGACGCCCACGGGCAGCTTCACCTCCTCGCAGATCTGCCCGAGCATCCACGCGGTGACTGGCGTGATCTCGCTCGGCTTCGCGACCACGGTGTTGCCGGTCGCGAGGGCCGGGGCGATCTTCCAGGTGAAGAGATAGAGCGGCAGGTTCCACGGCGAGATGCAGCCGGCCACGCCGCGCGGGCTGCGGAGGACGTAGTTGATGGCCTGCGCATCGGTGCGGAAGAACTCGCCGCGCTCGTGCAGGATCGCTCCCGCGAAGAAGCGGAAGTTCGCCGCGGCCCGCGGAATCTCGACGCCGCGGGCGAGCGAGATCGGCTTGCCCTGGTCGATGCTTTCGGCGCGAGCGAGCCGGTCGGCCGCGGCGTCGATGCGATCGGCGAGCAGGCTCAGGAAACGGGCCCGTTCGGCCGCGGGCGTCTGCGACCAGCCGGGGAAGGCGGCCTTCGCGGCCTCGACGGCGCGGGCCACGTCATTCGCGTCGCCGTCGGGGACCTCGGCGTAGGTCGCACCCGTCGCGGGCTCGACGACGGGCAGGTACTTCCCGTTCGTGGGTTCGACCTGCTGGCCGCTGATGAAGTGCGTCAGTCGCATCGGATTCCCTCGCGATTCACTGGGCGGCCAGGCGCCCGCCGTCGACCGGAAGGTTGACCCCGTTCACGTAGGCCGCGGCGGGCGAGGCAAGGAAGACCGCGACGGCGGCGATCTCGTCGGCGGTGCCGAGACGGCCGGCGGGAATGGTCTTGATCGCGTCGGCCTCGATCTCGGCGACGGTCGAGCCCGCCCGCGACGCCTTGCCCGCGAAAAGCGCATCGAGCCGCGCCGTCTTCGTGAACCCCGGCAGGAGGTTGTTCACGGTGATGCCGTACGGGCCGAGTTCCGCGGCGAGCGTGCGGGTCCAGTTGCCGACCGCGGCCCGCACGGTGTTCGAGACCCCGAGGCCCTTGATCGGCGTGACCACCGAGGTCGAGGTGACGTTCACGATGCGGCCGAACTTTGCGGCCCGCATGGTCGGGGCGCACGCCTGGGCCAAGGCCTGGAAACACGCGATGTGCATCGACATCGCGGCGAGGTAATCCTCGGGTCGGGCCTCGATCGCGAGGCCGGCCGGCGGGCCACCGGTGTTGTTCACGAGGATGTGGATGGCGCCGACCCTCGCGACGTGATCGCGGGCGATCCGCTCGACGGCTTTCCAGTCGGCGAAGTCGGCGACGACCGCCCCATGCTTCTGGCCACGATCGGCGGGCAGCTCGGCGAGGACCTTCGCCAGACCCTGGTCGTTGCGACCCATGAGGTCGACGGTCGCGCCGGCACGAGCGAGGCCCATCGCAATCGCCCGGCCGATGCCTTGGGTGCTGCCGGAAACAAGAGCCCGTCGGCCCTCGAGCGGAAAAGAGTCGATCGCCATGGGCGGAAGTCTACTGCGGCCGAGCGCCGCTCACGGCGTCCACGCGGCGAGCAGGATCGCCAGATCCGAGGCCCCGACCGTGCCGTCGCCGTCGAGATCGGCCGGGCCGCCCTTCCCGCCCCACGCCGCCAGCAGCGCCGCGAGATCGCCCGCGTTCACCACGCCGTTCCCGTCGAGATCGCCAACGACCGAGCACGAACCCTCGACGGTGAACTCCCGCACCGGGCCGGTGCCCACGTTGTCGCGGCGATCGGTCGCCCGCACGAAGTAGGTCACCTCGGAACACGCGGGAAGCGCCGGAATCAGCCCACGGTACAGCGAGAAGCCCGACCAGGCCATCGGCACCGAAACCGGCTTCCCGCCGTCGACCGCGTAGACGAGCGCCACCGACTTCTCCTCGAAGCCGCGATCGTTCGCATAGTCGTCGAACACCTCGGCCCGCACGACGAACGGCCCGGTCGACGGTCCATTCGGCACCTGCTCGGTGAGCTTGACGGTCGGCGGTCGGTTGTCGACCGCCGCGTTCACGCCGACGTAGATCCGGTTCTGGAATGCCCCGCTCTCGCCCTGCGCGGTGACGATGTCGATCTTCCCGTCGCCGGTCAGGTCGGCGACCTTCACGTCAAGCGACGAGTCGGTCTGGCCGCTGATCACGTTCGCGGGAATGGTGAAGGAACCCGTCCCGTTGTTCACGTAGATCCGCTCGGAACTCGATCCGAGCGTGGCGACGATCAGGTCGAGATCGCCGTCCATGTCGAAATCGAAGAACCGGCTGTCGTTGTCGTCGGTGGTCGGGTTCGGAACGAGGCTCGACGACGAGTTCGTCCACACCGTGCCGGTGCCGTTGTTCTTGAGCAGCAGCTCGGTGTTGCTCGTGCCGCTGTTGACGCCGATCAGGTCGAGGTCGCCGTCGCCGTCGATGTCGCCGGGGTCGTACGAGTAGCTCGACCCCCCGACCGGCATGCCGCTCGCGAGCTTGGTGAAGGTGCCCGCCCCGTTGTTGATCCAGAGCTGGCTCGCCGCGGCCCGCGTCCCGATGAAGAGATCGAGGTCGAGGTCGTTGTCGCAGTCGAAGAAGACCGCATCCATCTGCTCGGGAACGTTCGCGGCCGGCACCTGCCCGGCCGGCGCGTCGGTGAAGGTCCCGGTCCCGTCGTTCAGGTAGAGCCGCGGCCGACCGTTCGTCGAGAACCGGCTGGTCGTTCCCGAGTTGAGCACGACGATGTCGAGGTCGCCGTCGTTGTCGACGTCGCCGAACTGGCCGCGGGCCGACGAGAGGTTGAGGTTCGGCAGCCGCACCGAGCCGTCGGTGAAGACGCCGGCGCCGTCGTTCATGAGCAGCTTCGGCTTCTTGGCGAAATCCTGGACGAGCAGCAGGTCCGGGTCGCCGTCGCGATCGACGTCGCCCGCCTCGACGCCGCGGAACCAGCCGGTGACGCCGGCCACCCGGGCGTCGGTCTGGTCGGCGAAGACGCCGGTGCCGTCGTTGATGAACACCCGCGGCTTCAGGGCCACGCCCGCCGAGGTGTACCCCTGCCCATTCGCGAAGACGATGTCGAGATCGCCGTCGAGATCGAGGTCGACGAACGTCAACTGGTTCGTGTACTCCGACTGCGTTGGGAACCGCGTCGTGGTCTGCTGCTGGAAAGTCTGGGCGACCGCGGGCAGGGCGACGGTGAACGCGACCAGTCCGGCGAGGCGACCGGTGAAGGTGGGCGGAGGGGTCATGGGGGTCGATCGAAGATAGCCCGAATGGCGCTGATTCCGAGATCTTTCCAGCGGAATCGTGGCAATCCGCCGGCCGGATCGCGCGATGAAGATCAGGCGCGGACCGCGCTCTCGGACGCAACTCCCCGATCCGGCCCACCGCCGACGCCCACTACAGTGCCAACTCACTCGCGCTCTCCCATGCGTCCCGACCACGCCCTTTCACCGTCCATCCGCCTCCTGCTTGCCGCGACGCTGCTCGCGGCGGCAAGCCTCGTGACGTTGTGGGGATTCGCGATCACGCTCTACCCGAAGTTGCCCGCGTTGATTCCCCTGCACTTCAACGGTCGCGGCGAGCCCGATCGCTGGGAGGCGACGACCCCGATGGCCTGGTATCAGCTGCCCGGCATCGGAACGGGGGTGATCGTCCTCATGCTCGGCGCCGCGTTGTTCTGCCGCTGGGCGGCGGTGCGGAAGCCGCAACTCGTGAACATCCCCTTCAAGGATCGCTTTCTCGCCGCGTCGCCCGATCGGCGGGCGTGGGTGATCGAGCCCATCGCGGCGGCGCTCGCCGTGGACAGCGTCGCGATCACCGCGCTCTTCGTCTTCATCCTCCACGGCACCGAACGCGTCGCGAACGGCGCGTGGGCCGTTCTGTCGCCGGCGGGATTCGTGCTCCTGATTCCGTTCCTGGTCATGGCGCCGCTCGCCGGCACCGCCTGGACCAGCTGGCGATCCTGGAAGGCCTGACGCCGACCTCAGCGGATGAACCGCAACTCGCCGAAGTCGGGAATGAGGGCCTTGCCCGTGCCGTTGAAGGGCAGCGGCGCCGGGAAGTAGACGCACCAGGCCTTGCCGAGCAGCAGCGACTTCGGCACCACGAACGGGGCCTCGAGGCCCAGGGTCCGCGTCACGAGCGGATGCGGCCGGCCCCACACGCGGCCGTCGCGGCTGGCAGCGCTGTTGTCGCCCAGCATGAGGTACTGCCCGGACTCGAGCCGCCCGGGCTTCCGCACGTCGCTGCCGAAGCCGAAACCGGCGAGGTACTCGCCGTTGGTATCGGCCTGGTCGCCCGGATTGAGTTCGGTCGGCCGGTAGTGCAGGTCGCGATCGACCCGCAGGCGATGCAGCGAGAGCGGCGAGCCGCGGAACCGCCACGAGAGCTGCGGCGGCGGGCCGATGGTGTCGATCGGGTTCGACGCGAATTGCTCGACCGTGCGGCCGACGTAGGTGTACCGGATGCGGTCCTCGAGCGGCCAGTCGTACTCGAGGTTGCCGACCCGCGAGCCGTTCAGCCAGACCTGCATCGACTCGTCGACGTGCCAGAACTCGAGTTCGCACGGCCGGCCCGCGGCGGGCAGGGGCAGCGGGAAGGTCGCGACCTTCGAGGGCTCGGTCGCCTCGAAGTGCCGCAGCGACAGCGTCAGCTCGCCGTTCGCGATCGCGTAGGTGAAGAGATGCCCGCGGGCCGCGAGCTCGAGCTCGGTGGCGAGGGCCGCGGGATCGTCGGCCTCGACCGCGGCGGCGACGCGGACGTCGCTGACCGGATAGGTCAGAAGGTTCCCGCGATAGACGTTGTACGCGTTCCAATCGTTGATCGGATGGATCGCGTTGCTCCACTTCAGCTCGGTCGGCGTCGCGAGGCCGGTGGTCAGGGCCCGCCCTTCGGTGTCCCAACCCTCGCCGGCGAAGGGCGCACCCTCCCACGGCCGCCGCATCGCCTCGGCGAGCCGCTGCGGGTCGGTCGGCGCGTAGTCGGAATCCCACACCGGCTGCCAGACGGTCCGCTGCACGAACTCGGGCTTGCGGGCGATGCGGAAGTCGGCGAGGCCGCCATCGAGCGGGGCGGTGAAGACGTCGCCGTCGACGGTCAGCAGCTGCTCGTCCGGCAGGCCGACCATCCGCTTGATGTAGTTCTGCGTGTCGCCGGTCGGATCGGTCGGGTTCTTGAAGACGACCACGTCCCAGCGTTCGGGCGCGAAGAACGGATAGAGGAACTTCAACACCAGCACGCGATCGCCCATGCGGGCCTGCGTCGCAAGCTGCAGGTTCGAGCGGCCCTCGATCGGCGTCTGCGTCGAGACCATCGGATCGAAAAGCGGCCGGGGGAAGTCCCGCATCTGCCCGTCGACGGTGCGGCGGGCGAGATCGACGACCGGGGCCGCGTCAAAGGCGTACGAGTAGCCGGTGGCCGGCGAGTTGTAGCGCAGGTGGGCCCCGAGCAGCGTCGGCGCCATCGAGCCGGTCGGGATCACGAAGCCCTCGGTCACGAACGCCCGGACCGTCATCGCCAGCGCGAACGCCACGGTGAGCGACTGCAGCGTCTCGATGATGTTGGTGTCCTCGCCGGAGTCGGGGCGGGAACGGGCGGCGTGGTCGCTCATCGGATCCTCGGGAACCAGGCGTCGGGCGGCGACGGCGGCCGCGGGGAGGCGTCACGGTACATCGGGCGGCGCGGTTCCACGCGCTCAGCCGGCGGGCGGCGGCGAGCCGCCCTCGGGAGCGCCTCCCCCGCCGCGACGGCGACGGCGGCGACGACGGCGCTTCTGCTGGCCGGGCTCGCCGGGCGGTCCGCCGGCGGTCCCGTCGGGAGCGGCGCCGTCCGGGCTGCCGTCCGGGCCGTCGTCCGGGCCGTCATCCGGACCGTCGCTCGGGCCGTCTTCGGGCCCTCCGTCCGGACCATCCTGCGGGGCCCTGCCGATCGGCGCGGTCGGTGCCCCCGCATCCGCGGGCCCGGCACCATCGCGGCCCCG
>JBIKVN010000312.1:0-3285 GCA_044356865.1 Phycisphaerales bacterium | reverse complement strand
GGGTCCGCACCCGCTGACCGGAGCGTGGCGGGACTTGAGTCCGGGCCCGCCTCGATGCCCCAACTCATCCTCATCGGAAGTCGCGGCGCGGGAAAAACCTCGGTCGGCGCCGCTTTGGCCGCGCGCCTCGGGACGACCTTCGTCGATCTTGACGACCGGGCGATCGCCCTCGGCGGCGGCGGCAGCATCCGTGAACTGATCGCCCGCGAGGGCGAGGCGGCGTGGCGCGGGCTCGAGCGGCGGGCGTTTGTCGACGCGATGCAGGGCCCGTCGGTCCCGGCGATTCTCGCGCTCGGCGGCGGCGCGGTCACGGTGGCGGAGATCCGCGACGGGCTCGCCCGGCTTCGGGCGGCCGGTTCGGTCCGGGTGGTCTGGCTGCGGGCTCCCGTGGCGACGCTGATCGAACGGTTGCGGACCGATCCGGGCGATCGCGGGAGCCTGACCGGACGCGGGCTGCTCGAGGAGCTTCAAGCCCTGCTCGCGGCGCGGGAGCCGCTTTACTCTGGCCTGTCCAATCTCGCCGTCGACACCGGCGGGCGGACGGTCGCCGAGGTCACGGACGAGCTTCTCGCCTGGCTTGCCGCTCCCCAACCCCTATCCTGACCCCCGTGCCCGATGCGAACCCGACCGTTCCGGTCCTGCGCGGCGACCTTGAGGTGCCGCGCGACGGCCTCGTCGGCAAGACGGTCGCCATCCTCGGCTACGGGAACCAGGGTCGGGCGCACGCGGCGAACCTCGCCGATTCGTTCGGGCGGACGCTCACCCTCGTCATCGGCGGCCGCCCCGGCAGCGACGGGCTCGCGCGGGCGTCCGAAGATGGCTTGACGGCCCTTCCGAACGAGGAGGCCGCCGCCCTCGCCGACCTCGCGATCGTGGCCCTGCCCGACGAGATCCACGGATTGGCCTGTCCAAAAGTTCTTCAGGGAATGCGTCCGGGCGCCACCGTCGGCTTCATCCACGGCTTCTCGATCCGCTTCGGGGCGGTCACGCCGCGCGAAGACCTCGGCGTCGTCCTCGTCGCCCCGAAGGGCCCCGGAACGACGCTGCGCAGCCGCTTTCGCCTCGGCCAAGGCATCCCCGCCCTGCTCGCCGTCGAGCGCGAGAGCTCCCGCGGCGACGCCCGGCGACTCGCCCTCGCCTGGGCGAACGGCATCGGCTCGGCCCGCGCCGGCGTCCTCGAGACGACCTTCGCCGCCGAGGCCGAGACCGACCTCTTCGGGGAACAGGCCGTGCTGTGCGGCGGCCTCCAGGGGCTGATCGTGGCCGCCTTCGAGACCCTCGTCGAGGCCGGCTATCCGCCCGAACTCGCCTACATCGAGTGCTGCCACGAGGCCAAGCAGGTCGCCGATCTCGTCTACGCCGGCGGGCTCGATTTCATGCGGCGGAAGATCTCGAACACCGCCGAGTTCGGGGCCCACGCCGCCGCCCCGCGGATCGCCGACGAGCGGGTGCGGGCGACCTTCCGGCAGCTGCTCGCCGAGATCCGCGACGGCTCGTTCGCGAAGCGCTTCCTCGACGACACCGCCGCGGGCGGACCGTGGATGGAGGCCCGACGGGCCGAGGGGTCCGCCCACCCCATCGAGGAAAGCGGCCGATCGGTCCGATCCTTGATGCCGTGGCTCGCCGACGAGGCGGCGCCGGGCGGGCCCGGTCGCTGAGCGGACGCCGCGGCGGAGCTGCGCATGACCATCATCGACGCGATCGTCCTCGGCATCGTCGAGGGCATCACCGAGTTCCTGCCGGTCTCGAGCACCGGGCACCTCATCCTGACCGCGTGGCTCCTCGGGCTCGGCGACGACGCGGCCGAAAAGGCCGCGGTCGACGCCTTCAACGTGGTGATCCAGGGCGGGGCGATCCTCGCCGTGGCCGGCCTCTACTGGCCGCGGGTCCGGGGCATGATCCTCGGCCTCCTCGGCCGCGACGCCCGCGGGCTCTCGCTCTTCCTCAAGCTGGTCGTGGCCTTCCTGCCCGCGGCGATCCTGGGTCCGCTGCTCGACGACGCGATCGAAGCGAAGCTCTTCCGGCCCGGACCGGTCCTCTCGGCCCTCGCCCTCGGCGGCATCCTGCTGATCGTGCTGAAGCCCTGGCAGGAGCGTATCCTGCGTGCGGAATCGGACGGCGGCTCGGCGCGCCGCGGCATCGACTCGCTCTCCTACCGCGACTGCCTGCTGATCGGGCTCCTGCAGTGCGTCGCGATGTGGCCCGGCACCAGCCGCTCGATGATGACCATCGTCGGCGGACTGCTCGTGGGCCTCTCGCCGGTCGCGGCGGCCGAGTTCTCGTTCCTGCTCGGGCTGCCCACCCTCGGCGGGGCATGCGTCTACAAGTTGCTCAAGGAGTTCCGTGACCATGGTGGCGGCACGATCGATGCCCTCGGCGGAGCGCTGCCGGTCACGGTGGGCATCGTGACCGCGATGATCGCGGCGGCCCTCGCCGTGAAGTGGCTCGTCGGGTTCCTCGGCCGCAACTCGATGGCAATCTTCGGCTGGTGGCGGATCGCCCTCGCCGCGGGCCTCGGCGTCGGCATCGCGACGAAGGCCATCTCGATCGAGCCGGCGGCCGCGGAAACCCCCGCTCAGGGCAGCGACGGGATGCCCGCGTCGGGGGGCAACTCCGGCGCCAGCTCGCCGTAGGAACCCGCGATCGGCTCGCCGAGGAGCGGCGAGAACGCCTCGCGAAGCCGCAGGACCTCGTCGCAGGCCTCGGGCAGGTCGCGGCCGGGCGTCACGAGGGCCTCGATCTCGAGGAAGGTCCCCAGCCCCTCGACCTCGTCGAGGTGAATGCGGGTCTGCGAACGGGCCGACTCGAGAAGCCAGGGCTCGCGCCGCTTCCGCACGACCTTCCACGCCTGCAGCGTGCCCGAACCGAACCGCACGCGAGCCTGCCCGTCGGTGAGAAGCGTGTAGCGGGAGAGCCGCGGACCGGGCTGGTCGGGACGCTGGTAGAAGATCCACTCGGGTGGCTGGCCCTCGGTCTCGCGCCGCTTCAGGCGACCGTCGGGCGTGCGGAAGTACGTGTCGACCTGGACGAGCGTCCCCGCCCGCACCGCCCCCACCACTTCGCAGGTGAGCCGCGCGGCCTCGAGATCGCGGATCTCCGCCTTGAACTCGACGTTTCGCATCGGCCCTCCCTCTTCGGCCGGCCTCAGCCGCCCGTCTCGAGCATCGCCCCGCGGGCCGCGGCGGCCGCCTCGGCCGACTGCACCGGCAGGCCCGTACGGACGCGGGCGAGTTGCCTCTCGACCTCGAGGCGATCGGGGAACTCGATCCGCTCGAGCACGTCGCC
>JBIKVN010000089.1:0-11807 GCA_044356865.1 Phycisphaerales bacterium | reverse complement strand
GGGACGCGAGGCGTAGACTTCCTTCAGCCGCTCGAGGCTCGCGAGCGAGAGCGACGCGAAGAACTCGCGGCCGGCGGTGCGGAGGTCTCCGCCCGAGCCCTTCACCCAGAGGACCCGCTCGGGCTTCCCGGTGAGCGGGTCGCGCTCGTCGATCTTGCTCGAGGTGTTGCCGCCGCCGGTGTTCGTGATCCGCTGGTCGTCGCCGAGTCGGTTCGAGCGGTAGACGAGCAGGCCGACCGGGTCGAGCGGGGCCGCGTCGGCGTCGTTCCAGGTGCGGGTGACGTGGGGGGAAACGGGACCGGCGGTCGGGGCGAACGGCATGGGACGCGAAGCCTACCGGCGCCGCCGGGCGTCGGCGTCGCGCATGCGGGCGTGCCGCGTGGGATCAGGCTCGAAACGCCGGGCGGGGATCGCGGCCCGCACCAGATTCCGCAGCGGCGCGAGTTCGCGGACCCCTTCGAGGGCAGCGTGCTGCAGGAGGGCGTTGCCGATCGCGGTGCACTCGACCGGGCCGGTCTCGACGGGAAGGCCGGTGGCGTCGGCAACCAGGCGATTGAGCAGGTCGTTCGCGCTGCCGCCGCCGACGATCACCACGCGACGTGGCGTGCGGCCCGCGAGCGCCGCAAGTTCGCGTGCGGCCCGGGCGGTCGCGAGGGCGACGCTATCGAGGGCGCAGCGGACGAGCGCGGCGTCGGAGTCGGGCACGGGCTCGCCGCGGGCGAGGCACGCGGCACGGATGCGGGCCGGCATGTCGCCCGGCTCGAGGAACGCGGGATCGTTCGGGTCGACGAGGCTCCGCAGCGGCTCGGCCGACTCGGCGAGGGCCGCGAGCTCGGCCCACGAGCGGCGACGGCCATCGCGTTCGAAATCCTCCTCGCACTGCTGCACGAGCCAGAGCCCCGCGACGTTCCGCAGGAAGCGCACCGAGCCGAACGCCCCGAGCTCGTTCGTCGCGTTCACCGCGCGGGCCGCGTCGGACAGCACCGGGCTCGGCAGCTCGAAGCCGACGAGCGACCAGGTTCCGCTGGAGACGTACAGGTCGACGGCCGGATCGATCGGGGCCCCCGCCACCGCCGCCGCCGTGTCGTGGGTCGCGGTCGCGATCACCGGAACCGTCGCGGAAAGCCCGGTCGCGGCGGCGATCTCGGGCCGCAGCGTCCCGAGCGGCCGCGCGTCGCCGGCATCAACCAGTTCGGGAAAGAGCCGCGACGGCACGCCGGCCGCGCGGGCCAGCATTCCATTCCAGCCGCGCCCGGTCGCGTCGAGCAGCTGCGTGGTACTGGCGTTGGTCCGCTCGCACGCGACCGAGCCGCAGAGCCAATGCGCGACGAGGTCGGGCATGAGCAGCAGCCGCGACGCCCGCTCGAGCGGACGGCCCGGATCCTCGGCGTCGGCGGCAAGCTGGTAAAGCGTGTTGAACGGCTGGAATTGGATACCCGTCGCCCCGTAGATCGCCGTGTCGCCGAGCGTCGCGCGAAGCGAGGCAAACGGCTCGCGAGTGCGCGGGTCTCGGTACGCGATTGGGTCGCGGACCAGCCCGCCCTTCGCGTCGAGCAGACCGTAATCGACGCCCCAGGTGTCGATGCCGATCGAATCGACCGGACCGTCGACGGCGGCCCGCGCGAGGCCGGCGAGGATCGCGGCCCGGAGCGCGTCGGCGTCCCACATCCAATGCCCCGCCTCATCGTGCTTCCGCGGGCCATTCGCGAACCGATGGACCTCGCGCACCGCAAGGCCGTCGCCGATCCGTACCTCGACCACGCGCCCGCTCGAGGCGCCAAGATCGATCGCGAGATGCCGTCGCGCCGCCCTCACGCGTACGAGCCCCCGCCGGCGATCTTCCGCGGCAACCGCGCTGCCGCGGCCTTCGCCTCGTAGCCCGACGCGCGATGCGCCGCCAGCGGATCCCGCGGCAGCCCGCGCGACTCGCGCCACGCCGCGAGCCCTACCCGCACGTCGGTCGCGAACGCCCGCTTGAGGCACTCCTCGGCGTCGACCGGGTCGTTGCGACGTCGCGCCGCCGCGAGCGCTTCGAGATCGACGAGGCACGCCTTCGCGAACAGTTCCTGCACGGTCGTCACGGTCTGGATCATCGCCTCGATCTTCGGCTTGAGATTGTGCGACTGGTCGACCATCCACTCGATCGGCAGATCGCCGCCCCGCTCGCGCTCGGCCTCGAGGATCGCGAGGAAGATGCGGAAGACGCGATACGGGTCGATCGAGCCGGTGGTGAGGTCGTCGTCGGCGTAGTGACGGTCGTTGAAGTGGAAGCCGCCGAGCATGTCCTCGTCGGCGAGGAACGCGACGAGATGCTCGACGTTCTGCCCCGGCAGGTGGTGCCCGGTGTCGACGAGCACCCGGGCCCGCGGACCGGCGGCCTTCGCGAGCACGTACGCCATGCCCCAGTCGGCGACGTCGGTGTGGTAGAAGGCCGGCTCGAAGGGCTTGTACTCGACCAGCATCCGCATCGACTCGGGCATCGCGGCGTGCACCTCGCGGAGGGCGTCGGCGAAGCGACGCTTGCGGGCGAGGAAGCTGCCCTGTCCCGGGTAGTTCGTGCCGTCGGCGAACCAGAGGACCAGCGTCGACGAGCCGACCTCGCGGGCGAGCCGCACGCTGTGCATCAGGTGGTCGATCGCGTGACGGCGGATCGCGGGATCCTCGTTCGCGACCGAGCCGAAGCGGTAGCGCTGGTCCTGGAAGACGTTCGGGTTGACCGAGCCGATGCGCAGGCCGCGGGCGGCGGCCGCCGAAGCGAGTGCGGCCGCGCCGCCCGAGGGCACGTCCCACAGCACATGGATCGCCACGCTCGGGCAGCTTCCCGTCAGCCGATGGACCTGCGCGGCGTCGTCGAGCTTGTCCTCGAGCGTCAACGCCGCCGCATCCTGGAGGAACTTCCCGAACCGGGTGCCGGTGTCGGCGAAGCCCCACGAGGGCAGTTCGATGGACAGGCGGGCGAGGCGGGCGAGGGCCGCGTCGGGCAGGCGTTCGACCATGGGGTCAAGGTACGGGAATCCCCGGCGGTCGCGAATCGTGTCCGCGGGTAGCCTGCCGCCCCATGACCACCCGACGCCCGAAGCTCCGTCCGGTTCGCCCGCTCGCCGCCCCGCTCGCGACCCTCGCCCTCGTCGGCTGCGCCGGCCTCGCCGCCCAGCAGGTGCGCGAGGACTCGGTCGCGTTCAACACCGCGGTCGCCGAGGCGATGGACCGCCAGATGCTGCTCAACATCGTGCGGATCGCGCGGAACGAACCCACGCAGTGGGTCACCGTGAGCGCGATCAACGCCTCGACGCAGTACCGGGCCGGCGTCGACGTGGCCGGCGGCGGCCTCGTCACGCCCGACGTGCGGGGCTCGGGCAGCGTGGGCTTCACGTACTCCCCGACGCTGACGTTCCTGCCGCGGCAGGGCGAGGAACTGTCGCAGGAGCTCATGGAGCCGATCCCGGTCTCGAACGTCGTCGACATGGTCGCGGCGGGGTGGCCGGCCAGCTGGCTCATGCTGCTCACCGTCGACCGCTGCAACGAGCTCCTGTCGTTCGACGTGACCACCACGTTCGGCATCGTCGCCGACGACGTCCGGTTCGGCCGGATGCTCGAGCTGCTCGACGAGGCGCAGCGCACGCAACACGTCTCGCTCGGCCACGCCCAGATCCCGATCATCTGGAACGAGGCCCCGCTGCCGTCCGATTCGGCGACGCTGTCCGCGGTGGCGGCGGCGCGCGAGAAGGGCGCCCGGCTGCGGAAGCGGGACGACGGCACCTGGGATTACGTGTCGATCGAGCAGGTTCCGGTGCTCACCGCGTACTCGGGATTCCTCGAATGGGAACACGGGGCCGAACTGCTCGAGCTGCTCGGGCTCGAGGCGAGGGCGGGCAACTTCCGCATCGCGTCGGTCGACCATCCGGTGCCCGACACCGTGCTGTCGCTGCACACCCGCTCGCTCATGGCGGTGCTTCGGCTCCTCAGCCACGGCGTCGATCGACGGCCGCACGAGGTCGACCCGCCGGATTTCGGCGGCCGCTCGCCGTCGGCGATCTTCGCCCGCATCGCCCGCTCGCCGGACGGCCGCGAGGACATCGGCGAGGAGGTCCGCCACGCCTTCCGCATCCGCTGCGGGACGAGTGCCCCTTCGAACGCCCGCGCGTCGGTGCGGCACGGCGGGCTCTGGTACTGGATCCCCGGCAACGACACGGTGTCGAACCAGGTGTTCACGCTCGTCCGCGACCTCTTCGACCTGCAGGTGCGGCAGGAGCTCGACCAGAGCCGCCCGGTGCTGACCATCCCGGTCGGGTGAGCCGCGTCACGACGGCGGCGGGCCGCCGATCGGGACGGTCTCGATGCGGCCGGTGAAGGCCGCCGCGCCCGGCGCGAGCATCCCGACCTTGGGCACGACCATCGTCGCGGTGACCGTCGCCCGCACCGCCCGCAGCCGCGGCATTCCGGTGTCGGCGTCGAGGCCGCTGGGCAGGTCGACCGAGAGCACGGGCGTGCCCGAATCGTTGATCGCGTCGACGAGCGCGATCGCCTCGGGCGAAAGTTCGCGGTCGAGCCCGGTGCCGAAGAGGGCATCGACGATGAGCCGGTCATCCAGCCTCGGCTCGATGGGGCCGTGCGCCCTCGCGATGCCCATCCGCTCGGCGACGTTCCGCATCACCGCGGCGTCGGAACCGTCGGGCGGCGCGCCGAGCGCGAGGATCCGCACCTCGTGGCCCGCGTTCGCGAGATGCCGGGCGATCGCGTAGCCGTCGCCGCCGTTCTGCCCGGGCCCGCATGCGACGAGCACGCCGCGCGGCGTCGGGCCGAGCATCGCGATCGCGATCCGGGCGCATCCCGACGATGCGTTCTCCATGAGCACCGTGCCCGGGATCCCGAGGGTCCCGACGCACCAACGGTCGTAGTTGCGGGCCTGGGCCCGGGTGAACGCGTCGACCATGGGCGAACGATAGACCTCAGCACGGGAGGCCGCGCGCGCAGGCCCGCAGCGCCGCATGGAATCGGGCGGCGTACCCCGCGGCGTCGAGCAGCGGCGAGGCGCCGAGCCGCGCGCGGGCCTCGGTGCGGAACGCGGACAGCCGAGCGCGATCGCGGGCCAGTCCCGCGGCGATCGCGGCGAACTCCGCCTCGCCGCCCGCGACCAGCTCGGGACATCCGGCGGCCGTGAGCAGGCTCGCCCCGACCCGCGCCGCATGCCGGTCGCCGGCACGCGTCACGACCGGCACGCCCATCCAGAGCGCCTCGCACGTGGTCGTCGCACCGTTGTAGGGAACCGTGTCGAGGGCGACGTGCATGCGGGCATAGAGGGCCAGATGCTCGGCCACGGTCTCGGTGAACGCGATCGTCTCGACCCGGGAGGGTTCGATCCCGCCCGCCGCGAGACGCTCGAGCAGGCGCGTCCGGCTGCCGGGATTCCCGAGCGACCGGCTCTTGAGCAGCAGTCGCGACCCCGGGACGGCGGCCATCGCGCCGCTCCAGAGCGCGATGGTCGCGGGCGAGATCTTCGACGCGAGGTTGAAGGAACCGAAGGTCACGGGCGCTTCGACCGGCGGAAGCCGCGGCTCCGGCGCCTCGCGCGGCGGCACGAAGCAGAGGAAGCACGGATCGATCCGCACCAGGCGCTCGGTCGCGAACGCCTCGGCCCCGGCCGGGTCGGTGATCGCGTCGACGAGTCGGACGTCGACCGCCGGATGCCCGGTCGTGTTCGGATACCCGATCGCGGTGACGATCACCGGCGCGGGCTTCCGGTCGAGCGCCGCGAGCCGCCCGCCCGCGGTGTGGCCCGAGAGCTCGAGCAGCACGTCGAGGCGACGCGACCGGATCGCCGCATCGAGCGCGTCATCGTCGAGTCCCGCCACCTCGACCCACTCGTCGGCCAGCGTGCGGAAGCGGCGCTCGAGCGGATCGGCCGGACGCGGCGACACGGTCGAGAAGACCACCAGCGCCGCGTCACCGGGCTTTCCGGCGAAGATCGGCTCGGCGAAATGCCCGACCGAATGCGACCGCAGGTCGCCCGACAGCACGCCGATCCGGAGCGGGCGGCCGGGTTCGCGACCGGCGGACGGCGGATCGGGACGGAACGCGCCGGTGGACGCGAGACGGCGGTGGGCGGACAGCACCTCCTCACGCGGCCGCTCGCGGTAGTTGAGGTTCAATAGGTACGCCTCGCGCAGCGCGGCGTGCGTCGGGTGGACCGCAAGCCCCGCCTCGAGCGCCGCGATCGCCTCGTCGATCCGGTCGAGGGCGGCCAGGGCGCCGGCCCGGACGCCGATCAATTCGGGCCAGTCCGGCCGGATCGCCAGTCCCCGTTCGCTCGCGGCGAGCGCGCCGTCGGGATCCTGCTGCGCCTGGCACGCCGACGCGAGGCCGAGCCACGCCAGCCGGTAGCCGGGATCGAGTTCGATCGCCGACCGGAAGAGTCCGGCCGCCTGCTGCGGCCGGCCCGCCTCGAGCAGGGCCGTGCCGAGATTGTTCCGGTAGGCCGCGACCGCCGGAGCCAGCTGGACCGCCCGCTGCAGGTGGTGGATCGCCTCGTCGCGACGCCCCGCCCGGACGAGCAGCAGCGCCAGCACCTGCAGCGCGTCGACATCCTTCGGCTGCAGGCGCACCCGCATCCGGACCGACGCGAGCGCCGCGTCGAGGCGACCCTCGCGCGCGTCGCGCATGGCCTGCTCGAGGATGGGATTCATGCCCGGCCCCACGCCGTTCCTCATCGGCTGAACGGCCGCCCGTTCATCCGCGCCCGGAATGAAACCGGCCGGACCCCGCCCTCGGGGCCCGGCCGGCCGGAAGAGCGTGGCGTCGCGGCTCACTCAGGACACGGGATTTCCCGCTCGACGTCGACGTGCACGCCGAAGAAGGCGCTCCGGGGCACGACGACGCAGTACGGGCTCGATTCGGCATCGAACTTGTGCGCGAACAGTCCCGGACTCGGGTTACCCGACGGCGCCGTCGCGTATCCCTGGATCTTCAGGCTCTCGTCGGTGTCCGGATCGAAGCGGAACCCGGGATCGAGCGTAACGCAGATCTCGACCATGGTGTCTTGCACGGGATCGAAGGTGACCGTGCCCGCGGGCATGGTCTGGCCCGCGAAGAGCGTGACCCCGATCGTCTCGCCGGTGAAGCGGGTGTACGTCGCCCAGTTGCCGCGGGTGACGTACCGCGTGCCCGCCGACCAGGCGGTCTCGCCGGTCCAGCACGTTTCCGCGGGGGGATCGACGCAGATGGGGCCGACGCCGCAGGCGTACGCGACCTGCTGGCCGGCCTTGGTGGCGACGATCGCGCAGCCGGGCACCAGGGTGAAGTTCTCGAGCAGCACCGACGTGTCGAAGGTCACCGTCCAGGTGTGGCATCCGCGGTCGTCGACGCCCTCGTCCCACTTGATCCCCGTCACGCCCGTGGTCGGGTCGGTGTTCACGTCGAAGACCGTCGGCGCGCCGTCGAGCGTCGCGCCGACCACGAGATCGACCATGCCCTTGCCCTCGAGGAAGCAGTCGATCTGGGCGAGACCGAGATTCCAGTGGCTCAACTCGGGCTGGAAGCGCGGAAGCGCGCCGGTGTCAAGCTGGCAGACCGTGTAGGCGAACGTGATGTAGGGCGCCTGCTCGACCGCGCCGAGGAACTCGACGCTGAACGCCCCGTTGTCGACGGTCGCCGGGTTCGCGCAACCCGCCGAGCAGTCGATCTGCCCCATCGCACCGCCCGCGAGGGCGAGCGAGGCCACCAACCCCACGCCGAACTTTCCTGATGCACTCATCGAGACCTCCTTCGGCTGGCATTCCGGCGCACGAGGACCGCCGCCCCGCACCGCGCGGGTCGACCCGGCCCCGACTCCGACCGGAATGGACGTGCCGTGCGACGCGCCCTCCGACGCGTCGACCGGAGCAACCGTAGCGAGCCCGCGCGGGAAGTCCTGCGATACGGCCCGAATCCGTCCGCCATCGGGGATCGTCCACCGATGACCCCTGGTCTCCGATACCGTACCGGCCTGCATGGCCGAGACGACTCCCCCGCCCCGCATCGGCATCCTCGCCTACGTCGCGGCGTTCAGTTTCGCGATCTACCAGCTGGTGGTGCAGACCTCGTACTCGCCGCTCCGCGAGGAGATCGGGGCCGATCTCGCCCTCGACGCGATGCGCACGAGCGTCGTGTCGGCGTCGTTCCTGCTCATCTACGCCTGCATGCAGATTCCTGCGGGAATGCTGCTCGACCGCTTCGGCGCGACCCGGCTGCTGCCGGTCGCGACGATCCTGCTCGGCGGCGCGACGGTGCTCTTCAGCCTGAGCGGCTCGATGGCGACGGCGATCGCGGGCCGCGGCCTCATGGGCCTCTCGGCCGCGTTCGCGTTCCCGGCGATCGGCCTGGTGCTGCGGCGCGGCGTCGACGCCCGGTGGTTCGCCTTCCTGATGGGACTCGCCGACGTGGGCATCGGCGTGGGCGGCATGATCGGCACGCTCGGGGCCGACCGGCTGGCGGCGGCGATCGGATGGCGCGGCACGATGCAGGTCGCGGCGGCGTTCGCGCTGCCGATCGCGATCACGGCGGCGTTCCTGTTGCCGAAGGCGTGGTTCGGCGCGCGGACGGCGGCCCCGGCCGCGACGGCCGGCCGCGGCTCGCTGCGGCAGGTCATCGCCTCGCGCGACGTGCGGCTGGCCGCGCTCATCTACGCGGGCGGCTGCGGCACGATGTACGGCTTCGGCACGATGTGGAACCGGCCCATCGCCATCGCCTGGACGCTCGATCCGCAGGAGGCGGCGATCATCGACTTCGCCTTCTACCTCGGGCTGGCGCTCGGGGCCCCGTTCACCGGCATCATCGAGGGCCGGCTCGGGGCCCGCCGCACCATGCTGTGGGGGCTCGGGCTGACGCTGATGGCGTTCCTGACATGGGTGCTCGTGCCGGTGTGGTGGACGATCTGGTTCGACGCCGCGAACGTCGCCCTCATCGGGGCAGGTCTCGCCTCGACGGTGCTGGCGTTCACCGTGGCCTGCCGCAGCCTGCCGAAGGAACTCGCCGGCACGGCGGTCGGGTTCGTGAACTTCGCGGGCGTGGTCACGGGGGCCGCGCTCCAGGTGGTTCCCGGCCTCGTCGGCGAGTGGTTGGCGATGGATCCGCTCTTCGAGCTGCAGGTGGGAAGCGGCACGATCTTCACGATCGCGCTCACCCTCGCGATCGTCGCGACCATGCGATTGCCGCGCGATCACGCCGCGGCCTGATCGCCGCGACGCTCAACCGACCTTCGGCAGTTCCCAACCCGGCCGGTACTCGCGCCGCACGATCGTCCGGGTGGCCTCGGCGTCGTTCGTGAACGAGAGCGTGGCCTTGTCCCAGCGCAGCTCCTTGCCGGGGAAGCGGGCGGCCCGAGAGCAGAGCAGCCCCGCCTCGGCCATCGCGGCGCCGGCCGCGAAGGGCGTCTGCACGAACGCGTCGGGCTTCCCGAGGATCCGGTCGACCCACGAGTGCCAGTGGTTCCGCGCGACGATCGTGCCCTGCCCGGGAATCGTCGTCCAGTCGACGGGCTGGCCGCCGCGCCAGACCTCGATCTCGCCCTCGGGCCGCACGAGCAGCACGCCGTCCTCGCACACGACGAGCGTGCCGATGCCGGGGAACTCGCCCGGCGGGAGCCCGAGCGCCGCCCGCGACGGGGCCTGGGCCTTGTCGCAGTAGTGCACCACGAAGCGCGGCCCCGCGAAGCGGTCGGGCGAGCCCGAGACGTCGTAGGTCAGCGTCGAGGCGACGTGCTGGGCGTGGTAGAAGTCGCTCGGGGTCCGGGTGTGGGACAGCACCGCGTACGGCGACGGCAGCTCGTAAGCGAACTGGATCACGTCGAGCAGGTGCGTGCACCAGTCGCCGAGCTGGCCGGTGCCGTACTCCCACGAGGAACGCCAACGCACCGGGGCGAGCCCCTCGCGGAACGGCGCGTCGGTCGTGCAGCCGAGCCACAGCGGCCAGTCGAGGTTCGCCGGCGGCGGCGACGGGTCCTTCAGGCCGCCGTACCAGAAGTAGCCGCTCCCCTCGTCGGGCGGACCCGAGATCCAGACATGGGCCTCGATCGCCTTCCCGAGCAGGCCGCGCTTCAGGATGTCGACCGCATGCTGGCGTCCGGGCGGCCCCATCCGCTGGTTGCCGACCTGCGTGACGAGGTCGGGCCGCGCCGCGATGGCCGCCTCGATCGCCGCCACCTCCGACAGCTGCTGCACGAGCGGCTTCTGGCCGTAGACGTGCTTGCCGTTCTTGAGCGAAAGCAGGTCGATGAACGCATGATTGTGGTCGGGCGTGCAGACCACGACCGCGTCGAACTTTCCGCCGTGCTTGTCGAACGCCTCGCGCACGTCGCGACACGTGAAGGCCTGCGGCCGGTCTTTCGCGACCGCCGCGAGGGCATCGGCGTCGACGTCGCACAGGCCGGTGAAGACGACGTCCGGGTGACCCGCGAGCTGGTCGCGGTCGGCGGGCGCGATCGTGCCGCCGACACCCACCTGCAGCAGCTGCAGCTTCCCGAGCTTCCCGCGGAACGGCCGTCGCGGCGAGGCGCTCGAGGCGCCCGAAGCGAAGGGAACGATCCCGCCCAGGGCCATCGCCCCGGCGGTCGCGGCGGCGGTCCGGATCACGGTACGGCGATCAAGCACGCGAGGGCTCCTTGGGCGGAAAGGCGGGGAACTCATGCTACCGGTGACGGCGTGATGCCCCAAGTGGCCCGCCGGCGAGTTCAGGCGTCATCCTCCCGCGAGGCCGCATCGCCGCGAAGCACCTTCCGGATCGCCGTGAATCGCGCGTGGCCGCCGGGCAGCATCCGGAACAGCACGGCATAGGTCGCAAGAAAGCAACCGCCTTGCGCCAACAGCCGCAGCGGGGCCGCGAGTTCCGCCGGATCGACGGCGAACGCCAGGGCGCCGGCCGCGGCGGCGGCGAACGGTGGCGGCCACATGACCCGGCCGAGGTCTCCGAGCCGCAGGAAGGTGCCGGAGTAGGCGTACATCAGCGAGGGGATCCACAGCGCGAGGTGCGCGGCGCCCAGGCCGATCGCCACGCCGGCGGCTCCCCACGGGAGGCCCGCGACCATCGCGGCCACGAGCACGACCGTCGAGAACGCGACCCACCGGAACAGCCGGCCGACCCTTCCGAGCGGCAGGTAGACCCATCGGATCGTGGGATTCAGGGCAAGCACCAATCCGCTCGGCGCGAGCAGCCGAAGCAGCGTCGCGGTCTCCTCCCACGCCGGTCCGAGGAGCGTCGCGACGATCGCGGGCGCCGCCGCGGCCGTGAAGACCGCGATGGGAAAGGCGATCGCCGCGACGACGCCGCACAGGCGGAGGTACAGCCGACGGAAAGCCTCCGGCTCATGCTGGAGACGGCTGAGCGCCGGTACCGCCGCCGAGTTGAAGGGAATGTTGAACTGGGTCGCCGGCAGCACCATGAGCTGGAACGCGCGGTCGTAGGCCCCGAGCGGCCCGAGACCGACGAACTTCCCGATGAGGATGCTGTCGAGATTGCGGCCGATCGAGGCGATGGCCTGGCTCGCGGCAACCAGCCCGCCGAACCGCAGCATCGAACGCAGGCCCTCGACCCGCCGGGGCGGGCCGGGCCACCAGCCCGAGGCGACCCACGAGGAGACGAGCAGGAAGACCGAGGTCCCGATGTTGTGCCCGACGATCGCCCATGGACCGGCCCCGCGCGCCGCGAGGAGGACCCCGATCGCCGACCCGCCGGCCAGCGCCGCGGCATGCCCGATCGCGATCGCCCGGAAGCGGAACGACCGGCGAAGCAAGGCTCGATGCTGCGAGCCGAGCGCCGCGATCAGGAAGTTCAGCGAG
>JBIKVN010000004.1:0-36347 GCA_044356865.1 Phycisphaerales bacterium | reverse complement strand
CCGCCCCGCGCGAACCCCCGGCCCCGCGCGGGCCAAGCCCCCGTGAGATCACCCTCGAGCAGCAACTCGCGGCCGCCGCATCGCGCGGCCGGACCCTGGGGATCCTGGCGTTCGCCTTCGGCGTGCTTGCCCTCGGGGCCCTCACCTGGCTCGCGATCGCCGCGAGCCTTCAGCCGCCCGCGGGAAGCTGAGGCGGCGGTGGGGCGAGATCGACCAGCAGCGAGCGGTTCGGGAAGGTCTGCACGACGGTGACCGACCGCAGGAACGCCCCCATCCGCTCGGGGGCGAGGTTCGGGTCGAGCCAGCCGCTGGCCGCCCACCGGTCGAGCATGCCCAGGTCGATAATCGCGAAGCGATAGCCTTGCCCGCGCAGCCGTTCCGCCCAGCGCCCGGGCTCGATCCCGGGATCCTCGGCGAGTCGCTCGAGCGGGCCGCGGTCCCAGACCGTCGCGTAGGTGGTGTTCCCGTAGATCCGGAACGGCGCCGCCTCGCCCAGCAGCAGTACCTTGGCGTCGGGCGCGTCGGGGCCGGTGATCTGGGGGATCCAGAAGTTGGTCCAGAACGCCCGCGGGGCGAGGGCGAGCGTCGCGGCCTGCTTCTCGAGGTCCGGCTCCGCGTCGAGCAGGCGAAGCGTCATCCGCCCGTCGAGGTTCTCGAGCCCGCCCACGAAGAGCGACGGCGCGTGCACCTCGCCGATGCGGCCCTCGCGGGAGTAGGTCCACGGGACCGCGAGGCCGAACGCGACGGCCAGCAGCGCGACCGCGGCCCGGGCGGCCGGGGCCGGGCGCTTCCCGAGCAGCCGAACCAGCCCGCCGGTCGCGATCGCCAGCGGCACCGCGCTCGGCAGGAGAAACCGCGACTGCCGGTGCGTGAGGAAGAGCCAGAAGGCCGCCTGCACCACCAGCGTCGCGGCAAGCAGCCCTCCGTTGGCCCGCAGCCGCCGGCGACCGGCGAACGCCAGCGTCGCGACCCCGACCAGGCCGAGCGCCGGCAGCGCCGACCAGAGCGGCTTCCACGGTTCGGGCCGGCCGGTCGCGTCGAGCGGGGCGTCGCCCCACCCGTAGGCGAGCCATTGGCCCACGAGCCGGCCGAGGCCCTCGACGGGGCCGCCCGCGGGTCCGTGCGCGGCGCGGAAGATCTCGGCCTGTTCGAGCGTCCACCATCCCGTCCCGAAGAGTCCCGTCGCGAAGGGAAACACCGGATTTCCCGTCGCGAGCGCGTTGCGGGCGAGCCAGGGCACGAGCGGGATCGCCGCGGCGAGCGCGAAGGTCGCGATCGCGACGGCCTTCCGCCGCGGGGCGCACGCGACCGCGACGAGCGCGGCGGGCACCGCGACGAATCCCACCGCCGACAGTTTCGCGCCGCACGCCGCGCCGGCGACCAGCCCGAGCGCCGCCGGCGTCCGCCACGACGCGTCGCCCCGCAGCGGCCGCACGAGAAGGAAACCGCCGGCGAGCAGCAGCGCGACGACGCCGTCGTTGTAGGCGAGGCTTCCCACCACGACCGTCCACGGCGTGCCGAGGTAGGCGACCGCACCGACCGCGAAGCCGAGGGGTCGCGTCGCGGGCGGGCACGCCCCGGCGGCCAGCGTCCCGACCGTCGCCGCCGCCGCCAGCGTAAGGAACGCGACCAGCATCTGGCAGGCGATCGCCCCGGGAGCCGGTCCGCCGGACAGCAGGAACACGTGCAGGAACGCCGCCTCGACGAACGAGGGGAACGCCGAGTAGACGTTGTGCTCGAGCGTCGCGAGGCGTCCGAGCTGCATCCATTCCTTCGGCAATTGCAGGTGGTACGAGAGGGCGTCGTAGCCGCCGAACTCGCTCGACCAGAGGAAGCCCGGCTCGCTCGCGGCGGCCAGCAGCAGGATGCCGGCCGGCGGTCCGCCGGCGGCGAACGCGACCAGCGTCGGCAGCGAGACGCGGCGCCGCAGGGTCGCCTCGCCGCCCCGCTCGAGGTCGCGCAGGTGCCGCACGAGCAGGACGATCCCGAACGCCACGACCCCCCAGGCCCCCAGCCCGCCCGCCGCGCCGAGCAGGCCGAGGGTGGCCAGCAGCGAATCGAGCGAAAGCATCGCCGCCACGCCCAGGACCAGCCCCAAGAGCGGCGTCCGCACCGGGAATCGCTTGCGCTCGAGCCCGAGGACCTTCCGCAGCGTGACGCCCAACCCGAGCGCCGCCGCGAGCCACAGGGCCGCGACCGATCCGCCGGCCCCGATCGCCTCGAGGGCCTCGCGGGTGACCGGCGGGGCGTCGCCGGTCCAGCGGGCGGCGAGCCCGAGGGTGAGGAGCGCCGCGGCCAGCCACGCCGCGACCGCGAGCGCGGGGGCGAAGCCGGTCGTGGGGCCGGACGCGATCGACGGCGCGGGGGAATCGTCCATAGGGAACGGCTTCATCGGTCGATCGACGCCCGCGCCGCGCGAGAGTCGCGCAAGAAGCGACCGCCGCGGTCCCGCCCCGCGCAAGCGATGCCGCGGGCAGCGCTCCCGCGCGGGGCCCGACGCAGGTCCTTCACCTCCTCTGCACGAAACGCGCACGCCGGACCGATACCCCGGGTCGCCCCGGAGAGCCCCTCGATGATCGTCCAGACCACCCGCTTCGGCACCCTCGAGATCGACGACGCCCGCATCATCGACTTCCCGAACGGGTTGCTCGGCTTCTCGAGCTACCGGCGGTTCGCGCTGCTCCAGCCCGACGACCAGTCGGTCTTCTTCTGGCTGCAGTCGCTCGAGGCGCCCGATCTCGCCTTCGTGGTCACCGATCCGGGCCTGTGGGTGCCCGACTACGCCGCCCAGCTCCGCCCCGAGCATGCCGCCGAACTCGGGCTCGACGACCCGTCCGACGCGCAGGTGCTGGTGATCGTGAACCGCCGCGACGACGCCCTCACCGCCAACCTCCAGGGCCCGCTGCTCGTGAACGTGGAGACCTGCCGCGGGATCCAGGTGGTGATGGCCGAGCGACGCTGGAACGTCCGCCACGAGCTCATGAAGGTCGGCGCCGGCCTCCCGCGGCTGCGGGCGACCGCCTGACTGCGTTCCCGACGCCCCCGAGGAATCCACCGATGCTCGTCCTTTCGCGACAGCTCGACCAGACCATCATGATCGGTGACGACGTGGAACTGACCGTCGTCGACATCCGCGGCGACAAGGTGCGGATCGGCATCAAGGCCCCGCCGCACGTGGCCGTCCACCGCAAGGAGGTCTACGACGCGATCCGGAACGAGAACCGCGAGGCGGCGGGCTTCCGCGGCGAGCTGCCCGGGGTGCGTCCGGGCGGCAGCGCTCGCGCCGGCGCCCCGACTCCTCCGGTGACCCCGCTCGGTCAGGGGCGGCCCCCGCGTCGGCCGCCGCCGGACGAATTCATGGGAAACCGCCGGCTCGCGTGAAGCGGACGATCGGCCGCGCCGATCCCACGGGGCCGCATCCCGCGGCGTTCCCGGGAGGTCCCCGATGCCGCAGCCTGCCGACCGTCGTCCCGATTCCATCCGCCTGGCCGCCGCGCTCGGCAGCGTCCGCGAGAGCGAGCGCACCGTGCGCCAGACCCGCGATCGGCTGGATCGGATCGCCGGGTTTCTCGGGGCGATTCGCGGCGAGATCGTGAACGCGGTCGGCGACGGCCGGAGCGAGTCCGCCGGACTGCCCGCGGCGCAGTTCCGCATCGACGAGCTCGTGGTCGCGATCGACCGGGTCGCGGACGAGATCGCGGCGAGCGCTCCCGAGCCCGAGATCGCCACGGGCGACGACCTGGTCACCGCGATCGTCGGGGCCTCGCGGGTACGGACCGGGGCGATCCTCGGTCGTCTCGCGAGCGGGGGCGACGCGGCCCTTGCGGACGGCCACGCCTCGAAGGCCCTCGAGATCGTCGCGGCCGCCCTCGGCGAGATCGAGCGGATGCGGAACCGCCTTGACCACCTGCTGGCCACCGCGATCGTCCCGGCCCTGGTCCGGCTGGCCGTCGCCGCCGAGAACGCCGCCGCCGCGGAGGCCCGGATCTCGCCGAACCAACTTCGGCGCCGCAGCGCCTGACCCACGGCCGCCCCGGCCCGCCGCGTAGCATCCCGGAATGCGCGTTCTCGTCACCGGCGGTACCGGTGCCCTCGGCCGAAGGCTCGTCGCGGCCCGCCTCGCCGCCGGCGATGCGGTCGAGGTGGTCACCCGCCGCCCCGGCGAGGCCCGCGGCATCCTTCCGCCCGGAACCGGCGTGGTCGCCGGCGACCCGACCCTTCCCGGGGCCTGGCAGTCGGCCGTGGACGGCGTCGATGCCGTGGTGCACCTTGCGGGGGCCGGCGTCGCCGATCGCCGCTGGACCGAGGCCTATCGCGACGAGATCGAGTCGAGCCGCATCGACAGCGCCCACCAGGTGATGGCGGCGATCGCCGAGGCGGCGCGGCCGCCGCGGATCCTCGTCTCGGCCAGCGCGGTCGGTCTCTACGGCGACCGCGGCGAGGAGACGCTCGACGAGCGCTCGCGAGCCGGCCACGGCTTCATGAGCGAGGTGTGCCTCCGCTGGGAACGCGAGGCGATGAAGGCCGCGGAACTGCCGACGCCGGTTCGCGTGGCGATCGCCCGCATCGGCATCGTGCTCGATCCCGAGGCGGGCTTCCTCGCCCGCGTGCTGCCGTACTTCCGCCGCGGTCTCGGGGCGGTGTTCGGCCCGGGAACGCAGTGGGTGCCGTGGATCCACCACGCCGACTGCACCGCGATCCTCTCGTTCCTGCTCGATCGCGAGGTCTCGGGGCCGGTGAACGTGGTCGGCCCGCGGCCGACCAGCGCCCGCCAGGTGGCCCACGCGATCGCCGCGGCGGTGGGGCGGCCGGCGCTGCTGTCGGTGCCGTCGGTGGCGCTGCGGCTGTCGCTGGGCGAAGTCGCCGACACGCTGCTCGCGAGCCGGAAGGTCGTGCCCGCCCGGATGCTCGAGGCGGGATTCGTCTTCCGGCACCAGACCGTCGAGGGGGCGGTGGCGGCGGCGGTCCGGGAGGCGATCGTCTCGACGCCGCCGGCCGAGGCCCCGCGGGCACAGCTGCCCCGGCCGGTCGAGCCGCCCGAGCGGCCGCGGTTCATCGTCATGGACCGGGCGCTGCTCGAGGCGCCGGACGCTCGCGAAGCCCTGCTCGCGGCGTCGATCGGCGGGGCGCAGGTCGTCGTCGCGTCGTCGCGGCGGGGGCCGGACCTGCTCGCGGGCGTGCCGGAAACGCTTCACCCGCTGCCCGCCCCGGTCGCGATCGCCGCCAACGGCGCCGTCCTCTGGAGTTTCCGCGAGGCGAAGGCGGTGCGGGCCGAGCGCCTCGACGCGGCGACGCTCGAGGCGATCGTGCGTTCGCTGCGCACGCTCGTGCCGCATGCCGCGATGCTTTTCGAGGGCGAGGACTGGCTCGCCGCCGATCGACCGGTTCCCGGCCGGACGCTGGACCTTCGCCTCGGGCCGGGCGAGCTTCCGCCGCGGCCGTCGGTCCGGCTGCATGTCCTCGGCGACCGCGAGACGCTGGCGGTCGCGGGCAAGGCGATCGAGACGCCGTTCTGGCGCGACCGGAAGGTGACGCTTTTCGTGCGCGACGGCTCGCTCGAGGTCGCGGCGCCGCTGGTCGACCGGGCCATCGCCCTCCAGCGGCTCGCGAAGTCGACCGCGGTCCGCCGCGACGCGATCGTGGCGATCCTGAGCGACGACGACGATCTCGGCCTCGCCGAGTGGTGCGGCTACTCGCTCGCGGCCCCCTCGGCCCCGGCCCGGGTGCGGCGGCTCGCCTCGGCGGCGCTCGAGGCGGACCTCGATCCCGCGGCGGCCCTGCGCCCGGTCTTCGCCCGGCTCGGGTTCCATTGACTGGTTCCCGCCGCGGGTACACTCGCCCGCGATGTCGACGAACACCCCCGGCGCCTCCTCCGAGAGCAAAGTCTGGATCGACGGCGAGCTCGTGCCGAAATCGCAGGCCCTCGTCTCGGTCTACGACCACGGCCTGCTCTACGGCGACGGCGTCTTCGAGGGGATCCGCGCCTACGGCGGCCGCATCCTCAAGCTCGCCACGCACCTCGAGCGGATGTGGCAATCGGCCGAGTCGATCCGGATGCGGCCGCCCTACACGAAGGACGAGATCGCGAACGCGATCCGCGCGACGATCGCCGCGAACAACCTGCCCGACGGCTACATCCGCCTGGTCTTCACCCGCGGCGCCGGCAACCTCGGCCTCGACCCGCGGAAGTGCCCGCGGCCGTGCGCGATCGTCATCGTCGACACCATCCAGCTCTACCCGGCCGAGCTCTACCGGAAGGGCATGCGGATCATCGTCGCGAAGCGCCCGCGGATACCGGTCGAGTGCCTCGACCCGTCGATCAAGAGCCTCAACTACCTGAACAACATCCTCGCCAAGCTCGAGGCCGTCGACGCCGACGTCTTCGAGGCGATCATGCTGAACACCGACGGGTACGTCGCCGAGTGCACCGGCGACAACATCTTCGGCGTCAAGGGCAACACGGTGTACACGCCGCCGGTCGAGGCGGGCCTGCTGAACGGCGTGACGCGGCGCTACGTCATGCAGGAGATCGCCCCGGCCCTCGGCTACGAGGTCAGGGAACGCATGATGCGGCTCGACGACCTGCTCGCGATGGACGAGATCTTCCTCACCGGCACCGCCGCCGAGATCATCGGCGTGAGCGGCGTCGGCGACCGGACGATCGGCGCCGGCGAGACCGGCCCGGTCACCGCCGCGATCGCCGCCGAGTTCCGCCGGCGGATGGCGGCGGGCGCGCCCGAGGACTGAGGCCGTGCGCTGCCGCACCTGCGACCACGCCCTCTGGCGGACGGTCGGGCGTACGTGTCCCGAGTGCGGCACGCCGTTCACGCCGGCCGAGTTCCGCTTCCGGCCCTCGACCGTCGCGTTCCGCTGCCCGCACTGCACGCAGGACTACTACGGCACCGACGCGGCCGGCCTGCTCGAGCCGCGCGAGTTCGACTGCGTCAAGTGCGGGCAGCACGTTCGGCTCGACGAGATGGTCCTCGAGCCCGCCGCGGGCCGCTCCGAGGCGGACACCGTCTCGCGTCCGAATCCCTGGGCCGAGCGCGAGCGGACCGGCCTGTGGAAGGCCTGGTGGCGAAGCACGATCGCGATCCTCTTCCGGCCGTTTGAGTTCGGTGACTCGCTGCCGGCGGCGGCGGGGGCGGGCACGGCGTTTCGATATCTCCTGCTCTGCGCGATCCCGCCGCTCGCGTTCGGGCTGGCGTTCGGGGCGCTACTCTTCCTGCCGATCGGCGGCCCGGGCGGCGCCGCCATGGTCTTCGGGCCGCAGCTCGCGATGGGGGCCATGCTCTTCGTCGGGCTCCTGGCGTTCGCGTACCTCGGCGGGGCGATCGGGCACGGCACGCTCGCCCTCCTCGGCGGGGCCCGCGAGCCGATGTCGCGCTCGGTCTGCTGTGCTCTCTTCGCCCACGGGGCGACCTCGCTGGTCGGCGTGATCCCCTGCGTCAGTTGCATCCCGTTCCTCGGGGCGATCTGGTGGTTCTCGTCGTTCCGCCTCATGCTCGCCGGCGTGCACGGCTGCGGCCGGGGGAAGGCGACGCTCGCGGCGCTGGTGCCGCTGCTGCTGATGGCGTCGGCCTCGATCGCGGCGGTCGTGGTGCCGTTCATGGTCGCGAGCGGAGTCACTCCGGGGATGGTCGCGCGGGCCCAGGGCGGGGCGATGGCGGCGATGGAGCGCCGAAACCTCGCCGAGGTGACGCGGCAATGGCAGCTCGACGCCGGCCGCCCGTACGAGACGCCGTTCGAGATCCTCATCGGCCGGCCCGAACTCTCGCTCTCCCTCGCGAACCTGGTCTCGCCCGACCGGCCGGATGCCGCCTCGATCGGCGGCCGCACGATCTTCCCCGGCATCTCGACCTCCGAGGACGCCCGGGCCGCGCACGAGTCGCTCCGCGCCCGCCTGCCCGCGGGGCCGTATCGGCTCGGGAATCTCGTGCTGGTACCGCGCGGACATCCGCTCGAGGGCCAGTTCGGGGTCCGCGACGCGGTTGCGGGCGACATCTGGATCACGGTCGGCAACGGCGTGACCGAGTCCTTCGGCTTCCCGCCCGAGATCGACTTCGACGCGCTGCCGAACCTGCTCGATCCCTAAGGGAGCGTCGGCCTTGGCCGACGCGTGACGGAAGCGGCGAACGCACGCTCGCCCGACCGTCAGACGGCTCCGGCCTTCATCGTTGCCGGCCGCAGGCCGGCACTCCATGCGCCCTGCCCGGCACGAGGCCCGCTCGCGAGACTCGCCACCGACCACGCCACGCGCATGGAGCGTTGGCCTTGGCCGACGCGTGACGGAAGCGGCGAACGCACGCTCGCCCGACCGTCAGACGGCTCCGGCCTTCATCCTTGCCGGCCGCAGGCCGGCACTCCATGCGCCCTGCCCGGCACGAGGCCCGCTCGCGAGACTCGCCACCGACCACGCCACGCGCATGGAGCGTCGGCCTTGGCCGACGCGTGACGGAAGCGGCGAACGCACGCTCGCCCGACCGTCAGACGGCTCCGGCCTTCATCCTTGCCGGCCGCAGGCCGGCACTCCATGCGCCCTGCTCGGCACGAGGCCAGCTCGCGAGACTCGCCACCGACCACGCCACGCGCATGGAGCGTCGGCCTTGGCCGACGCGTGACGAGGGCGGTGAACGCACGCTCGCCCGACCGTCAGACGGCTCCGGCCTTCATCCTTGCCGGCCGCAGGCCGGCACTCCATGCGCCCTGCTCGGCACGAGGCCCGCTCGCGAGACTCGCCACCGACCACGCCACGCGCATGGAGCGTCGGCCCGCGGCCGACGCGTGACGCGACCGTCGCCCGATCGTTCCGCCCGCCCCCTCACTCAAACTTCTTCTCGACGTCCGGTCCCTGGCCGGTCTCGACCGGGAATCCGTCGCGCTTCCACGCCTTCACCCCGCCCTTGAGTACGTAGACCGTCTTCTTCTTGCGGCCGAGTTCCATGAGCCGCTTGGCCGCGGCTTTCGCCATCACGTCGTCGTAGTCGGTGTCGACGCAGATGATGAGATCCGGATCGCCGAGGACGAACTGCTGTTCGTCGTCGAGGCGGGGAAACGGCAGGTTGATCGACTTGGGAACATGCCCCGCCGCGTACTTCTCCTCGGTGCGGGGATCGAGCCAGACCGTCTTCGGCGGGCCCGACATGCCGAGGGCGCCGCTCGGCTTCGACTCGAGCTCGACCGCCTCGAACGGCTCGAGGTACTGGAGGTCGGCGTCCGAGGTCTTGAGTTCGCAACCAAGCGCGGCGATCGCGAGCAGGACCGGGGCGGCGATGCGGAGGAGAGCGTGGTGGGGCATTTCCGCATCATGCCGGTTCCTCGGGGAATCTGCCACCGTACGATGCGATCGCCCGAACCCGGAGAGAATCTTCCCATGCGAACCGCTCTCGCCCTCTTCCTTCCCCTCGCCGTCCTCGCCGCGCCCGCCCGCGCCGAACCCCCGTCCGAGCCGAAGGACGGCACCGCCCTGGTCAAGAGCCATCTCCTCGCCGAGCGCGATGCGGTCGAGATCGGCGGTCCGTTCCGCGTCGCCGCCCGCTTCAAGATCGAGCCCGGCTGGCACATCTACTGGAAGAATCCGGGCGACAGCGGCATGCCGACCTCGTTCAAGGTCGTCGCTCCCGAGGGCGTCACGCTCGAACGCATCGACTGGCCGGTTCCCGAGGTCTTCACGACTCCGGACGAGACGACCTTCGGGTACTCGGGCGAGGCCAGCCTGATCCTCACCCTGCGGGCCCCGGCCGATCTCGAGATCGCGAAGCCTCTCGACCTGAAGATCGAGGCCGATTGGCTCGTCTGCAAGGAAAGTTGCCTCATGGGTTCCCGTTCGATGGGCCTTCGCCTGCCGCTGGTCGCGACGGGGGATCCGAAGGCGCAAACTCCATCAAGCAAGGACTTTGCAGGCTTGCTCGGGCGTCTTCCCGTCGCCGCCGCCCAGCTTGGGCTCGAGCCCTCCATCGAAGCCTCGGAACTGCGGATCCGGGTTCCCGCCGCCGATGGAGCACGAATTCGCTTCCTTCCCTTCGAGACTCGCGGCGTACGCTTCCGCCCCGGACCGGTCTTCGACACGGTCGCGAAGGACGGCACGGCCGAGATCCGGGCGACTCTGAAGATCGAACCCGACCCGTCCGCGGAAGGCCCGCGGACGCTCGGGGGGCTGGTGACGGTCACCGACCCGACGGGAAACCCGAAGTCCGCCGAGTTCACGCTGCCCGTGCCCGAATCGACGATAAACCCGGCCTCGCGTTGAGGCCACACCAACACCCGGAACCATCCGGAAGGACACCGATCGACATGAAGACCACGCTGCTCGCCTCGCTCGCCCTCGCCGTCGCCTTCGCCGGCGGGGCCATCGCCCAAGACACCGCCAAGCCCGCCGACAAGCACGACCACAAGCACGACCACCCGGGCCATTCGCACGGCAAGGCCGAGGTCGGCCAGCCCGCCCCGAACTTCACCCTCAAGACCGTCGACGGCAAGGAGTGGAGCCTCTCCGACGCGAAGGGCAAGCTCGTCGTCCTCGAGTGGATCAATCCCGAGTGCCCGGTCTGCGTGCGGGTCATGTCCGACGGCACCGTCGCGAAGACCCTCTCGGGCGTCAAGGAGCTCTACCCCGACGCGGTCTACGTCGCGATCAACTCGAGCGCCGCGCGGCCCTCGAGCCTCGACGGCACCGGCGAGTACATGAAGGCCCACAAGATCGACCTCCCGGCCTTGCTCGACTCCGACGGCGCGGTCGGCAAGATGTACGGCGCGAAGACCACCCCGCACTGCTATGTCGTCTCGCCCGAGGGCACGCTGGTCTACGCCGGCGCGATCGACGACGGCAGCAACGGCGGCGCGAAGATGAACTACGTCGTGAACGCCGCCAAGCAGCTCAAGGCCGGCGAGACCGTCACGCCGAGCGAGACCAAGCCCTACGGCTGCAGCGTGAAGTACAAGAAGGGCTGACCGTCCGGTCGCCCGTTCCCCGGAACGAACTGGAGGCCGTCCCGCGAGGGGCGGCCTCCGTCGTTTCCGGAAGGGATCCGTCGGCTCAGCCGAGGCTGACCGGCATGATCACGTAGGTGAAGTCGTTGCCGACCTTGATCACGCCGGGCTTGTTCGGGCTCTTGAGCTCGATGATCACGCTCTCGCCGTCGATGACCTTGAGCACGTCGACGAGGAACTGCGGGTTGAAGCCGATCTCGATCGGCTCGCCCTCGTACTTCTCGACCTCGACGCGGACCTCGGACTCGCCGAGCTCGGGGGCCCGGCTCGCGACCACGAGTTCCTTGGCGCCGAAGGTCATCCGCACGCCCTTGCTCTCCTCGTTGGTCAGCACCGCGGCCCGCCGCACCGCCGAGGTCAGTTCGCCCGCCGCGAAGGTCACCCGCTTGTCCTGCTCCTTCGGGATCACGTCCTCGAAGGGCGGGAACGAGCCCTCCACGAGCCGCGTCGACAGCGTGGCCGCCTCGGGTCCCTCGCCGACGCGGAAGACCGCGAGGTTGTCCTGCCGGGCGAGGGCCACCGTCTCGTCGGCGTCGACGAGCAGCCTCGCCAGCACGTTCAGGGCCTTGCTCGGCAGGATGCACTGCGAGTCGCCGTCGGCCGCCCGCGAGCATTCACCGCGGGCGAGGGCCAGCCGCCGGCCGTCGGTCGCGACCAGCCGCAGCTTCTTGCCCTTGCGGTCGACGAGCACGCCGTTGATCGCGTAACGGCTGTGGTCGACCGCGGTGGCGAAGAGCGTGCGGTGGATGAGGCGACCGAGGGTCGCGGCGTTCGTCTCGAGGTCGACCTTGCCGGCCGGGAACGACTGCACGCCGGGAAAGTCCTTCGGATCAAAGCCGAAGATCTTGAAGGTCGAGTCCTGGCCCTTGATGGTCGCCACGTTCTTCTGGACCTCGATCGAGAGCGTCGAGTCCTCGCTGGCCCGCACGATCTGGTTCAGCTTGTCGGCCGGGATCAGCGCCTCGCCCTCGACCGAGATCGAGACGCTCGCGACCGGCACCGAAAGGCCGATCTCGCCGTCGGTCGCCGCGAGGTTCAGCACCCCGTCCCGGGCGGTGAAGCGGATGCAGGCAAGCACCGGCACCGCGGTGCGGGTGGCCACCACGCCGCCGGTCATGGTGAGGGCGTCGAGCAGGGTGGCACGGTCGCAGACGAACTTCATGGGGGGCCTCCGTCGCTTCCCGGGTCGGGAAGGGGGGGAGGATACCCGTACCGCCGCCTTCCCCGCGGGGGATCCCGCCGCGCGTTCGCGGGAAAAACCGGCCTGCCGCCCTGATCCCGGCCGGCGGGGACCGCCCTCGACCCTACCATCGCCCCATGCTCTACCGGTTCGCGCGGGCCTTCAACGAGCTGTACGGGGTCACCGTCTTCGCCCTCTTCGTGGCGGCGTTCCTGGTGGCCTTCGCGTTCACGCTGATCTACCCGATCGTCCCGATCGTGCTGCTTTTCCTCTCGATTTTCGCGGTGGTCGCCTTCACCGGCCTGAACCGGATCCTGCGGGCGATCGAGCGGGCCTTGGCCCGTCGCGGGCTCTCGCGCGGGGTCTGTCCCGCCTGCCGATCGGCGCTCGCCCCCATCGACCTGCCGGGCGGCGCGGGGCATGATTGCCTCGGGTGCGCCCGAATTTTCCGGCCGGGCGGCGAGCTCTGGCTCGGCGATCCGGACGAGCCGGTCGAGTCGACGCCCTCGGGCGTGCGGGCGGTGCCGCTGCGCGAGCCGGCGGACCTGCCGCTCGACGACCGGCTCTGACCTCGAGCGTCCCGGCGTTCCGTTCACGATTCGTCGCCGTCGCCACCCGGATCGCCCTGCAGGTCGACCGCGTCCCAGTCGATCGCCGCCGCCTCCTCGCGGGCGCGGCGCACCGCCTCGGCGGCCGCCGCGAGGTCGCGCTCACGCACGAGCACCCGCACGCGACCTGGCGCGTCGGCCCGGAAACTGGCGGTGAACCCGCCGGCGATCGTCGCGGGGAGGCCCGCCGCCAGCAGCGCGTCGCGGACCAGGCCGGCTTCCCACTCGTCGGGAAAGCTCGCGAAAATCGCGGTCAGGTCGCCCGCGTCGCCCCCCGCCTCATCCGCCGGCCGCATGGCGCGCCGCCTCCGCCAGCGCCGCCGCGGTGCCCGCGTCGCCGCACTCGATGGTGATCGGGCTTCCCGGCGTGATCCGCGCGACCAAGGTCTTGCCCGGTGCGACCAGGTACAGCGTCGCGTTCGCGTCGTCGCCGCCCTCGGCCAGCAGGACCCGCACCAGTTCCCGCAGCACGTGCAGGTGGCCCGGATCGCACAGCAGCGGATCGCGGGTGTTCAGCTCGACGGTCGCCGCGGAATCGATCTCGGTCCACTGCGGGTTCGCCGCGAGCCCGAACGCCACCGTCGCGAAGACGACCCGCCACCGCGCCGCAGGCACGAGGTAGAGCGGGAAGAGGTGGAACTTGTGGATCGCCGCCTCGAGCGTCGCGGCCAGGCGATCGGCCGCCACCTCGACCACGATCGCGCCGTCGGGCGCGCCCGCGCGGCCGCTCGCGCTGAGCGTCACCGCGCCGCCGCGGCGCGACGGCTCGATCCCGAGGTGCACGAGCTCGCCCGATTCACGCTCGAACACGCCCTTCCCGCGAAGGGCCTCGAGCATCTGCCGACGTTCGACGAATTCCACGGGAATGGCCTCCGGCCGCAAGGTACCCGCGGCGGCGGCAGCCTCGCCGGCCATCGCTACCATCCCCGCGGAATCCTCCTGATGCGCACCGTCCTCTTCGTCTGCACCGGAAACACCTGCCGCTCGCCGATGGCCGAGGGGCTGGCCCGCGCCCTGCAGGCGTCCGGGGCGCTCGGGGCGGCGGGAAGTGGGCTGTTTTTCGCTTCCGCGGGGCTTTCGGCCTTCGACGGCGATCCGCCCTCCGACGAGACCGAGGCCGTGCTCGCCCGGCACGGCGCGGCGGCCGAGGGCACCGCGAAGCGACTCACGCCCGAGATGGTGCGAAAGGCTGACCTGGTCCTCGGCATGACCCGCGGCCATGTCGCGTCGATCCGGCGCCTGGTCGGCGAGGCCGAAAGCGGCAAAATCCGCCCGATCGACCCCGAGGCCGACATCGCCGACCCGATCGGACGGGGGCAGGCCGCCTACGACGCGGTCGCGGCCCGGCTTCGCGAGTTGATCCCGCGGCGGGTCGGCGAGATGCTGCCGCCATGAACATCGCGCTCGGATCCGATCACCGCGGGACCCAGGTGGCCCAATCCCTGGTCAACCACCTCGTGGCGGGCGGCCACTCGATCTCGGTCCTCGGCGAGTGCGCCGGCCAGAGCTGCGACTACCCCGACATCGCCTGGCAGGTCTGCTCGGCGATCCGCGACGGCCGCGCCGAGCGCGGGATCCTCATCTGCGGCACGGGCATCGGCATGAGCATCGCCGCGAACAAGATCCCCGGTATCCGCGCCGGCATGGCCCAGGACGAGCTCGCCGCCCAGCTCTCGCGCAGCCACAACGACGCGAACGTCCTCTGCCTCTCCGCCGACCTCATCGGCCAGACGCTCGCGAAGCGCATGGTCGACATTTTCCTCTCGACCCCGTTCGAGGGCGGCCGCCACGCGCGACGGCTCGGCAAGATCGTCCAGATCGAGCGCGGCGAAGCCCCGACCGGGCCCCACAACGGGAACGGGTGATGATTGCCGCGGCCGTCGCGCCGTATCGGCTTGCCGTATCACTCAGGCCGTCCGGCGCACGACTCCCCGGAACGACGGGGCCATGCCCCGTCGCCATCGCGAGCTCAACCTCCGCACTCGCAGCGCGCCGTTTCGCTCACCCCGCGTACCCGCGCACCAGCTCATACAGCAGCCGGACCCCGTACCCCGTCGGGCCGGGCACCGCGTACAGGTCGCTCGAACCCTCGACGCTGGCCGTGCCCGCGATGTCGACATGGGCCCACGGCGTCTTCGGGTCGACGAAGAACGACAGGAACGCCCCGCCCTGCAGCGGATGGGCGAGCCGTCCGGGGTTCGAGTTGATGAGATCGGCGTGCTGGCTCCGCATGTAGTCGCGGTGCTCGTCCCAGACCGGCAGGTGCCAGACGCGATCGCCCGAGGTGTCGGCGGCCCGTTCGACGCGGCCGCGGAGGTCGGCGTCGTTGCACATCAGGCCGGCGCACCAGGATCCGAGCGCGACCACCACGCCGCCCGTCAGCGTCGCCATGTCGACGATCGCGGTCGGCCGGTAGGTCCTCGCGCCCCACGACAGCGCGTCGGCCAGCACCAGGCGGCCTTCCGCGTCGGTGTTCGTGACCTCGACGGTCACGCCGTTCTCCATGGTGATGATGTCGTCGGGACGGAAGCTCTCGCCGTTCACCATGTTCTCGGCGGCAGGCAGCAGGGCGGTGACCTTCACCGGCAGGCCCGCGGCGGCGATCGCGTGCATCGCCCCGAGCACCGCGGTGCCGCCGCACTTGTCGTACTTCATGCCCTTCATGCCGTTGTTCACCTTCAGCGAATAGCCGCCGGTGTCGTAGGTGAGGGTCTTGCCGACGAGCAGCAGGTGGACGTCCTTCGCGCTCCGGGTGACCTTCCGCGGCCGGTGTTCGAGGGCGATGAGGCACGCCTTCGCGTCGCTGCCCTGCCCGACCGCGACGAGCCCGCCCATGCCGAGCCGCTTCGCCTCGGCGAAGCCGATGACGCGGCAGCGGAGGCGGGACCTGGCGGCGAGCCGCTTCGATTCCTTGGCGACCCACGCCGGCGTGCAGACGTTCGGCGGGGTTGCGGCGAGCTCGCGGGCGAAGTTCACGCTCTCGGCGATCGCGAGGCCTTCGGAGATACCGGCGTGCAGGTCGCGGTCGGCCGAGCCGAGGCGCAGCTGGCCCGCGGCCGGCTTGCGGGTCGCGGCCTTGCCGTCGAAGGCGGTCACCCGCCAGTTCGCGATCGCGAGGCCCTCGGCGAACGCGCGGCCGAGGGCGGCGAGGTCGGCCGACTTCGGGAAGGCCCGGTCGGCGTCGACGGCGATCTCGCGGTTCTTCATCCGCGCGAGGGTCCGGACGACCTTCGCGCCGGCGGAGCGCATGGTCGCGGCCTTGATCGAATCTCGCTTCCCGACCCCGAGCAGCAGCGTGTCGGTGCCGACGAGCCGGATCTCGCCGGGGTCGCCCGCGTAGCCGGTGTCGACCGCCTCCTTCGCGTCCTTCCGCAGGACGGTCGCGGCGTCGTCGCTCGCGACGAGCCTCAGCCGGAGCGTTCCCTTGGCGGGGCGGGCGGACGGTCGCGCGGGGACGATCGACTTGAGCACGGGAACTCTCCGGGAATGCGTTCGGGAAACGGACGGGAAACCAAGTCTACCGCCGCCCGCCCCGCCGGATCGCCACCGCGACCACCGTGAGGTCGGCCGGGTTCACTCCCGCGAGCCGGCTCGCCTGCCCGAGGGTCGCGGGGCGGAACCTCGCGATCACCTCGGCGGCCTCGCGGCGCAGCCCGGTGACCGCGTTCGCGTCGAACCAGTCGGGAATCCGCTGCTCCTCGCTGTCGCGCATCCGCCGCACCTCGGCCCGCTGCCGCTCGACGTAGCCGGCGTAGCGGATGTCGTGCACGACGCGATCGAGCAGGCTTCGTTCCGCCGGTCCGCACGCGTCGCCGAGCCACGCGGCGAGGTCCTCGACGGAGACGTCGTTGCGAAGCGCGAGCTCGGCGAGGCTCTTGCCCTCGCGGCGGGCCGCGCCGAGCGAAGCCCGCAGCGTCGTGAGCCGCGTCTCCCGCTCCTTCCACGCGGCCCAGCGCCGGTTGCACACGAGGCCGAGCTCGCGGCCGAGCGGCGTGAGGCGCTCGTCGGCGTTGTCGGCCCGCAGCAGCAGCCGATGCTCGGCGCGGCTCGTGAACATCCGGTACGGCTCCCGCGGCGTCCGCGTGACGAGGTCGTCCATCATCACCCCGAGGTACGCCACGTCGCGGCCGAGCCGCACCGGCTCGAGCCCGCGGGCGCGCCGGGCCGCGTTCAGCCCCGCGATCGTGCCCTGGCCGCCCGCCTCCTCGTAGCCGCTCGTGCCGTTGATCTGCCCCGCGAGGAAGAGACCGACGACCGACTTCACCTCGCCGGTCGCGTCGATCTGGTGGGGTCGCACCATGTCGTACTCGACCGCGTAGCCGAAGCGCAGGATGCGGGCGTTCCCGCAGCCCGGCATGCCGCGCACGATCCGCTCCTGGATCGGCTCGGGCAGCGAGGTCGAGATGCCGTTGCAGTAGATGTCGTCGCCGTCGAGGGTCTCGGGCTCGAGGAAGACATGGTGGCTGTCGCGGTCGGCGAAGCGCACGACCTTGTCCTCGATCGACGGGCAGTAGCGGGGGCCGCACTCGGCGTCGATCTCGCCCGCGTACATCGGGGCGAGGTGGAGGTTCGCGCGGATGAGGGCGTGGATCTCGCCGCTGGTGCGGGTCTCGAAGCACTCGACCTGCGGAAGGCGGGGAAACCCTGCGCCGGGCGCGGTGAGATCCGAGAAGGGCACCGGCGGGTCGTCGCCCTTCTGCGGCGGAAGCGACGCGAGGTCGAGCGACCGCCGGTCGAGCCGCGGCGGCGTGCCGGTCTTGAGCCGCCCGAGCTCGAGCCCGAGCGCCCGCAGCGTCGCCGAGATGCCGACCGCGCTGCCCTCGCCGATGCGGCCGCCCTCGGTCTTCCGCTCGCCGGTGTGCATGAGGGCCCGCATGAAGGTGCCGGTCGTGAGCACCACGGTCGGGGCGACGAGTTCGAGCGGTGCGGACGACGGCTCGTCGGCGCGCGATGGATGGATCGGCGTCGCCGGCGGCATCGCCAGCCCCTCGTCGCCCTCGTGCCCGCGGGCCTGCACCGGCCCCGAGCCCGCGGGCAGCCGAACCCCGCGCACGCGACGCCCGTCGGGCCCGTCCTCGACCAGAAGCTCCTCGACCGTCCCCGCGAGGACCTCGATCCGCGGATGCCCCGCGACCAGCCGCTGGACCTCGCGGGCGTACCTCAGCTTGTCGCACTGGGCCCGCGGCCCGCGGACCGCGGCGCCCTTGCTCGTGTTCAGCATCCGGAACTGGATGCCCGTCGCGTCGGTCGCGAGGCCCATCAGGCCGCCGAGGGCGTCGATCTCGCGCACCATCTGGCCCTTCGCGAGCCCGCCGATCGCCGGGTTGCACGACATCGTGCCGATCCGCGACGGGTCCATCGTGACGAGCGCCACCCGGCCGCCCTCGCCGAGGGCGTTCGCCGCGGCCCAGGCGGCCTCGGTGCCCGCGTGGCCGCCGCCGATCACGATGGTGTCGAAGCGAAACGCGGCGGGAAAAGTCTCGGTTGAGGCACGCATGCGGTCGGTCGGGCTTGGATGGTAGGGGACGGCTTCGCGGACGGGACCGACGAGCGCAGCAGCCGGATCCGGCCGTCGCCGCCGGCGATCCACAGCGTGCCGTCCTCGTCCCACGCGAGGCCGTTGGCCGCGCCCCGCCACGCGACGAGGATCTCCCCGCCGCGCTCCACGTGCCAGATCCGCACCGTGTCGTCCATGCCCGCGCTCGCGAGCCGCTTCCCGTCGGGACTCCACGCGAGGCTCCGGACCTTGCCCCGATGGTTCGGGAAGTTGAGGCGCTGGCGAAAGGTCCGCGGGTCGCTCAGGGTCACCTCACCGTTGCTCATCACGCATCCGAGGGCCAGCGTCGACCCGTCCGGGGAGATGGCGGCGGTCAGCGGATACTCGGGTTGATCGATGAGCGGCGAGATCAACGGCGATTCGAGCCGCCGTCCGTCCGGATCGGAGACGCGGACCGTCATCGCCACTCCCGAGTGGCCCGACGGGATGAAGAACTCGCCCGGAGATCCGGTCGGGCACGCGAATCCGCAATCGAACCCGCGCGGCTGCAGCTCCCACAAGGTCGCCCCGGCGTCGTCGCCGCCGCGCCGGACGATGAACGCCCGATCGACGAGGCCGCTCGTGTCGCACACCGCGAAGGCGTGCCGCTCGTCGAGCAGGCTCACCCGGATGATCGGTTCCGGAAGCGTGATGTCCTCGAGGATCCGGCCGTCCGGCGCGATCCACGCGACGCCGCGGGAGTGGGCGACCGCACACTGACCGTCCGGCCCGACCGCGACGCCGCGGGCCTCGAGCCCGGGATCGAGGCGGGTCGCGGCGACCGTCCTCGCGTCCATCCGCCACAGCGAACCCGCGGCGGTGGTCGCGAACGCGAGCCCGGCGGTGCTTCCGCGACCGAGGGCGATGCTCTCGACGGGCGAGCCGTCGAGCGACACCGAAGACGGATCGCTCGTGGCGTCGATCGGGAAGATCGCGACGCGTCCGCTGAGCCCGCTGGCCGCGAAGGTCCGGCCGTCGGGCGAGACGGCCGTCGTCCACACCTGGCTGAAGATCCCGCTCACGCTGCCGGTCGTCCGGCCGTCCTCGACCGCGAGCCGGTCGATCGTCTCCTGCCAGGTCGCGACCAGCAACTCGCGCCCGTCCGGGGTGAAGTTCGGCGAGAACAAGCTGCGGGCCGCGACATTCCGGTGCCAGACGATCGCGCCGTCGCGGGTGTCGATCAGGACGACATGCCCGAACGCGACCGCCGCCAGCCGGGTCCCGTCGGGTGAGGTGGCCAGCCCCCGGATCTCGGCATCGGACCCGGGAATCCTTGCGGTCCACGCGGTCGCGCCCGACTCGACCTCGAGCGCGGTGATGCCGCCCGAGGCGTCACCGAGCACGACCCGACTCTCGTCGGGCGTGAGCAGGATCGTGGAAGCGGCTCCGGCGAGCGGCGGATCCGCCTTGACACTCCGACGGAGGGCGAGCGTCGTCGGATCACGCACGCGGAAACCGTCGTCCGCGTCCGTGAAGAGACGCGAGCGGGCGCGGTCGAGGGCGATCCCGTGGATTCCCGGATCGGCGGCGATCGTGACCACGGCGCCGGTCGCGTCGAGGCGTTCGATCTGCTGTTCGAGCCGCACGAAGATCCCGCCGCCGTCCGGCAGGACCCGGACCCTCCAGCACGCCCCTTCGGCATGGGTTTGCACCGACCAGAGGAACTTCCGCTCCGGAATGTCGATCGCCGCCGCGAGGCTGCCGGCGGCCACGAGCAGGCGGTCGCCGTCCGGCGAGAAGTCGAGTCCGTAGACCTGCTCGCGCGGGGGAAACTGCACGCTCCAGAGGGCCTGGTCGACGCGACCGGCGAGGTGGTGCCACTCCCAGTCGCGAAGCCGCTCGGGCGCCAGCCCGAGCGCCTCCCGGGCGGCGCTCGCGTCGCCGCGCTCGATCATGCCGCCGGCCGCGGCGATCGCCGCCCCGTAAGCGTGCCACTCGGCCCGGGCGTGCGCCCGGCGCGAGCGGTCGAGCAGGAGCAGCGTCCACGCGAGCGCCACGACGATCGCGGCCGCGACGCCGCCGGCCGCGAGGATCGCCGCCCGGTGGCGACGGAAGACCCGTCGCGCGACGTCGAGCGAGGAATCGGGCCGGGCCAGCAGCGGTTCGCGGCGCACGAGCCGCCGCAACTCGTCGGCGAACTCGGTCGCGCTGCGGTAGCGTCGTTCGCCGTCGACGGCGAGGGCTTTCGCGACGACGGCGTCGGTCCCGGGCGGGATCGCCTCGAGGAAGGCCCGGTCGCGCCGTCCTTCGGCCGCCCGGGTCACCGGCAGCGGCGGCTCGCGAAGCAGTCGCGTGACATGCATCGCGAGAGAGCTGCCGCTCAGGGCGAAGGGCGGATCCCCCGCGAGCAGGTCGTACAGCAGCGCCCCGAGCCCCCAGACGTCGCTGCGGGTGTCGACAACGCCGCCGGCCGCCTGCTCGGGACTCATGTAGAGGAGCGTGCCGATCGGTCCGACCGTCGCGGCCGTTTCCTCCGCGTCCGTCACGGCGGCGATCCCGAAGTCGATGACCTTCGGGACCCCGTCGCACCCCACGATCACGTTGCCGGGCTTCAGGTCACGATGGATGACGCCCGCGCGGTGGGCGTGCCCGATCGCCTCCGCGACTTTCGCCACCAGCTCGATGCGGTCCGCCGGCGCGAGTCCATGGTCGTCGGCCCACCGCGTGATGGTGACCGCGTCCTCGATCAGCTCGAGCACGAGGTACGGCGTCTCGCGGCCGCCCGGCCCCGTCCCCGCGGGAAGCACGCAGGTTCCCGCCGCATGCACCCGGGCGATGTTCGGGTGCTCGAGGCGGGCCAGCGCCTCCGCCTCGATCCGCAACCGAAGGGCCGCCGAGTCGCTCATCCGCTCGCGCCGCACCACCTTCACCGCGACCCGCCGGCGGGGGAAGTCCTGCGTGGCCTCGTACACCGCGCTCATCCCGCCGGTACCGATGAGCCGGCCGATCCGGCATCCTCCGACGCTCTGGCCGAATTGGAGCGAGGGGTGGGCCCCGTGTTCCGGTTCCGGGTCGGGTTCCGGGGGCTCGTCGTGATGGTGGCGAAGGAGCGAGGCCACCTCGTCGGCCAGGGACGGGTCGACCTGCCGCAAGCGATCGAGCGCGGCCGAGCGCTCCGGTTCCCGGAGCTCGGCGAGTTCGCCGAAGGCGGCCTCGACGGCGTGGGGGTCGGTCATCGGCGGGTGCCTCCGGGAACGGATGGGGGTCAGGTGTTGGACTCGAGTTCCCGGCGCAGCCATGCCCGCGCGAACGCCCAGTCCCGTTCGACGGTCGAGGGGCTCACCTCGAGCAGCCGGGCGACCTCGGCGGTGGTCATCCCGAGCACGTAGCGCAGCCGCGCGATCTCCGCCGGCCGCGGATGCGTGCCGGCCAGCCGATCGAGCGCCGGAGCGAGCCCGGACTCGGCCGCGGACATGGCCCGGCCGGCGTCGGCGAGCTCGCCGGCCACGAAGGTCAGCGGGACCGGGGTCCCGGCGCCGCCGCGCTTTCGCGCCCGGCGGGATCGGGCGAGATCGACGAGCACCTGGCCGCACGCCTGTGCCACGGCTCCGAAGAAGTGGCGGCGGTTCTCCCAGTTGTCCGGCGGCGAGCGGTCGATCCTCAGGAAGATCTCGTGCACGAGGCCGGTGGGGTCGAGATCCCGGCCGGCGCCCCGGCCGTCCCGCTCGCGGGCGAGCGCGGCGGCCGCCATGGCCCGGAGCTCACCGTACACCTCGTTCCAGGCCCGCTCCGCCGCCGCGGCGTCGCCGGCGAGGGCCCGATTGAACAGGGAGGTCAGGAGCGGATGGTCGGTCATGGGGCAAGGCGGTCCGGCGGGGCGAGCGCGGCGAAAGGAGTCCATTCGGGAGGAAACCCCGACGGGCCGCGCCGCCGTTTTCGCATGGCTTTCCGGCATGCCGTCCCGCGCGTCACGATTCGATAATGTTAGATCCTCGCCGCGGTTTCCCGCAAGGTCGGCGGGGAAGTCGGGTCGGATCGCCCGCGGTCACCACTCCATCCGCGACAACCGAACGGCCCGGAACGCTTCCGGGTCCGGGGTCGCCGTTCCTTTCCATTCGGGAGATTTGCGATGAAAACTTGGCTTTCCCTTCCCGCGCCCCTCCTCGTCGCCGCGGCGGCCTCGGGGGCCACGCTGACCGTCGATGACGACGGTCCGGCCGACTTCACTTCGATCCAGGCGGCCATCGCGGCCGCCGCGAACGGCGACCTCATCCTGGTCCGTCCGGGAACCTATGCGGAAGCCCTGTCCTTCGGCGGCAAGCTCGTCACGCTGCGCGGCGACGGCGGCGCGGCCGAGGTGGTGCTGTCCTCGCCGGACGGGGCGAGGATGCTCCACGTGCAGGCGGGCGAGTCGAACCAGCTCCGGTTCGAGCGGCTCACCTTCACCGGCGGCACGAGCGAGTACCTGGTCCAGGTCACGAACGGAAGTCCGGTGTTCGAGGAGTGCATCTTCCGCGACAACGTCCGCGGCGCGTTCGTCGACGGGCAGCCGTGCGGGTCGGCCGTCGGCTCGTCGTTCGAGCGCTGCCTCTTCCTCGCGAACCGGAACCCGAACGGCGGCGCGGTGTACATGTCGAACTCCAATTGCCGCTTCGAGGACTGCGAATTCATCGCGAACCAGGCGGTCGGCCCGACCAGCGGCGTCAACGCCGGCGGCGCGGTGTACGTGAACGACTGGAACTGCGGCACCCACACCTTCCGCTTCACCCGCTGCATCTTCGCGAACAACAGCGCGGTGTGGGGCGGCGCGATCTATTCGCAGGGCATCTTCCCCGGCATGACCACCCAGATGCCCGTGAACCAGTGCATCTTCGTGGCCAACACCGCGACCCAGGGACGCGCGATGTGGAATTGGTACATCACGGTTCCCCTCGCGGGCTCGTGGTTCTGCGGGGGCCCGGACCAGATCCGGCACTCCTGGACCGACGCCGGCGGCAACACCCTCGACGGCAACTGCGCCGCGCCGCCCTACGCCGACTGCGACGGCGACCGCATCTCGGACGCGATGGAGATCTCGGCCGGTCTCGCGTTCGATTGCGACGGCGACTCCCTCCCCGACGCCTGCGCGATCGCGTCCGGTTCGGCCGCGGACGCGAACGGGAACGGCGTCCCGGACCCCTGCGAGACGCCGGACGCCACGCTGACCGTCGATGACGACGGCCCCGCCGACTTCGCGACGATCCAGGCCGCGATCGATGCGGCCACCCACGGGATGACCATCGAGGTCGCCCCCGGCACCTACGGCCCGTTCGATGTCGGCGACAAGCGGCTGGCCGTTCGATCGGCCTCCGGCGCCGCGGTGACCACGATCGACGCCGCCGGTCAGCCCACGAGCGCCGTCAAGTTCGGGGCGGGTTCGACGTTCGACTCGAAGCTCCAGGGCTTCACCATCCGGACCGGCCGGGGCACCGTCTTCCCGAACAACCCCTCGGGTTGGCGGGCCGGCGGCGGCGTGTACCTCTGGGGACCGACCGACGGCGGGGCGGCCGCGGCCGTCACGATCGAGGACTGCGTGTTCATCGGTTCGAGCGGCGGCTGCGGCTACGGCGCGGGCCTCTGGACCCGTCGCGGCAACGTGGCCGTTCGCCGTTGCGTCTTCCAGGGCCTTTCGGCCCAGCACCACGGGCCGGCGATCTCGGTCGATTCGCTCGGGATGCCCCGCACCGGAGGGAAGGAAGGCGATTCGACGGTCATCGAGGATTGCTTCATCGGGACCTCGAGCAGCTACAACAACGGCGGGATCCTCATCGGGGCGGGCGCGACCGCGACACCCGCCGACATCCGCATCTCGCGCTGCGAGTTCGTGGGGAACTCGGGAACGTATCAGGCGGGTGCACTGCTCACCGGGGCCGATCCGGCGGGCGTCGCGGGCAGCACCATGCTGGTCGAGCGCTGCGTCTTCGTGGGGAACACCGCACCGCAGTCCCGGGCCATCGGCATCGGGATCCTCGGGGGCCACCCGAGCTATGCGGTCACGGTGCAGGACTGCGTGGTCACCGAGTCCGGCGTCGGGATCCGGCTCGGCACGGGCGTGCTTTCGCTCGGCGACAACGTGGTCTGCTCGGGAACGGGCGGGATCGCCGGTGCGTGGACGAATCTCGGCGGCAACCTCTGGACCTGCCCCGCACCGCAGGACTGCGACGGGAATGGCGTCGAGGACCTGTACGACACGATCCTCGGCCGGGTCGCCGACGACGACAGTGACCGGATCCCGGACTCCTGCCAGTGCCCGGGCGACGTGATCGTGGACGGCCAGGTCGACGCCATCGACCTCGCGGCGATCCTCTTCTGCTGGGACACGGCCTGCAAGCTCCATCCGCGGGCGGACTGCGACGGTGACGGGGTGGTGACCTCGGACGACCTCGCGGTGGTCCTCGCGGCGTGGGGGCCGTGCCCGTAAGCGGGAGGGCTTCCGGCCTGATGCGACCCCGCGGCGCCCGGTCCTCGACCCGCGCCGCGGGGTCGCTTCCGTTCCGCCCGGCAGCGGACGGCCGTTCCCGCAGGTTCTCGGCATCCGGAAGGTCCGAAAGGGCACGCGAACGGGCCGCGCCGCCGGAAAAGCCGGGATAAGCGGACCCGAACGCTGGCCTTCCCGCCGTTCCGTTCCATGTTGAATCCCGGAAGCGTCCCGATCCGGGTCGCCTCCGGAGGTCGAGGGAACATGAACCGGAACGCCATCGTCGTCGCCGCGCTCGCCGCGGTCTCCTGCGCCGCCGCTTCGCACGGGGCCATCTTCACCGGCGTCGCCGGCTTCCGGAACGCCGCGACCGCCTCGGCACCCGCCGGGGGATCGCTGGTCTTCACGGGCGCTTCCGACTCCGGCTTCGGCTCGTGGTTCGGCAACTCGACCCTCAACCAGTCCGGCCTCTACGCGTTCGCGAGCCATGGCTCGGAACTGACGTCGACCTCGATCTCGGCCGTCGGGGAGACGTTCGTCGCGAGCGCGGGTACCTCGACGCGGATCGGGGCCCGCTCGTCGGTCGACTTCATCTTCACCCTCGACGAGGCCGCGGTCGTGACCGTGTTCGCCCAGGCCGGAGGGAACTTCGGCTCGAGCTCCCGCATGCGGGTGTACCTCGGGACGGACACCGAGGCGGTCATCGATGCCACCTCGAGTTTCGTGACCTTCACCGACGTGACGCTCGCGGCCGGGACCTACATCCTCTCCGCCGAGATCCTGACGGATCTCGACGGCACCGCCGGCTCGTCGAACGGCTACTTCAACCTCTCGATCTCGGTGCCGGGCCCGGGCGCCCTCGCCGCGTTCGGGCTCGCGGGGCTGGCCGCCGGCCGCCGCCGGCGCGATCGGTGAAGGCGAGGTCCGAAAACCGCGACGGCCACCGCCCGGCTCTCGGACCCGGTCTCCGGATTGCGACAATCGGCCTGATTCTCGTCGACTTCCGCGACGATCCCTTTCCATCGGCAACGGGCGGGCTATGTTGGAGGCCTTCGGGATCGCACTTCGCGATCCCGGCGTGTTTGAGGCCGATTGAGGCCGTCTAGAGGGTGGACAGGTGCGCTCCGGGAACCGTGTCTCCAATAGCCTTCTTCTTGCGCTTCGCGCCCTCTCGCTGGCGGCGGCCGCGGCGTTCGCATGGCCCGCCGTCGCCCACGAGGATGATCCGAAGGGCAAGGTCCCGCACGAGCCGGTCTACGGTCCCATCTGGACCGAAGGGCAGGACGAGGGCGGCATCGCGTCGAGCCCCTTCGAGGCGGCCGGCGTCACGCTCAAGTCGTGGATCCCGCTCAACCAGTTCAACATCGGCGGCGCGGTCAACACCGTCGGGAACGACTGCTGGGGCTACACCAGCCCGTCGGGCCGCGAGTACGCGATCATGGGCCTTTCGGCGGGCACCGGCTTCGTCGAGGTGACCGATCCGGCGGATCCGCAGGTCGTAGGGTTCATTCCCGGCCCGGTCAGCACCTGGCGGAACATGAAGACCTACCAGACCTGGTGCTATGCCGTCAGCGAGGGCGGCGACGGCATCCAGGTCATCGATCTCGCCCAGATCGATTCGGGCGTCGTCACGCTGGTGAACACGGTGACGGCGGGCGGGACGCCCGACACCCACACCATGATCATCGACGAGGCGAGCGGCTTCCTCTACCGCATGGGCGGGGGAAGCAACTCCGGACTGCGGATCTACGGCCTGGCGAATCCCGCCGCGCCGGCCTTCGTGACCAGCTGGGGCGGCCGGTATGTCCACGACGGGTGCGTGACGACCTACACGAGCGGTCCGTACGCGGGGAAGCAGATCTTCTTCGCGTGCGGCGGGTTCAACGGCGGGTTCGGGCAGACCGGCGTCACCATCATCGATGTCACGAACAAGTCGAAGATGGTGCAACTCGCCCATTTCCAGTACCCCGATGCCGCGTTCTGCCACCAGGCGTGGCTCTCCGAGGACAAGCGGTTCCTGTACGTGAACGACGAGTTCGACGAGAACTACTTCGGGCTTCCGGCGATGGGTCGGATCGTGGATGTCCAGGACCTTTCGAACCCCGTCCTCGCGGGAACCTTCACGGTCGGCCTGCCGACCATCGACCACAATGAATATGTTCGGGGGAATCTCCTCTTCAGCTCGTGCTACAAGTCGGGCCTGCGGGTCTACGACATCACCGACCCGGTCGCCCCGGTCGAGATCGCCTGGTTCGACACCTTCCCCGAGGGCAACAGCTTCGGTTTCGGCGGGCTGTGGTCGAACTACCCGTTCTTCCCGAGCGGCACGGTCATCGGCAGCGACATGCAGCGGGGGCTCTTCGTGTGGAGGCTCGAGCGGCCGGTGGCGCTGTTCGGGTACCCGGACGGGATCCCCGCGGTCACGGCGCAGGCGGGCGGCACGACCATCGACGTCGAGGTCACGCCGAACGCGGGCGCGAGTTTCGCCGCGGGAAGTCCGCGGATCCGCGTCTCGGTCGGGAGCGGGGCGTGGGTAGAGACCGCGATGGCGGCACTCGGCGGCGACCGGTATCGGGCGACCGTTCCGGCCGCCGCGTGCGGCGCGACCGTGCGATTCCAGTTCATGGCCACCGATTCGGTCTCGGGTCTCACGACGATCGATCCGCCCGCCCCGTTCTCGGCCGTGGCCGCGCTCGACGGCATCACGATCTTCGCCGACGACGCCGAAGTCGACCGCGGCTGGTCCTTCGCGGCGGCCAACGACACGGCGACGGGCGGTCGTTGGGAGCGGGTCTCGGCCCCGGTCGGCAATGCGGCCTCGCCGGCCTTCGACAATCCGCTCGGAACCGGAACGGCGTGCTTCGTGACCGGGCAGGCCGCGCCCGGCGGCAGTCTCGGGGACTCCGATGTCGACGGCGGATTCACCTCGCTCATCTCGCCGCGGATCGACCTGTCGGGGGTGACCGACCCGATCCTGAGTTACGCGCGCTGGTACTCGAGTTCGACCGGGCTTGCCCCGTTCCAGGCCAGTGACGCGCTGAAGGTGTCCGTCTCGAACAACGACGGGGCCTCGTGGACCGTGGTCGAGACCGTCACCGAGAATCTCTTCGCCTGGAGGACGGTCTCGTTCCGGCTTGCCGATCTCGTCGCGCCGACCGCGAACATGCGGATCCGGTTCGTGGTGGCCGATGCCGGTTCCTCCTCGGTCATCGAGGCGGCGATCGACGACGTCCAGATCCGTCGCTACCGCTGCGACATGGACGGCGACCTCATCGCCGACGAGGATGATCCGGACATGGACGGCGACGGGACGGCGAACGGTGCCGACGGGTGTCCGCTCGATCCGCTGAAGAGCGTCCCCGGCCAGTGCGGCTGCGGGGTCGCCGACACCGACTCCGATTCCGACGGCACCGCGGACTGTGTCGATGGATGCCCGGGCGATCCGGCCAAGACCGTCGGCGGCCAATGCGGCTGCGGCGTCGCCGAGACGGACGTGGATTCGGACGGGCTGTCCGACTGCGTGACCGTCGGGCTGGTCGAGATGCTCGGGACGCTCGCCGGGTCCGGACTGGCGGAGGGCGATGAGTTCGGGGCGTCGATCGCCCTCGACGGCGATCTTCTTGCGGTGGGCGTCCCGTTCGACGATCGAACCGGCCTGACGAACGCGGGAAGCGTACGGCTGTTCCGGCGGATCGGCGGGGTCTGGGCCGCAGAGGCGGAACTGATCGCTCCGGACGCGATCGCGAGCGATTCCTTCGGGAACTCGGTCGCGGTGTCGGGATCGACGGTGGCGGTCGGCGCTTCGCTCGCGAACGTCGGTGCGGCGGCGGATGCCGGTGCGGTGTATGTCTTCCGGAAAGTCGGTTCCTCGTGGTCGCTCGAGCAGAAGCTGCAGCGGGTCTCGCCGGTGGCCAAGGATTACTTCGGCCAGTCGGTGGCCCTCCGCGGCGACCTGCTCGCGATCGGGGGACACGGCATCGACGTCGCCGGTCGCTCGAATGCCGGTGAGGTCGCGGTCTATCGCCGGGGCGCGGGCGCGAGCCCGTGGGCGATGGCGTCGACGCTCTCGGGCGTGCCGGTGACCGCGGCCGACAACTTCGGACGCGCGGTGGCCCTCGGGGGAAGCGCGGTGTCGCCGGTGCTGGCCGTCGGGGCGCCGGGCGACGACCAGCCTTCCCGGAGCGGCTGCGGTGCGGTCTATGTGCATGGGCTCTCGGACACGGGGGCATGGCTGTCGACGACCCGGCTCGTGGCGGTTTCGCCCTTGTCCGGCGCTTCGCTCGGCATCTCGGTCGGGATCGACGATTCGGGAACGACCGTCGTCGCGGGCGCGCCGTTGGCGGATCCGCCCGGCTTCGCGAACGCCGGCGTCCTGACGGCATGGTCGTTCGCCTCGGCGGCATGGACGGGCGTCGACATCGCGGTGCCCGACCGGGCCGGCGGCGAGCAGATCGGGACCTCGATCGCGGTGTCCGGCGACGGCACGCTCGTGGTCGCGGGTTCCCCGTTCGATATGTACGGAGGCATCACGGAACGCGGCTCGGCGCTGGTGCTCGATCGCCTCGCGGGCGGCTCGTGGCGGGTGTACGACCGGATCCTCGCGCCGGCCGGCGGCACCTCGGGTTCGCGATTCGGCAGTTCGGTCGTGATCGGCTCGGACGAGATCCTCGTCGGTGCTCCGAGGCACTCGCCGCCGGCGGGCGGAACCGTGGCCCGGTTCGCGCGACCGGTTCCTTGCGACGGCACCGACACGGACTCCGACGGAACGGTCGATTGCCTCGATCCCGACGACGACGGTGACCTGGTGCCCGATCTCGTCGACGGCTGCCCGCTCGATCCGAACAAGTCGAGCCCGGGCCAGTGCGGCTGCGGCACGCCCGAGTCGGGCGATGCCGACGGTGACGGAACCTTCGATTGCGTCGACGGCTGCCCGCTGGATGCGGCGAAGATCGCTCCCGGCCTCTGCGGCTGCGGCGTCGCCGAGACCGATTCGGATTCCGATGGGACGCCGAACTGCAACGATGGATGCCCGGCCGATCCCGCGAAGACCTCGGCCGGCGTGTGCGGCTGCGGCGTCGCCGAGACCGGCGACACCGATGGGGATACCGTGCCCGACTGCCTCGATCCCGACGACGACGGCGACGGCACGCCCGATGCGGGCGACGGCTGCCCGACGGATCCGGCGAAGACCTCGCCCGGCCTCTGTGGCTGCGGCGTGGCGGACACCGATACCGACGGGGACGCGACCCCGGACTGCCAGGACCTGTGCCCGGCCGATCCGAACAAGGTGGTCGCGGGCGTCTGCGGCTGCGGGACGGCCGATGTCGACGGCGATGCCGACGGCCTGATGGATTGTCTCGGCCAGGGGACGCTGGTCGAGACCGGCGCGGTGCCGATGGCGGGCGTGCTGACCGGCGACGACCTCGGCGCGGCGATCTCGGGCGACGGGAACTTCGCCCTGGTCGGCCTGCCGCTCGATGACCTTCCGGGCAAGACCGACGCGGGCAGCGCCCGGATCGTCGAGTGGACGGGCTCACAGTGGATCGAGCGGGCGCAGCTCTTCGCGCCGTCGGCGGAAGCGAAGGCGAAGGATTCCTTCGGCGGGAGCGTCTCGATCCAGGGCGACGTGGCGGTCGTGGGGGCGCTCACCGCGGACCTCGGCGCGACGCTGGATTCGGGTGCGGCATACGTCTACCGGAACGTCGCGGGAACCTGGACGCTCGAGGCGACGCTGACGCGGACGGGCGCCGCGGCGAACGATCGGTTCGGCTTGTCGGTGGCGGTGCTGGGCGACTTCATCGCGGTGGGAACGCCGCTCGCGAATGCGGGCGGCAAGACCGATTCGGGCGAGGTGTCGGTGTTCCGGCGGGTTGCGGGCTCGTGGACGCTCGCGGCGACGGTGACGGCGGGAGTCGTGACCGCGAGCGACCTGTTCGGCCATGCGGTCGCGCTCGGCGGTTCGGCAAGCTCGCCGACGCTGGCGGTCGGTTGCCCGGGCGACGACGAGCCGGGCAGGTCCGGGTGTGGCGCTGTCTACATCCATGCGTTGACGGGTTCGGGCACGGTCTCGACGGTGACGCGGGTGATCTCGCCGGTGCCGTTGGCAGGCGCGGCGCTCGGCCGGAGCGTGACGGTCGACGCGACGGGCCTGCGGGCGGCGGCCGGCGCGCCGATCGCGGACGTGGGCGGGCAGACCGACTGCGGCTCGGCGACGGTGTGGAGCTTCACGGGCTCGGCGTGGTCGGGAGTCGAGGTCTCGCCGCCGGACCGGATCGCGGGCGAGAACTTCGGGGCGAGCGTGTCGCTGCGGGCGGACGGACTAGCGCTGGTGGCGGGCTCGCCGTTCGACACGGTCGGCGGCATCGCCAAGCGGGGCTCGGCGGCGGTGTTCACGCTGTCCGGCCCGGGCTGGTCGATGCACGACCGGTTGACGCTGCCCGCCTCGGGCACGAGCGCCTCGAACTTCGGGCGTTCGGTCGCCTTCCGCGGTGCGTCGATCCTGGTCGGCGGCCCGAAGCACACCCCGCCCGCGGGCGGGACGGTGCGGAGCTTCGACGGCCCGCCCTGAGGAAGTCCGGCCGTACACTCCCCGGGTCCGCCGCCGTAGCTCAACTGGCAGAGCACCTGATTTGTAATCTGGAGGTTACCGGTTCGATTCCGGTCGGCGGCTTTGGCGTTATCGCTCCTTCGGCGAGCGTTCTGTCCGGAGGTTGAACCGAAGACAAACGGGAAACGCTTGCTTCCGGGGCCGGTTTCCATGCACACTTCGACAGTCCGGCGATGGAGGGAAGTCGCGGCCCGGGTGCCCCCTGGAGCGGTGATACGGGAACCGTCGGACCGCGCGGCGTGCGCCGCGCATCGTGTCGATCGCGTTCCCCCGTGTTCCCCCAGGAGTCTGCCATGTCCCGTTTCCCGTCCCTCGCCGGCGCCGTCGCCGCCCTCGTCGTCGCTCCCACCTCGCTCGCCTCGGTCATCGTCTCGGCGAACTTCGCCGGTTACGCCGACGGGCTTCTCGTCGGACAGGCCGGCTGGCAGCAGTACGGCGCCGCGACCGCCCGTCCACTGACCGTCACCGGCGGCGCGGTCGCGTGGGCCGGCGGTAGCACCTCCGACGGCCAGGACGCGATGCTCGCGTTCCCCGAGCAATTCACGCAGCCGCTCGAGGGCGAGACGATCCTGAATTTCGACATCCTGCTCACCGTGAACTCGGCGGGCGCGAACCCGTCGTACTTCGCCGCCCTGAACACGCTGACCGGCACGACCACGAGCGGCAATTTCCAGAACGCGCGCATGGTCGCGCGGAGTTCGGGCGGCGGGTTCGTGTTCGGGACCCGGGTGAACGGGCAGGGGGGGTACCCGTTCGCGTACGGCACCGAGGAACTCGCGTTCGGGACGCGGTACGCCCTGCGGGCCGAGATCCACATGGTCGCAGGGAACGCCAACGACTACATCAATCTTTATGTCGGCAGCGACTTCGACTCGCTGTCCCTGTATGCGACCGCGATGTACTCGGGAACCGGCTCGGTGAACGATCCGCTCTTCGGGGCGATGCTGCTGTCGCAGTTCGGCAGCGGCTCGACGTTCGAGTCGGGCATCTCGGTCGAGTCGATGTCGGTCACGCTCGTGCCCGCCCCGGCCGGACTCGCGGCCTTCGGCCTGCTCGGCCTCGTCGGCGGCCGCCGGCGGCGCTGAGCGGCGTCCGGACCACCGGCAGAGAAGGACGGCGGACGCGGGTGAGGAGCCGCGTCCGTCCGGTTTTCGGCCGTGCCGCGGGTCCCGACGCGTTGCCGCCGTCCCGGCGGGCGAGTAGACTCCCCGATCCGGATCGACCGCCGATCCGCGTCGGTGTCGGTACATCCCACGGGCGGATACTCAAGTGGCCAACGAGGGCAGACTGTAAATCTGCTGGCTTATGCCTACGGGGGTTCGAATCCCTCTCCGCCCATTCGGCCGTTTCGCACGAGGTTGCCCGGTTTCGCAAGGACTGGCGCAACCTCGCTGTGTTGAGGGATTTACAGACTTTTCGTGCCGCGGGGTACAAACCGGTGCCGCTCCATGCTGCCCCGCCGTTTGCAACGAAGCCGCCCCGGAATCTGCCCCGACCACATATCTGACGCCATGAAGGGCACGGGAACGAAGGACAGTGGATAGAGATAGATCGTCGATCGACGACGAGGACGAGACCAGGCAGCGACTCCGTCCTCAGGGATGACCCTAGTAGGTCGACGTCGCCTGCCTTCACGCCCGAGCCTCAGTCAGCTCGGGGAGTAACCTTCGTGGCAGGATCAACCGGCACTTGACGAGGCCGACCCGAGGAGTGAGGGTGATCCTCCTCGGCTTTTCCGAAGAGCCCGCAGGCCGCATCGGTCGAACGGGGGCTCAGGGAGGTAGTGGCCTGCCCGAGCGTGGTCCGCTCTTCGTGGTTTCTCCCACAGACCACGGTAACTGGTGCGGCGCTGCCTCGTTTGCTCTCGGTGGGCTACCCACTTGAGCGTGGGTCTGGTCTCGGCGCTAGCGACGGATAGTGATGTACACCGGATATTTTATTTCCGGCTGGTGGATAGTATAACCATTGAGTAATTGAGTGCAAGTCGCCGTGAGTGGGCCTCAAAGGCGGTCGCTGGGTCGGAATTTCCAGTCTTACCGAGGGGCGGTCGGCGAGTTCCGGCTGGGCGGGTTCCGTGACGGCGTGACGGGCGTGACGGGCGTTCATGGGATATCCCCCCGGGCCCCCTGGACTGCCATGGAGTGCCACCGGGGCCGCAGGCGGGGTGGGAGGGTGTTGCCAGCGGGTCCTAGGTTGCCGTGCATAGGGTATGCCCCGAGGGTTGCCGGGGGATGGAAATGCCGGAAATCAACCCGGTCCGCAAGCGGCCTCCCTCAGGCTCGGATTTCACGGAAAGAGGCTGGGTTCCACGAGTCGCCCTCGATACCTTGGAATCTTCACCGGTTGCCGTAGCCGGCACCCAAGGAGTCCAGCATGCAGATTCGATCGGTCGTCATCGTTGCCGCGTTGGGGTTGGCCTCGTTTGCCCATGGTCAACAAGCCGTCCAGTGGCGGGTCGAGGATGGGGGTAATGGGCATTGGTATCGGTTGGGAACCGCTGGATTTCCCAAGACATGGCAAGACTGCCGAGTGGCCGCTGAAGGAGCGGGTGGCTACCTCGCGACTCTTACGAGTCAAGATGAGTTCGACTGGGTTGCAGCGTACGCCAGCCAGTACCCATCGGCATGGAGTCCGGGACTTGGATTCGGTCCCGTGCTAGGTGGCTTCCAACCCGTACCGAATGCCGGTCCACTATCTGATTGGCAATGGGTCACGGGAGAGGTGTGGTCGTTCGCGTCCTGGGCTCAAGGAGAACCGAACGACCATGAAGCCTGTGGCCCAGGCGGCGAGGAACGCTACTTGGCATTCCTGACGCCGGCCAGCTGGAACGACATCCAAGACTCGTACAACTGTTACTACGGATGGCTTGTGCCCTCCCTCATCGTCGAGTGGTCCGCCGACTGCAACGCTGACGGCATTGTCGATTACGGGCAGATCCTCGACGGCACCTTCGCCGACTTGAACGGCAACGGCGTACCCGATCCCTGCGAAGTCGATCCCTGCCCCGGCGACATCAACCAGTCGGGTGTCGTCAATGCCGTCGACATCTCGATGATTTTGAGCTCATGGGGAACCAACGGCGGCAAGTTCCCTCGCACCGATACGAACCAGGACGGGATTGTCGATGCCCAGGACCTCGCGGTGGTCCTCGGTGGCTGGGGGAACTGCCCGTGAATCGTCTGTTCAAGGAGTCCACCATGCAGATTCGATCGGTCGTCGTCGTTGCGGCGTTGGGATTGGCCTCGTCGTCAGCCTTTGCTCAACAAGCCGTGCAATGGCGCGTCGATGACGGCGGGAATGGACATTGGTACGAGCTTAGGATGCTGCCATTAGGGGGGAGAGACTGGCCGGCTGCGAGGCGATTGGCACTGCAAATCGGGGCGGAGCTCGCGTCGATTGCAGGTGAAAGTGAGGGTGTTTTCGTTAGGGGCATTGTTCGCTTGTCTTCAGCTTGGAACGGGACGCACGGACCGTGGCTCGGAGGGATTCAGTCGCCGGGATCCTCGGAACCTTCCGGCGGCTGGGTTTGGAGCGACGGAACCTTTTGGTCCTATTCGGAGTGGGGGAGTTGGGAGCCCAACAACGACTGCAATGGTGTACCGGAAAGCGCTCTGCACCTCTATGGGCCCTGGAATGCCGTGTTCTGGTGGAACGATCTGCCCGCCAACCAAGCTTGTAATGAGGGATTTCCATTAAGCGCGGTGTTCGAATGGTCGGCCGACTGCAACGGTGACGGCCTCGTGGACTACGGCCAGATCCTCAACGGCACCTTCGAAGACGTGAACTCGAACGGGGTACCCGACTGCTGCGACGCTGGCGATTCGTGTGCTCCCTGCCCCGGGGACATCACGGAGAATGGCCTCGTCGATGGAGTCGACCTGTCGCTCGTGCTCTCTCTATGGGGTACAAACGGCAAAAAGTTCCCCCGAAGCGACACGAATGGCGACGGAATCGTCGACGCGACGGATCTTGCGGTCGTCCTCAGCGGCTGGGGGAAGTGCCCATGAGTCGCCGCCTTCAAGGTCGCTTGAACGTCACCTCGGTGGCCATCGCGGCCTGCTTGGGGCTTGCTGCTTCGACTCCGGCTCTCGCACAGCAAGCCGTCCAGTGGCGGGTCGAGCACGGAGGAAACGGGCATTGGTATCGAGTTCTGGCGGCCGCTGGTACGAGTTACGACCACAAGGCAAGCCAGGCGACCGCGATCGGTGGATCTCTTGCTTCCATCTCTGGTCTGGCGGAAAACGGCTTTGTAACCGCAGCAGCGCAGACTGCCAGCGTCACATGCCGACTTGTGGTCGGCGGCCGTCGGAACTGCGTTTCGTGCCCCTGGAGTTGGGCGGACGGTTCAAGCTGGGACTTTACGAACTGGGGGCCCGGTGAACCCGGAAACGGAGGGGCTGTTCATGTTGAACTTTTCATTGGTTTTGGACCGGTCGGACAATGGGCTGACGTAGCAGATTCAGACGGAAGTTGCCCCGCATTTGTCGTCGAATGGTCCGCCGACTGTAACGGTGACGGCATTGTCGATTACGGGCAGATCCTCGACGGCACCTTCGAGGACGCCAATGAGAACGGCGTGCCCGACTGCTGCGACGCGGGTGAATCCTGCACTCCCTGTCCCGGGGACGTCACAGAGAATGGCCTCGTCGATGGGGTCGATCTGTCGCTCGTGCTCTCCCTCTGGGGCACAAACGGCCAGAAGTTTCCCCGAAGCGACACGAATGCCGACGGCACCGTGGATGCGACCGACCTCAGCGTCGTGCTTGCGGGTTGGGGGAAGTGCCCGTGAATCGCCTCGTCAAGGAGTCCGCCATGGAGATTCGATCGGTCGTCGTCGTTACCGCGTTGGGGTTTGCCTCGTTTGCCCATGGGCAGCAAGCCGTTCAGTGGCGCGTCGAGGATGGAGGCAATGGGCATTGGTATCGACTAAAAACCACCTCGGCTGGGATCACGTGGACGCAGGCAAGCCTTGAAGCCCAAGGCTCTGGCGCCCATCTCGCGACGCTGACCTCCGAGCCTGAGCAGTCTTT
>JBIKVN010000311.1:0-3310 GCA_044356865.1 Phycisphaerales bacterium | reverse complement strand
CGCGAGGTTCATCGCGACCAGCGACCCGAGCGTCGCCGGCACCGCGACGGCCGCACACAGGATTCCCTGCCGCAGCAGGTTGGCCGGCTCGCGCAGGAGGAAGAAGGGCAGGCACGCGGCCAGCACGAGAAGGTTCAGCCCGACCGCGCCGAGCCGGAGGTAGGTGAGCCGCGCGAGGAGGTCGGAATCGACGCCGCCCTGCTCGCGCATCCGGCGGACCTGCGACAGCGAGAGCATCTGCGCGTACTGCGTGAACTTCCGCACCCGGATCGCCTCGGGCGAGAGGTCGGTCGCGAACTCGGCGACCGGCGCGGCCGCCGCGTCGGCGCCCTCGCCGCCGGAGGATCTCCGCCCGATCCGCTCGCCGCCCTCGAGCAGCCACGCGCCGCGGGCCGCATCCCAGCGGGCGCGGTCGGCCGTCAGCCGGCCGATCGCCTCGCCCCGCCCGTCCCGCTCGACGACCAGCAGGTCGACGAGCTCGCCGCTGCCCGGGTCGAAGCTCGAGGCCGCGAGCAGCCGGCCCTGCCCGTCGCGGGTGAGCGGCAGCGGGAAGCTCGCGATGCCGCCCTCGAGGACCCGGTCGATCTCGCGGACGAGCAGGGGCGCGAGCCGCGGCAACACCAGCTCCTGGTTCACCAGCTGCACGAGGTTCAGGCCCGCGGCCCCGACGAGGAAGACCATGGCCACGCGATGGAGGCTCACGCCCGCGGCCAGGATCGCGGTCAGCTCGCGGGCCCGCACCATGGTGGCCAGCGTGAAGGCGGCCGCCGCGACCGAGACGAGCCCGAGCATGTAGGCGTAGAACTGGAAGATCCGCGGCCCGTGGAAGTCGAGCACGGCGACCAGCACCGCCAGCGGCGCGGGGAACCCGTCGCCGCCCCAGCGACGGCCCGCCGTCAGGAACCGATCGAGGTGGAGGATCACGTCGATCGAGACGCCGAAGGTGAAAAGCAGCGTGAACAGGATCAGGAAGTTCCAGAGGAACCGGCCGAGGATGGTTCGGGCGAGGATTCCCATCGGGGTCGGCCGTTCAGTTCCGGGTGAACCTCGAGAAGGCGAAGGCCGACAGGGCCACCAGGGCCGCGACGCCCGAGCACGCCAGCGCGACGCCCCACGCTCCCGCTCCGCTCTTGATCGCCTGCTCGCCGCTCGAGACGAGCAGGATCGCCGCGATCGAGGGGATGAAGGTCGCGAAGTAGACGGTGAGCGGCATCGCTCCCCGCAGCCAGATGGCGCCGGTCACGCCCGCCAGCAGCATGGCCAGGGCGGTCAGGGTGGTGACCGAGCGCTGCACGATGCGGGCGAGGATCTCGTCGTGGGTGCGGCCGATCCAATATCGCACCCCGTCCGCCCAGGCCGCGACGTTTCCCGACCCCGGTTCGCCCGAAGCGGCCACCGAGTCGGCCGCCGCCAGCAGGGCCTCGAGCGGAAGCCCTTCGCGATCGAACGGCGGACAGCTCTCGACGGTGAGGCCCGGCACGCGGACCGGCCGCGGGGCCGAGTCGCCCCCCTCGCCCCGGATCCTCGCCGCCGGCAGCACCAGGTCGATGCGGATCGGCTCGCCCCGCCCGCCGCCGACGGTCTCGATCGCGGCCTCGGGGGCGACCAGCCTCGACGCGGCCCCGCGGTCGAGCGGTCGCACCGACAGGCTGTCGCCGGCTCGCGGCAGCACGCGGGCCCCCTCGAGGCGGGCGTTCTCGAGAAGCCAACGCTCGTCGCCGCCGCCCGAGAGGGTCACCGTGCCGGACCCCGCGGCCGAGGCGGCGAGGCAGCGGGCGAGATCGGTGCCGGCGAGGGCATCGATCAGGGCGCGACGCTGGGCGCGAAGCGGAGGGTTCCCCTCCGGGTTTCGCGCGAGTTCGAGCAGCCCGCGAAAACGCAGTCCCTTCGGTCCGGTCTGCAGCGTGCGCTCGAGCTCGATCGCCTCGGGCCGCACCACGCGACTGCCGGCGAGGGCCCGATCGCCGCGGTTCAGGATCGTCGCGTCGGCGAGGACGAGCTTGAGGTAGCCGTCCTCGCCCTCGCGGTAGAAGTCGACCGTGGCGGCCCGGGCCGTGAACTCGCGGAGGGGCTCGCCGTCCTCGAACTGGATCGCCGCCACGCCCGAGAGCACGAGCCGCTCGATCGCCCCGCTGCCCGCGGGCGGCTCGATCCGCTCGGCCGAGTCGGCGTAGATCTGCGTGTCCCCGACCGCGATCGCCTCGCCGCGCTCGACCTGCGTGACGAAGAGCCGCGTGAGGTCGTCGGCCACCATCCGCTTCATCGCCATCCAGAACGCGGGCACCGCGGCATCGACGAGGATCGCCATGATGACGGTCAGCACCGCCCCGAGCGCCAGCGGGGCCGCGAGGATCCGCCGCCACGAGATGCCGCTGGCGCTCATCGCCACCAGCTCGAGGTCGTTCGCCATGCGGTGGAAGACGACCACCCCCGCGAACGCCGCCGAGAACGGCAGGGCGAACTGCAGCATCGGGACCGTGGCGAGCAGGCTGTAGCGGAAGAGATCCTCGGGGCCGAGCAGGCCCGCGGCGAGCGGCTTCACCGCGGCCCCGAAGGCGATCACCGTCACGAGGACGGCGGTGGTCGCCACGAGGACCCGCAGCAGGTCGCCGAGGATCATGCGAAAGAGGATGCCGGGCATCGGAAAGGTCCGGTATGGTCGCCGGGGCGGGCCGAGGCGGCAACTGCGGGGCCGCACGACCGGCGCCGTCGGTTCGAGCGGCGTCCCCACGGTCGCCTTCGACGGCCCGGCACCAGACGCGATCCCGGGCGGCCGATCCCACCGCCTTCGCGAGCCCCGACGGTCGCGCCAAGGAGGTCGAAGGATGCCGATCCGCCCCTGCCCGCCGCGTCCGCGCGGCGTGACGCTGCTCGAGGCGACCATCGCGATGGCGGTGCTTGCCGCGGCGGCACTGGCACTGGTCACGGCCCTCGAGGCCGGCCGGGCCCGCGAGCGCGAGGCCGAGCTGCGGCTCGACGCCCTCGACGCCGCGGAATCGCTGCTGCAGGAGTCGCTTCGCGCGGCGGTCGCCGACGCCCGACGGCTCGACGGGTCGCGCCGCGGAGTGCCGGGTCATCCCGGCGTCGAGGCGGTGCTTGCGGTGCAGCCCTCGTCGCTGGCGCTGCCGGGTTTCGCGGGCGAGGCGCCGGGCCTGCTCGCGTCGGTGTCGGTGCGCGGGCCGGCAAACGGAGAGATCCTGCGGCTCGAGCGTTTCCGCCTCGTCGCGGCCGAGGACTCGCCATGACCGCACCGCGGGGCCTCAGCCTGGTCGAACTTCTCGTCTCGCTCGCGATCCTGGCTGCGATCGGG
>JBIKVN010000310.1:0-3324 GCA_044356865.1 Phycisphaerales bacterium | reverse complement strand
TCGAGAGGGCGAGGAGGCCGGGGTAGCACAGGGCGACCTCGGTGGGGCTTCGCACGGCCGGATCGCGCTCGCAGGCCGCCTCAAGGTCGGACGCCACGAGCCCGGAGAGGGCGGGAAGCGCCGTGAGGAACGCCGTCACGGTCATCGCGGCGCGGGTTCTCGCCTCGTCGGCCGGTGCGGAGAGGGCGAAGGCATTCGTCGCTTCCCGAACCAGCCGCTCGGCCGCCGCGTGCAAGTCCACCCCCAGACCGTAGTCGGACCAGGTCGGACGATCGATTTCCGGAAGGCAGGCCCGCCGGAAGAGATCGGTCGCGGATGCGAGCTCTTGCTCATCGGGCAGCCGCGATGCGGGAACCCGACGGCCGGCATTTCCCCGCAAGCGGACGGCGAGTTCGCGCGTCGACCAAGGATCGGGGAACGAATCGTCCGCGCGTCCAGGCCTTGGCATGGGGCGGAGGATATCGGTGGCCGTGTCTCTCAGTCGCCGCCGCGTCCGCCCTGGCCGCCCCGGCCGCCGCCGAAGCCGCCGAGCTCGCGCATCGCCCGGAACGCGTCGCCGCGTTCCTCGTCGTCGATCTGCCCGTTGCCGTTCTTGTCGGCGGCCTTCAGGATCGCTTCCCGCTGATCGGCCGGCAGGCGTTCGAGCATCGCGCTCATGCCACCGCCCGGACCGCCCCCGCCCGCGCCGCCCCGACCGCCCCGCTGGGGCTTGGGCAGCGCCTCGAACTGCTCGGGGGTGAGCAGGGCCTTCAGGCGATCCGCGTACGAATCCTCGACCTTCTCACGCTTGTCGAACGCCTCGCGAACCGGATCGGGGCCCTCGTCGCCACGGCCGAACATGCCGCCCATCCCGCCCCCCATGCCCATCGCCGAGAAGTCCCCGTTCATGGCCGCCGTGACCATGCCGACGAAGCGCTGGGCATCGCGAGCGGTGCGCGCCGGCTCTTCCTTGCGGAGGGTCTCGTAGAGCTGGCGGTTCAGGCCCGAAAGTTCGACGCCGTACGACTGGTCGAGGGCCACGATCGACTCGAGCACGCCGGGATCGACGCCTTCCATCTTGAGGGCCGCGTCGAAGGCCCGGCGGGTGTTCGTTGCCCGGTACACCCGCTCGTAGGCCTCGGCGAGGATCGTGTCCTCGAGCAGTTTCGCCTCGGGCATCTCGCCGAGGGCCGAGACGAACGCGGTGCGATACTCGTCGTTCACGTCGCGCACGGCCGTGCGGAAGTCGACCTGGCGCTCGATGATCCGGTTCGCGTCGTTCGCGTCACCCTGTTCGAGGGCCTTGAAGAGCTTGCCGGTGCTCTGGAAGAGGAAGTCATTGCGGGCCCGCAGGGCCTCGTCGAGGCGGACTTCGTAGTTGTCGAGCAGCGGCTCGACCTTCTCGAACGCCGCGGGGGGAAGCTCGAGGTTATCGAGCACGAGAATCAGGTTGGTCCCTTCGCCCGCAAGCCGAGCCCGCGGCAGGGTCTTCTCGCGGGTGAGGAATCGCTCGAACGCCGGCCATAGGGCGAGCTGGTCGTCGGACAGCGTCGCCTTGAGCCCGTCGACGAAATCCTTCCGCATGGTGTCCTTCTGGACACGCCAATCCTCGAAGCGGGTGAACATGTCGCCCATCAGCCGCTTCATCTCGGCGTTGCCGCCAGCCTGGGACTCGGCGGCCATCTGTTGCTGGATCTGCTGCATCCGTTCGCGGAAGAAGGTTCGCCGCTCCTCCTCGCTCAGCGGAGCTCCCCGCTCCTCGGCGAGGCGCCGCAGGTCTTCCTGGACCTCCTGGCCGACCGTCATCATCCGCTCGCGCATTTCCGGCGAAACCATCGAGCTGAAGACCTGCCGGCCGAGGTCGCGGATCTCGCCCTGGACCTCGGTCGAGGCGGTCTCGTACGACTCCTCGTAGTCGCCCATCAGGGTCTCGAGCACCAGACCCTGCGTCGAGTCGAGCTGGAGCTGCTGGACGAAGACCGGAACATCGCGACGGATGAAGTCGGGCTCCAGTTGCTCGCGGATGTCGGCCATGCCGCCACCACCCCCGCCGAAGCCGCGTCCCGTCCGCATCCCGCCCCCGGGTCCGCCCTGGCCACCGCCCCCCCGACGCCCGCCGTCCTGCCCGCCGGTCTGGCCGCCGTTCGGGTTCCCGCTCTGGTTGCCGGATTGGGCGAAGGCGACCGGCGCGGCGGCGAGGATCGCGATCGTCGCCGCTGCGGTCGAGGCGAAGCGTCGGGTACGGGCAATGACATGGTGTCGCATGAAGGGACTCTTTTTGGAAACGGGGACGACCGGGCGAAGGCGATCTGAACGCCGGAACCGGGACTGTATGTCCAACTTCTGACCGATTCAGACCGGATCGGTTGCGGGCCCCACCCATTCGACATCCCCCACCGGACCGGTTTCCCACGCCCGGAGGGGAAATCCGTCGGGGCCAAGGACGACCAGGCCGCGTCGAGCGTCGGCGGCCACGACCTCGAACCCCCGCTCGCCGGGACGCATCCGGAAGGGAACCGCCGCCGGCTCGAGCGAGCGGAAACGCAGCCGATCGGGTCGGAGCGTCAGGCCTTCGGGGGAGGCCTCGAGGACGACCACCGGCACCTCGAGAACGCCCTCGGCGGACAGTCGGAGGAGGCGGTCCGACTCGGACGCGGCGGTGGCGGCGAGATCCATCGACGGCCACCCGTCGGCGTGGGGGATCGCCAGGTGCCGGCCGTTGGCCGCGTCGGCGGTGACGCCCGCGGCGTCGCGACGGATCGTGGCCCGAATCACGCCGTCTTCCTTGAGAAGGACGGTCCAGCCGTGCGGCTCCGATCGGACCTCCCACTCCCGCTCGATCGGGTGCGGCGCGACCGTTCGCTCGAGGATGGACCGGCCGTCGGGACTCAGGTCCACGCGGCCCACGGGAAGTCCGGCGGCCACGACCTGAAGCCCGCGTCGACGGGCCTCCGGGGGGGGCAAGGTCGCCAGGCGACGACGGGCCTCGGCCAGCATTTCCCGGCGGGTTTCGAGGTCGGCCCGGCGAAGGACCCGGTCGCCGACGACCGCTTGGCTCAGGGCCCGCGAGTCCGGGTCCAACACCAGCAGCTCGGCGGGAAACCCGGGCGAGACCCTCGGCTGGGCGTTCTCCTCGCCGGCGATCGCCAGCCGGGGTCCGATCCACGCCGCACGCGAGCGAACCCCCTCGAGCCAGTTCCGATCAAACGCATCCGATGGCAAGACCACCGAGGTGAGCCCGAGCGCCGGACCCTCGATCACCTCGCTCCACTCGACCATCGACTCGAAGCGCCGGCGACGCCCCGCGATGACCGCTCCGCCGCGGGCACGAACCACGACATCCCC
>JBIKVN010000309.1:0-3325 GCA_044356865.1 Phycisphaerales bacterium | reverse complement strand
CCGTCGCGGGCCTCGCGGGCCTCGACCACGAAGATCCGCAGGCTCGCGCCGACCTGCGGGGCGGCCAGGCCGGCCCCCTCCTCCTCGCGCATGACCCGGACCATCTCGTCGACGAGCTCCCGGATCGACGCGTCGACCGACGGGACCGGCGCCGCCTTGCGCAACAGCACCGGATCGGGCCAGTGGACGATCCGCCGCGGCGTTCGCGAGAGGGTCATGGGCCCATCGTACCGCCCGCCCCCTCCGTTGACCGCCGCGAACGGCCGGCGGTACCCTTCGTGACCCGGCCGTTCCGGCGCCCGGCACCGTTCCGCGACCGTCGCGGTCCGGTCGAGAGGATTTTCCACCGGTCACGAGGCTCCTCCCTTGGCATTCGGCTTCTTCGGCAAGAAAAAGGAAGAGGAACCCGCGGCGGGAGCCTCCGCCGCTCCCAGCGGGGCGTTCGTCCCCCAACCCGAGAAGGCGCGGAAGTGGTTCGACCACGGCCGGACCATGACCGCGGCCTCGAACTTCGAGTACGCCCTCTTCTGTTTCGCGAGCGGCCTCAAGCTCGACCCGGGTGACATGAAGGCCCACGAGGCGATGTACGAGACGGCGATCAAGTTCTTCCAGGGCGGCGGCAAGCCGGCGCCCTCGAGCGAGATCAAGAAGATCGACGGGCCGGGGCCGGTCGACCGCTTCGTCGCCGCCGAGTTCACCTGGGTGCGCGACATCAACAACATCGACGCCGCGATGCGGCTCATGGACGCGACCGCGAAGGCCGGACAGGAGGCCTTCGGGCAGTGGCTCGCGCCGAAGCTGCTCAACATGCTGAAGAAGCAGAAGAAGCAGTCCAAGTCGATGTACGTGAAGGCCAAGGAACTCTTCGCCGCGGTCGACGCCTGGAACGAGGCGTACGCCGCCGGCGAGATCGCCACCCAGCTCGACCCGAGCGATGCGAACCTCGCGAACGAGCTCAAGCAGCTCAGCGCCCAGCGGGCCCTCGCCGCCGGCGGCTACGCGAAGGCCGAGGCCCAGCAGCAGGGCGGATTCCGGTCGAACATCAAGGACGCCGACCGGCAGAAGGAGCTGGCCGAGCAGGACTCGATCTCGGCCGGCGCCGACGCCGAGGAGCGGAACCTCGAGCGGGCCCGCAAGGACTTCGAGGACAACCCGCTCTCGCCGGAGGCGGTCCAGAAGTACGGCCAGCTGCTCCGCCGCAAGGGGACGCCGGACGCCGAGCAGGAGGCGCGGCGGGTCTACCTGCTCGGTTTCGAGCGGATGAAGGAGTACCGCTTCCGGATGTACGCCGGCGACATCGACTTGGCCCGGAAGCGCCGCGAGGCGAAGGCGGCCGAGGACCGCGGCGATCCCGAGGCGGCCGCGGCCCGGAAGCGCGAGCTCCTCGAGCTCGAGGCGAGCGAGTTCCGCGAGCGGACCGTCAAGTATCCGACCGACCGGGGCATCAAGCTCGAGCTCGGCCGCATCGACTTCGAGCTCGGCAAGTTCGAGGACGCGATGGCCAGCTTCCAGTCCTGCAAGGACGAGGCCCGCTACCGGATCCACGCCACGCACATGCTCGGGAAGTGCTTCTCGGCGATGGGCTGGCACACCGAGGCGATCGGCGAGTTCAAGGACGCGCTCTCGGCGATCGACGCGACCGAGCGCGACCGCGAGCAGCCGCTGCGGTACGACCTCATGGTCTCGCTCATGGATGTGGCCCGGGCCGAGCGCAGCCTGAGCTCGGCGAAGGACGCCTTCGACATCTGCTCGGCCATCGTCCGCAAGGACATCTCCTACCGCGACATCCGCGAGAAGCGGAAGGAGATCGACGCCCTGCTCAAGGAACTCGGCGGCTGACGCCCGAACCGTGCCGGCGTCGCCTTCCATCGTCGCGATCATCCCCGCCCGCTTCGCGAGCGTCCGCTTCCCGGGCAAGCCGCTCGCGGACGCCACGGGAAAGCCCCTCATCCGCCATGTCTGCGAGGCCGCGGCCCGCTCGCGGCGGCTGTCGCGGATCATCGTCGCCACCGACGACGGGCGGATCGCCGACGCCGTCCGGGCCTTTGGCGGCGAGGTCGCCATGACCCGGGCCGACCACCCGAACGGGACCAGCCGCATCGCGGAGGTCGCTTCCGCGATCGAGTGCGATGTGGTGGTCAACGTGCAGGGCGACGAGCCGTCGATCGAGCCCGAGCTCATCGACGGGGCGATCGACGCCCTGCTCGCCCGCCCCGCCTGCCCCATGGCGACCATCGCGAGCCCATTCGCCCCCGGCGAGGATCCGGCCGACCCGAACCTCGTGAAGGTCGTCCTCGCCGCCGACGGCACCGCCCTCTACTTCTCCCGCAGCCCGATCCCCGCGTGGCGCGACCGCGACCGCGACCTCGCGGGCGACCCGGCCGCCCGGCCGCCCGCCGTTCCGCTCAAGCATGTCGGGCTGTATGTCTACCGCCGCGACTTCCTCGTCGGCTTCCCCGCGCTGCCCCCCACCCCGCTCGAGCGGTGCGAGCAGCTCGAGCAGCTTCGGGCCCTCGAGCACGGCCACCGGATCGCGGTCGCGATCGGCGAGGCTCCCTTCCACGGGGTCGACACGCCCGAGCAGTACGAGGCGTTCGTCCGCCGGTGGCGGGAACGCGCTTGAGGGTCGGGCCGGCGGCGCGGTACAGTCTGCTATGCCCCACTTTTCGCCGGATGAGGCCCGCCGGACCTTCCCGCACCACGATCTCCGCGCCGCCGGCGCGGGGGCCTGGGAGGGAACCCCGGAGGGAGATCCCGCGAACGCCCTTGCGAACGACCTTGATTGCGGATTCCTTTCCCGCTTCGGCAAGAGCGAGGAGAGCACCGAGTGGTTCTCGCCCGCGCCGCCCGGCTACCAGAAGGGGCGCACGCGATTCGTGGCGGTCATCGGCACCGTCATGAGCGGTCTCGGCAAGGGGATCTTCTCGTCGAGCCTCGCGAAACTCATCCAGGACAAGGGCCTCTCGGTCGCCCCGATCAAGCTCGAGGGCTACCTGAACATCGATGCGGGCACGCTGAACCCCTATCGCCACGGCGAGGTGTTCGTGCTCGAGGACGGGGCCGAGACCGACATGGATCTCGGCACCTACGAGCGGATCCTTGACCAGAACCTCTCGCGGAAGAACTTCGTGACCGCGGGGCAGGTCTACACCGAGGTCCTCGACCGCGAGCGGCGCGGCGGCTACCTCGGCCGCGACGTGCAGATGATCCCGCACGTGACCGGGGCGGTGAAGCTCAAGCTGCGCGAGCTCGCGATGACCGGCGGGCCCGGCGGGCGGCCGGCCGATGTGGTCTTCGTCGAGGTGGGCGGCACCGCCGGCGACTA
>JBIKVN010000308.1:0-3334 GCA_044356865.1 Phycisphaerales bacterium | reverse complement strand
GCGCGGCACGCCGGCATCGGGATGACCGCCCTCTGCGGCGGGCTGGTCCACCGCGCGATCGCCGACGCTGCCCGCCTCGCCGGCGCCGCCCGCCGCTGAGGGCGCGGGAACTGCCGGCGCGAATCAAGTTTTTCCGCAGGAAACGCCGAACTTCCCGGTCCCGGCCCGGCCGGCGTTCCCATGCCCGCGAACCCCCGCCGAACCAAAGACCCTTCCCGTCCCGGGATCCTCACCCGCCTCCGGGGCTCCGCGGCCTTCGCGTTCGGCCCGCTGGCGCGGGCCGTCGAGCGCGGACCGGGCCGGATCGTCGCCGCCGGTTCGCTGCTGGCGGCCGGCGCGGTCGGGATCGCCCTCTTCTCGGCGTACGGAGTTCCCGCGCTTCGCGCCGCCGCCGAGCGGCGGGCCGAGCGCGAAGTCGCCGGTCCGCTCACCGTCGGCTTCAGCCATCTCCCGTCGTGGCTCGACGGAAGCGTCGCCCGCGAGATCGCCGCCGACGCCGAGCTCGCCCTCGTCGGGGCCGGCGCCTCGCCCTTCGACGCCGCCCCGCTGGCCCTGGTCCGCGAGCGGCTCGATCGCAGCGGCTGGTTCGTGAAGGTCGAGCAGGTCCGCCGCATCGACGGTGGCCGCCTCGAGGCCGAGGTCGAGTTCCGCAAGCCGTTCGCCCTCGTCCGCTGGGAAGGCGAGGACCATCTCGTCGGCACCGGCGGCGAACGGATGCCGCTGGTCTTCCTGCCCGACGGCCCGCGCCCGACCGGACTGCCGCTCGTGACCGGCGCGAGCCTGCCGCCGCCGAAACTGCCCGGCGCCGCGTGGATCGGGCAGGACCTCCACGCCGCCCTGCACCTGGCGGCCCGCATCCATCGCAAGCCGTGGTTCGCGGCCGGACAGGTCACCGCGATCGACGCGAGCCGCTTCGCCGGCGAGGGGATCCTCGAGCTGGTCACCGATCGCGGCGACCGGCTGGTCTGGGGCGGCGATCCCGAGGAACGGAACCTCGGCGAGATGCCGGCCGACGAGAAACTGCGTTGCCTCGACACGCTGTGGCACCACTACCGTCGCGTCGACGGCGGGGCCCGCGGGCTCGACCTGCGCTTCGACGTGGTCACCCGACCCGAGCCGCGCCGCGAACTCGCGGTAGGCACGCCGTGACCCGGATCGTGCCGCTCGGGCGGGTCACGCCGCCGCGCGGCCTGCTGATCCTCGCGAGCCTCTGGCTCGGGGCGTCCTGGATCCTGCTGCTCGGCTTCCGTCCGCCGGTGCAGGCGCAATCGGCGAGCTACACCCCCGGCGTGCGGCTCATGCTGCTCTCGATGGCGGCGGGAATCTCGCTGGCCTGGCCGCTCGTGCGGCTCAGCGGCCCGATGCGGCCGAAGCCGGCGCTGCAGGCCCTGCTCGACCTCGCGGTGCTCCTCTGCCTCGTGCAGGTGGTGCTGTGGCCGCTGCGGCTCGTGACACCGTGGCCACCGGCCCGCGCGGCGGCGCTCGACCTCTGCCTCGCGGGCTGGGGGCTGGCCTTCGCGGCGATCGTCGCCGCGGGCAGCGGCCCCGGTGCCCAAGGCACGCTGGCCGTGCGACGCACGCTCGCCATGGTCGCGGCGGTGTCGCTTGCGGCCGGAGCGCCGCTCCTCGTGACGCTCGGAGGCGGCGCGCTGCCCTTCACCGATCCGGCCGCGGGCGGACGGCTCGCGGCCTGGAGCCCGGGCACGGCGCTCTGGGCCATCACCGCGGCCGGATTCGAACCGCCGTCGGGCGCCGAGTGGAAACTCGCCGCGACCGGCACCGCGGTCGCGATCTTCGCCTGGCTTTCGCTCGGGATCGTCCGCATCGTGTCGCGGCCCGCCACGGCCCGATGAATCGCCTCCGACGGTTGGACCCGTGCGGATCGATCGCTATCCTCCCCGAGTTCCCGGCTCGCGCCGTCCGCGATGCCCGCCCCTTTCCCCCTTCCCCCCGCTTCCCATGAACTTCATCACCTCCGAAGAGAAGGCGATGCTCGAGCGGCAGCTCTCCGGGCTGCGGGCCCTCGACAAGGACCTCGTGCAGCGCATCGCCGAGGCCCGGGCCCAGGGTGACCTGCGCGAGAACGCCGACTACCACGCCGCCCGCGAGGACAAGGGCCTCAACGACGCGAAGATCCGCGAACTCGAGGCCCGCCTCGCCACCGCGGTGGTCACCGGCGGCGCGGAGGTGCCCGAGGACATGGTCTTCGTCGGGGCGATGGTCCGGCTGCGGGATGTCGGGAACAACGACATCGACATCTACAAGCTCGTCGGGCAGGCCAGCGGCCGCTTCGATGTCGAGTACATCGAGGTCACCGTGACCAGCCCGATGGGCGAGGCCCTGCTGCGGGCCCGCGTCGGCGAGGTGGTCCGGGTCGACCTGCCCCGCGGCGAGAAGCGTTTCGAGATCGTCGAGATCGTGACCTGATCAGCCGTCGCGGGCGACGGTGACGCGGGGCGAACCGGGGGCGACGCCCTCGCGCCGCGTGACCGTCCCGTCGGGCCAGCGGACCTCGAGGTCGACCGTGGCGGTACCGGCCGGGAAGCCGAAGTGCGCCTCGGGCGAAAGCGTCGACTGGAACGGCCCGCCGCCCCAGAGCCAGCGGCGCTGCACGAGTTCCGAGCCGGCGGCGTCGCGCGAGCGGGCGACGATCACGCTGCCGACTCCTCGGGAGTTCCCGATGCCCGGACGCCGGTCGCGCAGCTCGACCGTGAGGGAACGGGCCGGGTCCGCGAGGCCGCGCAGGACCCGCAGCGGCCCGTTCAGCTCGCCGATCACCACGTCGACCGCACCGTCGCGATCGAGATCGGCGAAGACCGCGGTCCGGTCGCGGTGCGGCCCGGGCCGCCAGGGCCCCGCCGCGTCGCGGACGAGGAACTTCCCGCCGTCGCGCTCCATGAGCAGCGGCGGCTGCGCGTATTCGGAGTCCATCGACTCGCGCGTCGCGTTCGGGTAGACGTGCCCGTTCACGAGGAACAGGTCCTCATCGCCGTCGTGGTCGAGGTCGACGAACGCCGCCGCCCACCCGCAGAGCCGCCGGCTCGGGGCCCCGACGCCGTAGCGGGCGGTGCGATCGTCGAAGTACGCGGCGTCGGCGTTCAGGTGCAGCGTGTTCGTGTCGCTCGAGAAGTTCGTGGTGAAGAGGTCGGGCCGGCCGTTCCCGTCGACGTCGCCGATCGCGATGCCCATGGTGGCCTGGGCGAGGCCCTCGCCGTTGGTCGCGACGCCCGAGCGGACCCCGACCTCGGTGAAGCGGGGCGAGCCGTCCGGGCCGGTTTCCCCGCGGAAAAGGTGGCTCGGCTCGCTGTCGTTGCCGACGAAGATGTCGGGCCGC
>JBIKVN010000088.1:0-11963 GCA_044356865.1 Phycisphaerales bacterium | reverse complement strand
TAGATTGGACCCCATGCTTTCCACCCCTCGCGCGATCCGTCGTCTCGTCGCCGCCCTCACCCTGGCCGTCTGCGGAACCGCCGCCGCCGACCTCACGCCGCCCGCGAACGTCGCCGCGACCGACGGCACGCTGGTGAACGCGGTGCGGGTCGAGTGGTCGGCCGTCGAGGGCGCCACCGGCTACCGAGTCTTCCGCCGCATCGGCACGCAGCCGCCGATGATGGTCGGCCTGTCGCCGAGCCCGAGCTTCAACGACAACTCGGCGATCCCGGGCACGGTCTTCAAGTACTCGGTGCGTGCGGTCGCGGGCTCGACCCAGTCGCCGCCGAGCGCCGAGGACGAGGGCTGGCGCAACGTGCCCGCCCCGGGCAACCTCGTCGCGAGCGACGGCACGAACCCGAACGGCGTGGCCCTGCAGTGGATGCCTTCGCCCAGCGCCGCTGGTTACCGCGTCTACCGAGGCACGAGCGAATCGGACCTCGCCGAGATCGCGGCCCCGAACCAGCCCGGATTCCTCGACGCGACCTCCGTCGCGGGCACCGTCTACACCTACGTCGTGCGGGCCCGCACCGCGGCCGGCAACTCGGCCCCGAGCAACCCCGACACCGGCTTCCGCGGGAACGGCGGCGGCGGCAACCCGCCGACCGGCGTGAATGCGACCGACGGCACCCGCACCGACGGCGTCGCGGTCGGTTGGAACGCGGTCGCGAACGCCGAGGGCTACCGCGTCTATCGCGGCAACGGCCCGGGCGCACCGAGCGAGATCGGAACGCCGAGCGAGCCGACCTTCCTCGACATCACCGCGAATCCCGGCGTCGTCTACTCGTACTCGGTGAAGGCCCGATTCGCGTCGGGTGAGTCGAACTTCAGCCTGCCGAACACCGGATGGCGGAACGTGCCGGCCCCGGCGAACCTCGCTGCGACGGACGGGACGGTTCCGAACGGCGTCGGCCTTTCGTGGGACACGGTCGCCGGCGCGATCGGCTACCGCGTCTTCCGCGGCAACGGCTCGACCCCGCCGATCCAGATCGCCCAGACCGTGGCCGCGAACCACCTCGACCTGAGCGCCGCTCCCGGCGTGACCTACACCTACGTGGTGCGGGCCCGGACGCAGGCCGGCGATTCGGCCCCGAGCGAACCCGACACCGGGTTCCGCGGCGAGTCGACCCCGACCGGCCTGGTCGCAACCGACGGCCGCTCGACGATGGCGGTCGAACTCCGCTGGGCTCCCATCGCGAACGTCGTCGGCTACCGGGTCTTCCGCAACCTGCCGGATGCCGACCCGGCCGAGATCGCGACGCCGACCGCACCGTTCTTCAACGACACGACCGCCGTGCCCGGCACGATCTACACCTACCGGATCTGCGGGCGCAACGCCGACGGCAGCAACACCGCCTTCACCAACACCGACACCGGCTGGCGGAACGTGCCGGCGCCAACCGGCCTCGCCGCAAGCGACGGCACCTCGGCCGATGCCGTGAACCTGACGTGGAACGCGGTCGCGAACGCGACCGGCTACCGCGTCTTCCGCGCGGCAGGCCCGGGCACGCCGACCGAGGTCGGAACGCCCGAGTCGAACTCGTTCAGCGACGCGACCGCGGTGCCCGGCGTGCGGTACGTCTACTCGGTGTGCGCCCGTACCGCCGCAGGCAACTCGCGGAACTCGAACCCGAATCCCGGCTTCCGCAACGTCGCCGCGCCGACCGGCGTCGCCGCGACCGACGGGACCTTCCCCGACAAGGTGGTGGTCTCGTGGACCGCGGTCGACAGCGCTGCGGTGAACGGATACGTCGTCTTCCGTCGCCTCGAGGGCCAGGTCAATGCCGTGCCGATCGGCACGGTGAACGGCCCGAGTATCGTGAACTTCAACGACGTGACCATCCCGTTGAACGCGGTCGGAACCTACACGCTACGGTCGCGGACTGCCGCGGGCCTCTCGGCCGCGAGCGAGTCGGATACCGGCTTCCGGGCCGCGGCGTTCTTCGCCGGCGGAGACGGGCTTGGCGAGGGTGGCCTGCCGCAGGGCGGCACCTCGGCGTCGGCCCCGACCGACGGCGGCCAGTCGTCGGCGACCTTCCCGTCCGCGAAGGCGGGCGGGACGGCGGCGAACGGCTCGGCGATGCCGACCGATCCGGCCGCGAACCCCGAACGCGTGACCGTCACGGCGCCGATCGACGACTGCGGCCGGCTCTCGCTTCGTCTCGACGGGCTCGTCCGCGAGCTTGCGGCGAGCGGGGATGCGACCCTGGTCGCGATCTCCGAGTCGCTCGCCGGTCTCGACGCCGACGCCCCCTGCCGCATGGCCCGGGGCGACGTGAACCTCGACGGCGCGATCGACGCCGCCGACGTCACGGCGTTCCTCGAATCGTGGACCGCGGGCGACCTCGTCCGCGGCGACCTCAACCGCGACGGATCGGTCGATGAGTTCGACCTTGCCCTGTTCGGCGGATCGCTCGCCGAGCCAATCGCCGCAACGGCCGACTGAGCGAATCGAACCCGAACGCTTCCGCGGCCCCGGCCACGCGACGTGGCCGGGGCCGCTTCGTTCATCCACGCACTCGTCGCGCGCCGACCGGACCGTTTGCCGTTCCCCCCGTCCCGGACCGCACCGGAACGAAATCTCGGGCCGTGGCCGCCCGAAGGAACGACTTCCCAGGTTCTGTCTGACGGATCGCCGAAGGCCCGAAATCCGACCGGGGCCCGGATGGCAAGGAGGCGAGACGACGCTGTATCCGCAGCGATACAGCAAGTCGAAGCCGACGCCGCCAGCCGGGATGCCGGGCGGATTGAAGCCCGGCGTATCCGTCAGACAGAACCCAGGTTCTGCCTGACGGATCGCCGAAGGCCCGAAATCCGACCGGGGCCCGGATGGCAAGGAGGCGAGACGACGCTGTATCCGCAGCGATACAGCAAGTCGAAGCCGACGCCGCCAGCCGGGATGCCGGGCGGATTGAAGCCCGGCGTATCCGTCAGACAGAACCTAGTACAATCCGCCGCGGCGGCCGCCATGTTGGCTCGCCCGATCCCGGGGTTTCATCTCGACGATCCGTGCCGGCGACCGTCGTCGCCGCATCGAACGCCTGCACCAAGAGACCCCGCCATGAGCCCCGACCCGATCCAGCTCGTCCCCGGCAATTCACTCCTCACCAAGACTCCGGAGGAGGGTCGCCAGTTGGCGATCAAGATGGCACGGCTGATCATCAAGGCCACGCAGCCGGACGCGGCCACCCGCGAACGTCTGCGGACGGTGTACGCCGAGGATCCGGCGATGCTCATCGCCATCGGCCAGACCGTAGCCACCGAGTTCGCGACGATCGCCGCGGCGAATCGGTACTGGAACGCCTGACCGCGGTTGCCCTACACAAGCGCGATCACGCGAAGGGGGCTGCCGGATCCCTCGAGGATCTTGAGCGGTGCCGCAAGGATCATGGCACCGGTCGGGGGCAGCTGATCGAGGTTTCGCAGGCATTGCAGCCCGAATCGCCCGGCTCCATGCATGAGGGTGTGGCAGGGATAGGGCAAGGGCCAGCGGTACGACTGGCCCGCATCGGTGTTGATGGTCTCGACGGCGAACCCCAGCACGTTCCGCTCGTGGATCAGCCACTCCACCGTCTCCTGGGTCGGTCCCGGCGAATGGGCGCCGTCTTCCCGCATGTTCACGAACGACGCGGGGTCGACGATCCGCCTCGACCAGTCGGTGCGGAAGGCCAGCCAGCCTCCCGCCGGAATCCGCCCGTAGCGACCTTCCCATTCCCGCAGGTAGTCGACGGTCAGCAGCCAGTCCTCGTCGCCGGCCACGGGAACGCTCGCATCGACGACGGCGACCGGTGCGATGAAGGTGCGGACGTCGATCGTGTCGACGGTGTTTCGCGGCAGGTCCCGGCCGGTGATCCAGTGGGCGGGCGCGTCGAAATGGGTGCCGACATGCTCGGAGCAGGAGAAGTTGTTCCAGTACCAGCCCGGACCCGCCTCGTCGTAGCGGGAGATCCGCTCCAGCCGGAAGGGCCAGGCCTGGCCGAGGTGCGGAGGGAGGACCAGCGTCGGGAAATCCGGGGAGAGCACCTGCGTCAGGTCGATCGTCCGAATCGAACCCGCGGAGTAGGCCGCCGCGAACCGTGCGAGCGCTTCCGACATGCCGGACACTCCTGGGGTTGAGGTGACGTTGCGAGGAGGCCGGTGGAACGCGTACCCGACGGCCGCGTCGTGCTCGCGCGAGCCGCCCCGCGGGATCGTGATGACCTTCCACCGCTCGGGGCCGACGAGCGTCCGGGCGATGAGCGTGACCTGGCCTTGGTGGTAGGCAAGGTGCCCGAGCGACCGGGCCAGGGCCCGGGCGACGGTGTGCGGCTCGCCGCGGATGGTCACCGTGCGGCCGAGGTCGGCGTCGGTGAGCGCGGCGAGCGTCGCCGTCAGCACCGACCAGCCCGACTCGAACGCGGCAATCGCGGCGGCGCGGCCCGCCTCGCCCGAAGGGAAATCGTCGACGAACTCATCGTCGCGGCGGCGGTCGGGCTTCTCGCCGTCCGTGGCGAGGAAGTCGGTGAACCGCGACCGGAGGTTTCCGCCGAGGTGCTTCAGGATGACGGCCACCGAGTTCGTCTCGGGGTCGAGGCTCCGGCGGATCTCCTCGGCGTCGAGCTGGTCGACCGCCTTCATGAGCGAGGCGCGAACGGCCACGAACTCGCCCTCGATCGATGCGACCGTCGTCCGCTGCCTGTCCACGATCGAAGGAAACACGGACGGAAGATATCGCCCCGCCGCGCGGCGGAATCCCGACCGGGGTGACGCAATCCGTCCCCCGCCCCATCGTTGGCGACGTCCCATGTCGCCGTTCCGAATCCTCCTCCTCGCCGCAGCGACGTTTCTGGCCGCCGGCCCGATCGTGACGTCATTCGCCCAGGCGCCCGCGGCCAAGCCCGACGCGAAAGCCCCGCCGAAGCCCGCACCGCCGAACTTCATCTTCATCCAGGGCGAGGCCCAGGGCTGGTCGAGCATCTCGGTCGAAATGGACGGCCAGCCGCCGTCGTACGCCCGCCCCGCGGGCCTGACCCCGAGCCTCGAGAAGCTTGCCACCGACGGCATGCGGTTCAGCGACTTCTACGCCGCCTGCCCCCGCTGCACGCCGTCTCGGGTGAGTTTCGTGACGGGCATCTCGCCGGCGAAACTCCACATGACCTACCAAAACGAGGGCGGGGCCAGCCGGCGCGAGAACGGCCGCGGCGAGGACTACTCGCTCATGCGGACGGTCCCGCCGACGCCGCAGTTCGACCTGCCGACCGGCGTACGGACGGTCGCCGACCGGCTCGGCGACCTCGGCTACGCGAGCGCCCACTTCGGCAAGTGGCACGCGACGCGGTCCGACCCGAAGGCGTGCGGCTTCACCGTCTCGGACGGGGCGAACTCGAACCAGGGCCCCGAACGCGGCGTCGCCCCGAACCCGAAGCAGGCGACCGAGATCACCGACCGCGGCATCGCGTTCATGCGCGAGCAGGTGAAGGCCGGCCGGCCGTTCTACCTCCAGCTCGACCACTACGGCTTCGGAGCCGAGGAGGAGGCGACGCCCGAGGCGCTCGCCGCCGCGAAGTCCCTCGTCCCCGGCGTCTCGGGCAAGCAGCTCGGGGCGATCGCCGGGGCCCGCGACGTCGACACGCAGGTCGGCCGGGTACGCACGACCCTCGCCGAGCTCGGCATCGCCGGCAACACCTACATCGTCTACAGCGCTGACCACGGGGCGCAAGGTGGCGGCGGCGGCGCGGGCGGCGGTCGCGGCCGAGCCGGGGCGAACCCGCCGTTCTCCGGCGCCAAGGGCAGCGTCGCCGAGGGCGGCATCCGCGTACCCGGGATCTTCGTCGGCCCCGGCATCGAGCCGAACTCGGTGAGCCGCGTGCGGGCGACGGGGATGGACCTCGTCCCGACCTTGCTCGATCTCGCCGGGTCGCCGATCCCGAAGCCCGCGAACCCCGACGCCCGCACCGAGGTCGAGGGCGGCAGCCTCGTGCCGGTGCTGAGGGCCAATGGCCAAGGAACGGTCACGCGAAGCCGCGAGGAGATCGTGATCCACTTCCCCCACTTCGATCTGAACAACGGCGGTCCGGCGTCGGCGATCTACCTCGGCCACGATAAGCTCGTGCGGAACTACGAGACGGGCAAGGTCTCGCTCTACGACGTGATGGCCGATCCGGCCGAGTCGAAGGATCTCGCGGCCGAACGGCCCGATCGGGTGAAGGAACTTGAGGCGAGGCTGGATGCGTATCTCAAGGCCGTGAACGCCCAGATGCCGACGACTCGCAAGGAAGGCGAGGCCTCGAAGGCGGACGCGCCGGCGACGCCACCGGCCGACGGCGAGAGGCCGCGCGGCGGCGGTCGTGGCGGCAACGGGCAAGGCGGAGGACCGAATCGGAACGCAAACCCGCCGGCGACGCCGGCGCCCGGGACGTGAAAAAGGGAAACTGGCCATGCCGAAGGTCTTTGGTGTTCGAACGCTGGGGAGATTCGCGGCGGGGCGTGGCCCCGCCCTTCGCGCCGGTGCGAGGTCCGGCCGTCGCGTGGTTGCCGGAACGCGTGTCGCGATGGCCATCGCCGCCGCGCTTGCCTCGTCGCTCTGGGCCCATCCGCCCGACGAGCATGATCCGGCATCGAGCCGCACCTGGACCGACCTTCGCTCCGGCGCGACGCTCGAAGGGTCGTTCGTCGCCTCGCGCTCGGGCCGCGTCGCGATCGCCACTGCGGATGGCGAGCTGGCGACGATCGCGCTCGCCGATCTCGACGCCGCCTCGCGAATCGAGGCCGACGGCCGCATCGCCGCGATCCGGGCGGCGAACGAGTCCGCGGTGAAGCGGGCGAGCCCCGCCCCCGCCGGTACCGCCGACACCGCCGGTCTGGCGCAAGCCGCGACCTTCGCGCCGTTCGCCCCGTTCGTGAAGACCCGCTTCGACGACCGCTGGCTCTACGTCGAGAGCGACGGCCTGCCGCACGAGCCGCTGCCCTTCACGATGATGGTCGGGATCCGCACCTGGCAGCAGCAGGTGCCGCTGCCGCAGCCGTACGTCGGGGCGAACGCGTGGCAGATCCCGCTGAAGCCCGAGCTGGCCGAGCGGCCGGTGTCCGCGCGGCAGTTCCTCCGCCGCGGCGCGATCGCGCTGGCCGCGAACGGCATCCCCATCTTCAACGCCCTGAACAACCGCGGCGAGGACGCGTTCGCGATCGGCGAGCTTGACGAGTTCGGCGGACACTGCGGCCGCGCCGACGACTACCACTACCACGCGGCCCCGCTCGCCATCCAGAAGGTCGTTGGACCCGGCAAGCCGATCGCCTACGGACTCGACGGTTTCGCGATCTACGGCCTCTTCGACCCGAAGGCGAAGCCCGGCAGCGAGATGGCCTGCCCGCTCGGCGGCACCGACCCGCTCGACGAGCTCAACGGACACTTCTGCACGGTGCCGAAGGGCGAGGGCATCGGCGGAAGCGACCGCACCTACCACTACCACGCGACCCGGACCTATCCGTACATCAACGGCGGCATGCGCGGCATGGTTACCGTCGAGGACGACCAGATCGTGCCGCAGCCGCGGGCGAACCCGGTGCGGCCGTCGCTCACGGCACTCCGCGGCGCCCGCATCACCGGCTTCCGGCAGGTCGCCGAGAAGTCGTGGTCGCTCGACTACGAGATCTCGGGCGCGAAGCACCGGATCGACTACCGCATCGAGCCCGACGGCAAGGTCGCGTTCACCTTCACCGGGCCCGATGGTCGCCCGAAGCAGGAGACCTACGAGTCGCGCGGCGGCGGTGGCGGCGGCGGACGACCGCGTGAAGGCGGCCGCGGCGGTGACCGACCACCGCCCCGCGAGGCGGGCCGGGGCAACGACCGCCCGCCCCCACCGGCCCGACCGACCCGACCGGCCGACGGCTTCACGCTCGAGTGCACCTCGCTCGAGGCCGGCGGGATGCTCGCCCAGCGCTGCACCTGCGATTCGAAGTCCGGCGTCGTCTCGCCCGGCTTCCGCTGGAGCGGGCTTCCGAAGGACACGAGGAGCCTCGCGTTCACCATCCACCACCTCACGCCCGACGGCGACGAGCGGGTCTATCTGGTGCGAGCCGGGCTCTCTCCCGATGCCGGATCGCTCGCCGAGGGTTCCCGCGAGGGCGGTCGCTTCGGGATGAACTCGGTCAACCGCCGCGCCGAGTTCGCCCCGCCCTGCTCGCAGGGGCCGGGCGAGAAGGTCTACGTTGCGACGCTGTACGCCCTGTCGGCCGAGCCGACGCTTCCCGCCGACGCCGCGGCGCTGACCCGCGAGTCGCTGCTCGCGGCGATCGGGAAGAGCACGATCGGCACCGCGACCTTCGAGCTTCGCTACGCACGGCCGGAGGGCGAGGAAGGCGCTTCGCCTCCGCCGCAAGCGGGCGAAGGCCGCGGCCGACGTGGCGGCCAAGGCGGAGGTCAGGGCGGAGGTCAGGGCGGAGGTCAGGGTGGAGGACGCGGCGGCCAAGGCGGCGGACGCCAAGGCGAAAACGCCGAGGCGGGCGGCCAGGGCGAGCGCGGCACGCTCCTGTCGCGGATGATCGCGTTCCGCACCGAGGTGCCCGCGACCGACCACGACCTCATCCTGTGCCGGCCGACCCGAAGATCGATGACCGTGAGCGCCCGCGCCTCGACCGCCCGCGACGGCTGGATCGAGTTCGCGAAGGCCGGCGACTCCACGACCCGCTCGCTCGACGCGAAGCCGATGCAGCCCGGCGAGACCGTCCTCTTCGACCTCACCGGCCTCGAGCCCGACGCCGAGTACGCGTATCGATTCTGCTGGAGAACCGCCGACGGCCCGGCCGGCCGCGGCGACGAGAACCGCTTCCGCACGCCCGCCGCGCCCGGCACCGGGTTCACCTTCGCGATCCAGGCCGACTCGCACCTCGACTCGAACATGGATCCCGCGGTCTACGCCCGCACGCTCGGGAACATGGCCGCCGACCGGCCCGCGTTCCTCGTCGACCTCGGCGACACCTTCATGACCGACAAGCGGGGCCGCGACTTCACGCAGGCGCTGCCGCAGTACGACGCGCAGCGCCACTGGTTCGGGATCCCCTGCCGCGCCGCCCCGCTCTTCATGGTGCTCGGCAACCACGACGGCGAGAAGGGCGACTCGGGTACGGCGCCGGGCGACATCGGCCCGTGGTCGTACGCCGAGCGGACCTCGCGATTCCCGCCGCCGGTCACCGACGAGGGCGGCATGTATACGGGCGCAACCGACTTCCGCGACGGCACGGGCTCGAACCACTACGCCTTCGAATGGGGCGACGCCCAGGTGATCGTGCTCGACCCGTTCTGGTCGACCACCCAGCGGATCCGCAGCGGAGGCGGTGGCGCCCGTGGCGGTGAAGGCCAAGGCGGCGGCAGCGGCGGCAATCCCGACCGAGTCATCGAGCCGACCGACGCGAGCTGGGCGATGACGCTCGGCCGCGAGCAGTACGACTGGCTCGACCGGACGCTCGCCGCGTCGAAAGCCCCCCACCGCTTCGTCTTCATCCACCACCTCGTCGGCGGCAAGGGCGGGTCCGAAGCCCGCGGCGGCGCCGAGAGTTCGCTCTACTTCGAGTGGGGCGGCCGGAACGCCGATGGCTCACCCGGATTCGCCGAGCGGCGTCCCGGCTGGCCGATGCCGATCCACGACCTGCTCGTGAAGCACGGGGTCGACGCGGTCTTCCACGGGCACGACCACCTCTACGTCCATTCCGGCCGCGACGGCCTGACCTACCAGTGCGTACCGCAGCCGGGAAACCCCGCGGGCGGAACCCGCAACGCCGAGGGCTACGGCTATCGCTCGGGAACGATCGTCGGCAGCCCCGGCTACCTTCGCGTGAAGGTCGCCCCGGAGGCCGCCAAGGTCGAGTTCGTGCGGAGCGCGATCGAGGGCGGCGACCCCCGCCGCCGCGAGCGCGAGGCGAACGGGACCGTCGTCGATTCCTACGAGTTACCCGCCGCACGGAAGTCCACGCCATGAAGCATCGCCACGCCGTCACGATCTCGGTCGCCGCCCTCGCCGTCCTCGCGCTGGCCGCCCAGCAGGCCCCGCCGCAGCGAGGCGGCGGCAAGCGAAAGCCGCCGCAGGACGGCGTCGTCAAGCCCGAGATGCGCGACACGATCCGCGGGGCGATGTACGCCGACAACTGGTTCGCGATGTACATCAACGGGAAGCTCGTCGCCGTCGACTCGATCGACTTCCTGCCGCACAACGTGGTGGCGATCGACCTCCTGCCCGAGTACCCGATGACCATCGCGGTGATCGCGAAGGACAACGCCGATCCGAAGACCGGCTGCGAGTACGGCCGCTCGATCGGCGACGGCGGGTTCGTCCTCAAGTTCGCCGACGGCACGATGACCGACGCGAGCTGGAAGGCCAAGTGCATCTTCCACGGCCCGGTCGGCGGCGACGTCGCGAACCCGACCGTCCGCACCGAGCCCCTGCCCGAGGGCTGGTTCCGCCCCGACTTCGACGACTCGAGGTGGGCGAACGCGACCGAGTGGAGCGAGGAGCGGATCCAGCCCAAGCAGCCGTACTTCGAGCATGATTTCAAGGGCGCGAAGTGGATCTGGACCGGCGACCTCGACCTCGACAACACCGTGCTGTTCCGCAGGAAAATCGAGGGTCCCGGCGGCAAGCCGCGGTGGACGACCAAGCCCGACCTCGCCCCGGCGGCTCCGGCGATCGAGTGACGCGGCGGCGGCGGCGGCGGCCGCGCGGTATACCCCGCGGGCTCGCCCAGCCCCATGCCGCCCGCACCGACCGACGCGTCGACTTCCCTCGTCTCGATCGTCACGCCGACGCTCGACGCGGTCCCCTGGCTCGAACGGATGCTCGAGTCGGTCGCCGCGCAGCGCGTGGCCCGCATCGAGCACGTGGTGATCGACGGCGGCTCGACCGACGGAACCCTCGACCTGCTCGACCGGCACCGCGACCGCCTTGCCCACGTCGAGAGCGGCGCGGACCGCGGCATGTACGACGCGCTCGACCGCGGCTTCCGCCGCACCACCGGCGAGATCATGTGCTGGCTGAACGCCGACGACGAGTGGCTGCCCGGAACCCTGCGCACCGTGACGCGGCTCTTCCGCGAGTTCCCCGAAGTCGAGTGGATCACGACCGGTTGCCCGGCCGCGATCGACGTCGACGGAGGCATCACCTGGTGCGGGCGGATCGCCGGCTTCAGCCCGCGAGGCTTCCGCCGCGGCGAAAACCTGCCGGGACGCGGCTGGGCGGCCGACGGGTTCCTCCAGCAGGAGTCGACGTTCTGGCGACGCTCGCTCTGGGAACGGGCCGGCGGCCGCATGGACACCTCGCTGCGGCTCGCGGGCGACTTCGAGCTCTGGTCGCGGTTCATGCACCACGCCACGCCGTGGTGCGTCGAGGCCCCGCTGGGGCTCTTCCGCTACCGGCCGGGCCAACTGAGCGCCGAGCGGCGCGAGGCCTACCTCGCCGAGGCCGAGGCGGTCTTCCGTCGCGACGGGGGCCGGCCGCCATGGCGGGCGATGGCCGCGCTGCGGGTCGGCTTCCACCGGCACGCGCCGCTCCGGCTCAAGCGGCTCGCGGCGCTGCTCGGCGTCCACGAGCCGCGGGCCCACTTGGCCCATGTCGCCGAGCGGAACCGCTGGGTCCAGGTCTGGCGATGAGCCGCGGCGCGACCTCGACGGTGAAACTCGGCTCCTAACTGTCCCATCCCGCGACGCCCATCGCCGTCACTCTCCATTGGACTCCTGCGCCCCGGCGAGGTCGATGAGGAACGCCTGCCCCCGCGCCACCTGCCGCAGCCGCTCGAATCGCCCGCTCTTGCCGCCGTGGCCCGCCTCCACCTCGATCTCGAAGAGGAGCGGGTTCGCGTCGGTCCGCAGCCGCCGGCAGCGGGCCACGTACTTCGCGGGCTCGAAGTAGCCGACCTGCGAGTCGAAGAGGCCGGTGGTCACGAACATCGCCGGATAG
>JBIKVN010000307.1:0-3351 GCA_044356865.1 Phycisphaerales bacterium | reverse complement strand
TGCGGAAGAGCTCGCGGGTGCGGCTCTACGAGGTCTTCTATCCCGACCTGATCGCCGACCCGGCCCCGGTCATCGCCCGGCTCGCCGAGCTGCTGCCCGACCGGTTCCGCGCCGGCCCCGAGGTCGCCGCGTGCGTGAAGCCGGCGCTGTTCCGGAATCGGGGCGGGGTGGGCGCGGGGTGATGGGTTGAGAGGCCGGAGCGGGCGTCCACCCCGGCCCGGAACGACGCGAGAGCCGTTCGGCGGCTGGAATCGCCAACCTTCGCCCTCCTCGTCACGCGTCGGCCAAGGCCGACGCTCCAGGCCGGCCGAGTCACCATGCCTGCCTGGGAACGCCGGCCTTGGCCGGCGCGGATGAACGCGAGGGCCATTCGACGGTCAGGCGGGAAGGCGTGCGCCGTCCTCGTCATGCGTCGGTCGCAGGCCGACGCTCCATGGGCGTTGCGTGGTCGATGGTGATTCGCGCGAACGGTCGCGTGCCGGGCCCGCCTTCATCCCTGCCGGCCTGCGGCCGGCAGGGATGAAGGCGGGGGCCGTTCGACGATTGGGCCTGGCAGCGTTCGCCTTCCTCGTCACGCGTCGGCCGCGGGCCGACGCTCCATGCGCTTTGCCTGGTCGTTGGCGATTCGTGAGACGGCTCGCATGCCTGGCGGGGCGCATGGAACGCCGGCCTTGGCCGGCGCGGATGAACGCGAAGGCCATTCGACGGTCAAGCGAGAAGGCGTGGGCCGTCCGCGTCACGCGTCGGCCGCAGGCCGACGCTCCCAGTGGTGAGGCACGCGACGCGTCGCGCGATGGGCGCCGTGCCGGTCACCGGGAGGGCCGGCCCGCGGCCGGCCAAGACACCACGGCCGTCCCGCGCCCCGGCCTGGGAACGCCGGCCTTGGCCGGCGCGGATGAACGCGAAGGCCATTCGACGGTCAGGCGAGAAGGCGTGCGCCGTTCCCGTCCCGCGTCGGCCGCAGGCCGACGCTCCACCGTTCCCCGCCGGATCGAGCCCCCCAATCCCCTTCTTGGCGGCCTCCCGAGCCCCCCGCTACACTTCCCGCTCGCCTCGACCGATGGACTCCGGTCCATCCCATCTCCGGACAGGTGCCCGAGAGGCCGAAGGGGACGGTTTGCTAAACCGTTGTACGGGGTAATCTCCGTACCGCGGGTTCGAATCCCGCCCTGTCCGCTTTCGCGCACGGGCCTCCCGAATCGGGGGGCCCGTGTCCTTTCTCGATCGATCCAAGATCCCGTCAAGACCCCGGCGCCCCGAACCGTCCGCCGGCGGACATCACTTCCCCGATTCGCGGACCGCCGGAAGCCGCCTCGGCGCCGCTACCCTCGTGCGCTCGCTCAAGCCGCCGATGCCCGACTCACCGCAGGACTTCGAATCGACCCTCGCCCAAGTCTCGAGCGAGATCACCGTGCTGCAGGCGGCCTTGCGCGACGCGCTCGAATCGGTGCTGCCGGTCTCGACCGGGGCCCGGGCGTGCGGGCGGGCCCTCGGACTCACCCGGTTCCTCGGCTGGGCGATCTGGAACCTCGCCTACGCCCCCGACGTACCCGCGGCGATCCGCTCGATGCCGGGAGGCCGCGGCTGGGCAAGCGTGATCGCCGCCCTCCGCAAGGCGGGGTGCCCGGACCCTCGGCTCGAACGGCTCGAGCGGAGCGCCGGCGGCGTCTCGCGGCTCTTCTCGAGGAAACGGATCAACGTCACGCTGCTGCGTTCGATCGCGGCCGGCGGTCTCGACACCGAGCGCGACGCGAGCCGCATGCGGAAGGCACGGCGCGACGGCCGGGCCGCCGCCGAGATCCTGCACGGGGTGCGGGCGTCGTTGAACCTCGGCATCACGGTCTTCGGTTCGCCTGATGCAGACGGCTGGATCGACTTCGCGACCGCGAGCCTGTTCGAGGGCCTCGAGCGGTTGCGGCCAGGGCCCGCATGGCCGATCTACCGACGCAGCTTCCACCGCCCGGCCGAGGGCTCGGCCGCGGCGCGACGCGAGCCGATCGAACCCGGCCCGCTCGCGCCGCTCGTCCCGAGCCTTTCGACCCCGGGGGCGGCCAATGGCGAGCTGCGGCTCGTCGACGACCCCGTGCTGCAGACCATTGAGTTCACCGCCCCGCGGGCGAACCGGGCCGGCGGGCTCCGGGCCAGCTTCGCCGAATCGACGCGGCGGGCGATCAGGCTCCCGGCCGACCTGGCCACGGGTGACTCGGCACTCGTGCTGACCGTCCCCGCCCGCTGGGCCGTGTACCACCTCGTCCTCCATCGCGATCTATCCCGGGTGGGCGAACCGACGGCCGCGCTCTATGCGCCCCCCGACCCGATGGAGGTCGCCCGCCGCGGGCTCGACGGCTTCGATGTGGTCGAGTCGAACCGCCTGCCGCTCGACGCGAACGCCGAGACGCTCGAGGACCTGCGGCTGCCGGCCCGGTTCCGCAGTTGCGAACCGGCCTATCGCGCCCTGCTCGACCGGGCGATCCGGGCCCTCGGTCGCACGGCCGACGAGTACGTGCACTTCCGCGTCGAGGTGGCCGACCCGCCGCTCCACGGCAGCGTCGTGCTGCGGTGGCGGTTGCGCTGACGAACGCGGGAAGCGTCCGCGCGCGGACCCTTGGTCGGGCTTCCGGCCACATCGAGGCGGCACGGGGCTTTAGCGTCCCCGTTCCCGCGTGGGACGAACGCTCCGAGTCGGGTCGTTCGTTTCCCACTCACTTCCATTCAAAGAATCGAGAAAGACCCATGAATCGAACGCACCACTCCCGCCGGGCGAACCTCGCCGCCGGCGTCGCCCTGCTCGGCTGCACCCTCGCGGCGGCCGGACGGGCCTCCGCCCAGAACATGCAGATCACCACGGTGACGGGGCTGACCCTGAGCGGTACCGGCACCTACAGCGGAGCGTCGCCCGGCTTCGTGACCCTTCCAAGCACCAACTGGACGGGTTCGGCGACGTATCTCGGCTACAGCGACGTGTACACCTCGACCCCGATCAGTAACGGTTTCGTCACCACGTACTTCGCGGCCTACGACGGCGGCAGCTACGACTTCGTGGGTGCCTACGTGAGCTCGTCATGGCTGACCGACTGGGTACTTTCGGGGAGCTTCACCGTCGTGCTGAGCCAGGCCGCGAACATCGAACTCTTCGGCGGCATTAACTGGCTGGTGAACGGGGTTTCCTTCGCCGATGGCGACCTCATCGGGGCCGGAACGCATACTTTCACTTGGGATCGGATCGCCAGTTCGTCCTTCGTACTCGTCGGTCTCGGCTTCCATCCGGGAGGCGGCGCCGTCCCGCTGCCCGGCGCGGCCGGTCTCGCGGCGTGCGGGCTGCTCGCCGTGGGTCGTCGCCGACGGCGCTGA
>JBIKVN010000087.1:0-12000 GCA_044356865.1 Phycisphaerales bacterium | reverse complement strand
CCTCGGCCCACAGCCGGCCCATCACCGTGTCGATCGCGACCTTCTCGGCGAGCCGCCGGTAGATGAAGTTGCGGTACTGCTTGTCGTAGGGATCGAAGTCGAAACGCTTCGGGAAGTAGGTGGTGTAGGCCTTCTCGATGTCGTCGGGGTACTCGCCGAAACTCCGGCGGTAGCCGCACAGGCCGGTGCAGGTCACGAGCCCGTCGATCTCGGCGATGAGGCGCCGCCGCAGGTCGAAGAGGCCCGCGATGTCCTTCACCGCAAGGACGACCGCCGCGTAGCGGATCTTGTTCGCCCGCGAGAGCTCGGTCGGCATGGTCATCATGGTGTCGTAGGGCCGGGTGCGCCACCGCCGCCACCAGTCGTCGTAGATGTTGTTCAGCTTGCCGAGGCTCGCGTCGAGCGAGCCGTGCAGCTCGGCGATACCCGCCCAGCGCTTGGCGGCCCCGAAGCGGGTGAGCGGCGCGTCCTTGCTCTGCAGGCCCGCGAAGGTCTCGGCGAACTGGTCGCCCGAGGGCTGGCCCGCCCCGTCGAAACACTGCTTGAGCAGGGCCTCGGCGACGATCCGGTCGCCTTCGGGCATCTCGAGCCGCTTCAGCCGCTCGTTGTCGGCGGGCTTGAGGTAGGGGTACTCGTCGTTGGCCATCCGCCGCAGGAGATCGACCGGCAGCGTGTCGAGGTAGGTCGCGAGGAAATCCCGCTGGATCGAGGCGAAGTCGGCCATCGTCGCGAAGGCGTACGACTTCTCGGCCAGCATCGTCTGGTCGGCGACCTGCCGCAGCACCCGCAGGTTCGCGAGGCCGAGGTCCATCGCCTCCCCGAACTTGCCGGCCTCGCCGAGCCGGTACATCTCGGCGGTGGCGTACGCGCTGATCGTGCCGATCGCGTCGAGGTAGGGCCACTCGATGCGGCGGATGTCGCCGTCGATCCCGACCCGCACGCAGAGGCCTCGCTCGCGCATCGCCGGATCGACCTCGTCCTCGCCGTAGGGCAGCCCGAAGACGATCTTCGACTGGTTGGCGATCAGGGCCTTGCCCAACACCGAGTTGGCCTCGGCCCAGGCGGCGACCTCGGTCCAGCCTTCCATGCCCGGCCAGATGGTGGTCTGGTTGAACCCGCTCCCGAACGGCTTCGGGGGCGGGGTCAGGTCGGCGTACGCGGTGAAGATCGGTTTCCAGCTCTTGTTCGACTCGCTGACCCGCTGCCAGGGCTCGTTCAGCTTGACGGTGAGCGAGGCCATCTGGGCGGTCGCGGGCCCTGCGGCGAGGGCGGCGACGACCCCGCCGAGGGCGAAGGCGGCGAGGCGGCGGGAGAACGATGTCGGGCGGTGGACAGGGGTAGTCATGACCGGGGTTCCGGAGGGTCGCGAAATGTAGCAGACCGTCGTGCCCGGCAGCCCCCGCTACACTCCAACCCTTTCGGCCGCCCCCCTCCCCTGGAGTCCGCACGATGATCGTCGGTGTCCCGAGCGAAGTGAAGACGGATGAGTTCCGCGTCGGCATGCGTCCGGTCGGCGCCGAGATGATGGTCCGCGAGGGCCACCAGGTGCTGGTCCAGTCCGGGGCCGGCCTCGGATCGGGCTTCACCGACGAGCAGTACCAGGCCGCCGGCGCGACCCTCGTGCCCGACGCGGCCGGCGTCTGGTCGAAGGCCGACCTGATCGTGAAGGTCAAGGAGCCGCAGCCCCAGGAGATCCCGCAGATCCGCGCGGGCCAGTTCGTCTTCACCTACTTCCACTTCGCCGCCGACAAGGACCTGACCCTCGGCTGCCTCGAGCGGAAGTGCGTCTCGATCGCCTACGAGACCCTGACCGACGACCGCGGCGGGCTTCCGCTCTTGACGCCGATGAGCGAGGTCGCGGGCAAGCTCTCGGTGCAGGAGGGCGCGAAGTTCCTCGAGCGGCCCTTCGGCGGCCGCGGCGTGCTGCTCGGCGGCGTGCCGGGCGTGGCCCCGGGGCATGTCCTCATCCTCGGCGGCGGCGTGGTCGGCACCTGCGCGGCGAGCGTCGCGGCGGGCATGGGCGCCGATGTCGTGATCATGGACATCAGCATCGACCGGCTCCGCCGGCTCGACGAGTTCATGCCGAAGAACGTGACCACGGTCTACTCGGATCCGCAGGCGATCCGCGAGCGGCTGCACTGGGCCGACCTCGTGGTCGGTGCGGTGCTCGTGCCGGGCGCGAAAGCCCCGTGGCTCGTGAAGCGGGCCGACCTCAAGCACATGCAGCCCGGCTCGGTGATCGTCGACGTGGCGATCGACCAGGGCGGCTGCGTCGAGACGAGCAAGGTCACCACCCACCGCAACCCGACCTACGAGGTCGACGGCATCGTCCACTACTGCGTGGGCAACATGCCCGGCGCGGTGGCCCGCACCTCGGCCATCGCCCTCACGAACGTGACGCTGCCCTGGGCGATCAAGATCGCCCGCCACGGGCCGGATCGCCTCGCCCAGATGGACCATCACTTCGCGAACGCGATCAACACCAACCGCGGCGTCCTGACCAACCAGGCGGTCGCCGAGGCCCACGACCTCGAGTTCGCGCCGCTTTCGGCCTGAGGCCCGCGTGCGCGTTCCCGACCGGGTCAACGTCCTGCTGCTCGGGACCGGCGGCCGCGAGCACGCGATCGCGTGGAAGCTGCGGCAGTCGCCGCGGCTCGGCGACCTCTGGGTCGAGCCGGGGGCGAACGCGGGCCTGCTTGGCCTCGGTCGCCCCTGCCCCGCCCCGATCGACCCGAAGCAGGCGTTCCGCCTCAATCGCTGGTGCGAAGAGGCGGGCATCGACCTGGTGGTGATCGGGCCGGAAGGCCCGCTCGAGCAGGACTTCGCGACGCTGCTCGCGGCGCCCGGCCGGGCGATCTTCGGGCCGTCGCGCTCGGCGGCCCGGCTCGAGTGGGACAAGGCCTATGCGAAGAGCATCATGCGGGCGGCGTCGATCCCGACCGCCGAGGGCCGGGCCTTCGACTCGATCGAGGCGGCCCTGGCCTTCGTGCGGGCCCGCCCGAGCGACGAGGGGCTGGTCGTGAAGGCCGCGGGGTTGTGCGCGGGCAAGGGCGTCTTCGTCTGCCGGGATCGCGCCGAGACGGTCGCGGCGGTCGAACGCATCATGGGCCAGAAGGCGTTCGGTGAGGCCGGCGGCCAGGTCGTGATCGAGGAGCGGCTCTCGGGCCAGGAACTTTCGGTGCTGGCCCTCGTCGACGGGCGGACGATCCACGTGCTGGATCCCGCCCAGGACCACAAGCAGGTCGGCGAGGGCGACACCGGCGACAACACCGGCGGCATGGGGGCGTACTGCCCGACGCCCCTTGCGACCGACCGGCTGCTCGACCAGGTGCAGCGCGAGGTGCTCGTGCCCGCGATCGACGCCCTGCGACGCGAGGGCGTCGTCTTCCGCGGCGTGCTGTACGCCGGTCTCATGCTGACCCCGGCGGGCCCGAAAGTCCTCGAGTTCAACACCCGCTTCGGCGACCCTGAGACCCAGCCCCTGCTGGCCCGGCTGCAGGGCGACCTCGTCGAGATCCTCTGGGCGACCGCGACCGGGAACCTCGCGGGCGTCGAGCTGTCGTTCGACCCGCGGACGGCCTTGTGCGTCGTGGTCTGCAGCGAGGGCTACCCGGGCCCGATCCGCAAGGGCTTCCCGATCACCGGCCTCGACGAGGCCGCGGGGCTGGCTGGCCCGGGCGAGGAACTGGTCCTCTTCCACGCCGGCACCGCCCGCGGCGCGGCCCCCGGCGACCCCCCGGTGACCGCCGGAGGCCGGGTCCTCGGGGTGACGGCCCTTGCCGCCGACCTTGCCTCGGCCCAGCGGCTGGCCAACGCCGCAGCCGGGGCGATTCGGTTCGACGGGGCGTTCTTCCGGAGGGATATCGGGTGGCGGGTGGCTTGATCAACCCGACGCCTTGTGGGCGATAAAGCCACTGCTACACTAGCGGCCTTCCGCCCAATCCATCGCGAAGGGTGCGCCCGGCTCCGGTCCGGGATCGTAGTTTGCCTCCATCGATCGACCTTCAGGATTCCGCGAGCCCCTTTCGAACCGCTCCGACTCAAATCCCATGATTTACCGACTTCCCCTCGCCATCGCGCTCGTCGGGCTCTCCGCCTCGCTCAGTCCGGCTGATTCCATTCCAGGGCAGGCCATCCGCCGCGGTTCCGCCCCATCGCTCGCCGGGACGATCAAGAACCCCGTGGCGGTCCTGCCGGCGGCCAATCCTGGGGAAGAGATGGGCCTCGAGGCGCGACGGCCGCTTCCGAAGCGGGCCCTCGATGTCACGATGCAGTACGACCCGAAGACCGGGGAGCGGCTGGCGACCGGTCGAATCGTGGTCAAGTTCCGCGATGAGTTGAAGGTCCGGGTTCCCCGCGCCCCGATTGATCGACCCGCCTCGGACATCGATCCCCAGGCGGCCGACGAGGTTGCGGTGGTGCTTGCGAAGCACGGCGGCCTGATCGAGCAGTGGATCAACCGGACCCCGGAGCAACTCGCCGCCCTCGAGCGGCGGGCGGCCGAGCACTCGGGCCGGGCCCAACCCGACCTCGCCGGCATGACCGTCGTGACCTTCCCCCGCGAGCTCTCCGATCGGGCCCTGCAGGCGGCGGCGGTCGAGCTCCAGTCGCTCGCCGGCGTCGAGTTTGCGGCGCTCGAACTCCACCCGCGACTCGACCAGTGCGGGCAGGTCGCCGCCCCGGAAGCGAATCCGAACTGCGCCCAAAGCACCCCGCCCGCCCCGGGCACCCTCTGCAATGCCCCGAGCTTGAGCTGCTGCGGCGCGGTCACGTGGCTGCCGGGAACGGAACTCTTCGAGTGCAACGGCTCGACCCCGAACGACATCCGCGACGGGAACTGGGGTTGCCGAGACGCGACCTGCTGCGAACTGGTCGCGACCTTCCTCCCCTACTGCGACGATCAGGATTCGCCCAACGGGTGGGATGTGTATTGCGCCGGCCTGGCGAATCTGCTCTGCGCAGGAACCCTGTTCGACCAGTTCCCGGGACCGGGCCCGATTCCGGCCAATCGGTACAACCCCTGCTTCACCGATGTGGCGGGAACGGCGGTCAATCCGATCTTCGCGCCGATTCTTCCCGGCCTGCAGCCGGGCAATTGCCTTGAGCCGACCGCGAACCGTGGCTGCGGCCAGCCGCTCTGCTGTTTCGATGTCTGCACGGTCGATCCGACCTGCTGCACCGTCCAGTGGGACGCCCAGTGCGTGTCGACCGCCTTCAGCACCCCGAGGTGCCAGGACATTCCCACCCCCTCGATCACGCCGGAGTTCACCGAGCTCCAGCCCTACCTCTCCGACGCCCCGTACGCCGCGACGCCCGGCCAGCCCTTGGTCTGGAACGGCGCGGCGCAGTACCGTGGCCAAGGCTTCGCCCTTGAGGCATCGGCCGCTCCGAACCGGACCCTGCCCGCCCTGCTTGAACAGCTCGAGACCGCCTACGGCCTCGGCCCGCAGCTTCCGTTCGGCAAGTCGGTCAATGTGGCCGTCATCGAATTCTCGGCGTTCGTGAACCACGAGGACTTCGTATTGGCCGAGGTCCAGCCCGATGTCCCGTCGGCGATCAATCCGGCCCTCTGGACCCTCCGGTCCCAGCCGAAGGTGATTCCCGAACCGGGCCAGACGATCCTGCTCATCGAGGGTGCCAACAACGCTCCCCAGCACGGAACGGCGGCGCTCGGCCAGATCGTGGCCGCCAGGCAGGAGCAAGGCACGCCGGGCACGCCGGGCTACCAGCCCGAGGTCGGCGGCCGCGGCTTGGCCTACGAGGCACAGGGCTGGTTCTTCCCCATCGTCTCGGTCGAGGAAGGCAATCGGACCCAGAACGCCTTCGTCTCCTGTTACGAGATCTTCGGTCCCGGGGATGTCGTCAACTGCTCGTTCGGATCGGGCGGCGGCAATACCGTGCCCTCGCAGCCGGCCCTGAACACGCTCATCCGGGTCGGCACCGACCTCGGCATCACGACCGTCTGCTCGGCGGGCAACGACGGGGTCTGCGTCCTCCCCCAGCCGGTCGATTCCGGGGCGATGGTGATCGGCGCGTCGAGCCCCGGCACGATCATCGCCCAAGGCGCCTTCTGCCAAGGCATGCGGATCTGTGCGGGCTTCCGTTGGCGGCTGGGGTTCAGCAACTTCACCGACTCCGAGAACGCCGAGTTCGACGATGTCACGGGCTGGCAGCTGAACCGGATCGACGTCTCGGCGTGGGGCTCGAACGTGACCACGACCGGATACGGTGACCTGAACCGGGGCGAGGTCCTCCGGGTTCCCGCGGGCGCCCCGGGGTTTCCGGCCCCCGGGAACAATTTCGAGGCGAACCAGCTCCGCTCCTACACCGAGACCTTCAACGGGACCAGTTCGGCCGCCCCGATGATCTCGGGCGTCGTCGCCAACCTGCAGGCCGCCTCGAAGCAGGCCTTCGGGGGCCCGATGTCCCCGTTCATCATGCGGAGCATCGTCGCCGGTAACGGCCCGCCCCAGTGCGAGTTCAGCGGCACGCCCGAAGTACCCTGCGACGAGGAGCATGGCCCCGATTGCTGCGATCTCAACGCGGGTGACTGCATCTTCAACAGCATCAGCAACTGCAGCGTGAACCTCTACGACGCGGGCGTCGCGATCTTCACCCAGGGTCCCGCGAACAATCCCACCGAGATCAAGGTGATCACGGGATTCCCGGTCGACGGTCCGGCGGCGTCGATCTACATCCGGGCGGCCGACAGCAGTTACCTCCGTCTCGGCACCGAGCAGGCCAATGTGGGTGACAACGTCGAAGGCCTGCGGTATCTCGTCACGGGTCCGACCACCGACATCTACGCCAAGCTCGAGTCGAGCATCTCGAACCCCAACCAGATCGAGAATCTCGGCCTGATCGTGCAGGGACGCTCGACGGCACAGGTCGCCATCGTGGGCGGATTCCTCTACAACTATCCGAACAGCCGGTGGGATTTCATCGGGGTCGGGATCTACGGCCCGGCGAGCCAGCAGAATCCCATCGTGATGCCGGTCTCGAACGCCCTCCTGTCGAACTATGTCGACTCGGCGGGGGTCTTCCGGGCCCGGGTCTGGACCTGCGGTCTCGGACTGTCGGGGCCGCACCAGATCTGGCACGATCTCATCGAGATCGGCGTCAATGATCCGGTGCTCGTCCCGCCCGGGCCCTGAGCGACTTGACGATCTCGTACACCCTCGCGGGGGCGCCGACCGGCGCCCCCGCTTCGTTGGTCACGCGACCGTGACCGCTCGATCCAGATACACGTCCTGGATCGCGTTCAGGATCCGGATGCCCTCGCCCATCGGGCGCTGGAAGGCCTTGCGGCCCGAGATCAGGCCCATGCCGCCGGCCCGCTTGTTGATCACCGCGGTGCGGACGGCATCCGCGAGGTCGTTCTCGCCGCTCGCGCCGCCCGAGTTGATGAGGCCGGCCCGGCCCGCGTAGCAGTTCAGCACCTGGTAGCGGCAAAGGTCGATCGGATGGTCGGAAGAGAGCTCCGAGTAGATCCGCTTGTCGGTCTTGCCGTAGCTCGAGCCGCCCATGTTGAGCGCGGTGTAGCCGCCGTTATTTTCGGGCAGCTTCTGCTTGATGATGTCGGCCTCGATCGTCACGCCGAGGTGGTTCGCCTGCCCGGTCAGGTCGGCCGCCACGTGGTAATCGACGCCGTCCTTCTTGAACGAGGAATTCCGCAGGTAGCACCAGAGGACGGTGGCCATGCCGAGCTGGTGGGCCTCATGGAACGCCTCGGCGATCTCGACGATCTGGCGGTTCGAGTCCTCGCCGCCGAAGTAGATCGTCGCCCCCACCGCCGCCGCCCCGAGATTCCAGGCCTCGCGGACATTCCCGAACAGGATCTGCCGGGCCCCGTTCGGGAAGGTCAGCAGCTCGTTGTGGTTGATCTTGACGAGGAAGGGAATGCGGTGGGCGTACTTCCGGCTCACCGAGCCGAGGACCCCGAAGGTGCTCGCGACCGCGTTGCAGCCGCCTTCGAGGGCGAGCTTCACGATGTTCTCGCCGTCGAAATAGATCGGGTTCTTCGCGAAACTCGCCCCGGCCGAGTGCTCGATGCCCTGGTCGACCGGGAGGATCGAGAGGTAGCCGGTGCCGGCGAGGCGGCCCGAGCCGAACATCCACTGGAGGTTCCGCAAGACCTGCGGGTTCCGGTCGGTCGGGACGAAGATCCGTTCGACGAAATCGGGGCCCGGGACATGCAGGAGCGACCTCGGGACTTTGGCGACATGGCCGAGGAGGGCGTCGGCGTCGGCGCCGAGGAGCGAGGTGATCGAGGTGGTGGACATGGGGAGGCTCTCGGGAAGCTCGGGGGAGATTCGCGTCGTCGGTCCGGAGTTGAACCGATCCTGAACGGTCGGGCGGGCGGTCCGCCCTGAGGGGGAGTTATCGTACCGTTCCCTTTCGGGGCTTCAGCATGAGACTCATCCGACAGGTCCTCGCGAGCGACATCGGCGGCAGCGTCCTGCTGCTGGCGATGACGGTGCTGGCGGTCGTCCTCGCCAACGGGCCGACCGCGGAGGCCTACCGGGCGGCCCTCGCGTGGATCCCGCCGATCCCCCTGACCCACCACGGCGAGCCGCTCACGCTCCTCCTCTGGATCAACGACGGGCTGATGGCGGTCTTCTTCCTGCTGGTCGCCCTCGAGCTCAAGCGGAACCTGATCGCGGGCGAACTCTCGGGCAAGGGCCGGGCGATCCTGCCGGCGATCGCGGCCTTGGGGGGCATGATCGTGCCGTCGGCGATCTACGCGGGGGTCGCGTGGGCCGAGGGCGATCCGGTCGCGAGCCGCGGCTGGGCGATTCCCTCCGCGACCGACATCGCCTTCGCCCTCGGCGTGCTCGGGATCGTGGGCCGCGGGCTGCCGGTCTCGCTGCGGATCTTCCTCACGGCGCTCGCCGTGCTCGATGATCTCGGGGCGATCGTGATCATCGCCCTGTTCTATTCGACCAATCTCGACCTCGGATGGCTGGGGGCGGCGGTGCCGGTGATGCTCGTCCTCGTCGCGATGAACCGCGGACGGGTCACGGCGATCTGGCCATACCTCCTGATCGGCTGCGGGCTCTGGTACTGCCTGCTGCAGTCGGGGATCCACTCGACGATCGCGGGCGTGCTGACCGGCCTCGCAGTGCCGTACGCCCACGGCAAGGGCCAGACGTTCGATCCGGGCGAGACGCCGCTGCGGAAACTCGAGCACGCCCTTCACACGCCGGTCGCGTTCGTGATCCTCCCGCTGTTCGCCCTCGCGAACGCCGGCGTGAGCCTCGCGGGCATCCAGGCCTCGGACTTCCTCGGCCCGGTGCCGCTCGGCATCGCCTTGGGGCTTCTCATCGGCAAGCAGATCGGCGTGCTCGGGGCGAGCTGGATCGCGATCAAGTCGGGCCTCGCCCCGATGCCCTCGCACGCGTCGTGGCGGCACCTGCATGCGGTGGCCGTCCTGTGCGGGATCGGCTTCACGATGAGCCTCTTCATCGGCGACCTCGCCTTCCGCGGGGTGGAGGGCGGCGACGCCTACGAGACGCGAATGAAGGTCGGCGTGCTGACCGGATCGATTCTGTCGGCGGCGCTCGGGGCGCTGGTGATCCGGTTCACGCCGAAGCCGGCGTCGGGCACCTAGGCGATCCATCCGCCGCCGAGCACCCGTTCGCCGGTCGCCGCGTCGTAGAGCACCGCGGCCTGGCCCGCGGCAACCGCCTCGCGGGGTTCGTCGAGGCGAAGCTCGAACGTCGCAGGCCCGGTGGCCCGTACCCGCGACGGGACGGCCTCGCCGTGGGCCCGCCACTGGACGCGGCAGGCGAGCCACTCCGCGGGTGGCTCGACGAGCCAATTCGCGTCGGCGGCGGTGAAGCCGTCGCGCTCGAGGTCCTTCCGGTCGCCGATCGTCACCACGTTCGTCGCGGGGTCCTTCGCGACGACGTAGAGCGGGCGGTCGGCGGCGACGCCGAGGCCCTTGCGCTGCCCGATCGTGAAATGCTGGTGGCCCGGATGCTCGCCGAGATCGCGCCCGTCGGTCGACTGGATGCGACCCGGCCGCACGGAACCGGGCGAGCGTCGCTCGAGAAGACCCGCGTAGTCGTCGTCGGGCACGAAGCAGATCTCCTGCGAGTCGGGCTTCTCGGAGACCGGCAGGCCGAGCTCGCGGGCGAGCTCCCGCACCGCCGGCTTCTCGAGACCGCCGATCGGGAACCGCGTCGCGGCGAGGTCTTCGCGGTGGATCCCGAAGAGGACGTAGCTCTGGTCCTTCGCGGCGTCGCGGCCGCGGCGGAGCTGGACGTCACCGGGACCGTCGTCGCCGATCGCGACCTGGGCGTAATGCCCGCTCGCCACGAGCTCGCACCCGAGGGCGCGGGCATACTCGCGGAGCTTGCCGAACTTGAGCCAGTCGTTGCAGCGGACGCAGGGGTTCGGCGTGCGGCCCGCGGCGTACTCGCCCGCGAAGTAGTCGACGATGCGGCCGAAGTCCTTCTTGAAGTTGCAGACGTAGAACGGGATGCCGAGCCGTCCCGCAACGGTGCGGGCGTCGCCGGCATCCTCGATCGAGCAGCAGCCGCGGTGGCCGATGCGCAGCGTGGGCAGCGCGAGCCCCCCGCCCTCGCGCCGGCAGGCGACGGCCGACGGGTCGACGAGCCCCTCGAGCTCCTCGCCGGGCGAGCCGAGGCGCATGAAGCAGCCGACGACCTCGTGGCCGTCCCGCTGCAGGAGCGCCGCGGCGACGCTCGAGTCGACGCCGCCCGACATGGCCAGGAGGACTTTCGCCATCGCCCGATGGTACGGGGCGTCGGGTAGCCTTTCCCCGATGCTCGTCTACGCCGGGATCGACGAGGCCGGGTACGGCCCCCTGCTCGGACCGCTCTGCGTGGCGGCCTGCGCGTTCTCGATCGACGGCTTCGACGCCACGGCGGCGTTGCCCGACCTGTGGAAGACGCTGTCGAGCGCGATCGCCGCCAGCCCTTCCGACCGGCGGGGCCGGATCGCGATCGCCGACAGCAAGCGGCTGAAGGGCGCCGGCGGCGAGTCGGCCCATCCCCTGCGGCATCTCGAACGCGGCGTGCTGGCCACCCTCGGCTCGGCCGGCGACCTGCCGGCGACCGACGCCGAGCTGCTCGCCCGCCTCGGCGTCGATCCGCACGCCGACGAGCGGAAGCCCTGGTACGACTCGGAAGTCCCGCTTCCGGTCGGGAACGACCGGGCGTCGATCGAGATCGCCGCGAACCGCTTTCGCGTCGCCGCCGACCGGGCGGGCGTGCGGCTGGTCTCGCTGGCCTGCGAGATCCTCGACGGCAAGGGCTACAACGAGCGGATCGAGCGGTTCCGCAACAAGGCCGAGGTGAACTTCGCGCTCGCGATGCGGCACCTCGACCGGATCCGGCTCGGGCTCGGCGACCGGCACCCGACGGTGGTGATCGACCGCCAGGGCGGCCGGACCCATTACCGGGAGGCCCTCGCTCTGAACTTCCCCGATGCCGCGATGGCGGTCCTCGACGAGACCGAGGCGGAAAGTGCCTACCGGCTCCGCTGGCCCGCCGGCCGCTCGGCCCCCGACCGGAGCCTGACCGTCCGGTTCGTCGCCGGCAGCGAGGACCGCCACCTCCCGGTCGCCCTGGCCTCGATGACCGCGAAACTCGTGCGGGAACTGCTCATGGCCCGGTTGAACCGGCACTTCGGGGCCCAGAACCCGGACCTCAAGCCCACCGCCGGGTATGTCGAGGACGGCCGCCGCTACCTCGACGAGATCCGCCCCCTGCTCGAGGGGGCGGGAATCGCCGTCGACCGGCTGGTCCGCAGCCGCTAGACCGCTTGATTCGCCCGCGACCTCCATTACACTGCCCGATTCCCCTTTCGGCCCGCCCCCAACCAGACCACGGACTCACGAAGGAACCGCGATGGCCACCGATCTCAGCAAGGTCCGCAACATCGGCATCTGCGCCCACATCGACGCGGGCAAGACCACCGTCACCGAGCGCGTCCTCTACTACACCGGGAAGACCTACAAGATGGGCGAGGTGC
>JBIKVN010000086.1:0-12029 GCA_044356865.1 Phycisphaerales bacterium | reverse complement strand
GCGAACCGCCGCGGGTCAGGAACGACGCCCCCACCGCCCGCACCGTCGGCTTCATGGCCGCCGGCAAGGGCAAGCAGCGGCTGTACGTGCTGCCGGACGAGCGGCTGGTCGTGGTGCGGTTCGGCCCGCTCGAGGGGGGGCGGGGGTATCGGGATGCGGAGATGCTGACCCTTCTCATTCCTCGCGAGTCGGACCCGACCAACCACCTTGCCCCCCGCCCTCCCCGGGGTATACTCCGCGGCCCGCCGGAGGCCTCGCCGCCTCCGGCCTGAGTTCCTGTTGCGGGTGTAACTCAGTGGTAGAGTGCCACCTTGCCAAGGTGGATGTCGAGGGTTCAAGTCCCTTCACCCGCTTTCCGACCCCCGGCGTCCCGACGCCGGGGGTTGTCGTTTGGTGATGGCCGCGGGCAAGTCCTCGGGGGTTGACGCCCCAATCGCGGTTCTCCCGCTTGCCGCGGCCTTCCGGGCACCGCCGGCCCGCTACCGTCCGGGCCACGACGCCCAACGCGTCCGCACCAACCCGAGGGGCCCATGAAGACCATCCTTGCGACTCCGCTCGTCGTCTCGCTCGCCATCGCCGCCGCCGAGGCGGGTCCCCCGTTCCAGTGGTCGACCGGCGCCGGCGGCAACGGGCACTGGTACCGCGTGGTCGACGAGACCTGCACCGACTGGGCCTCCGCCAAGGCCGCGGCCGAGGCCGTCGGCGCCCATCTCGCCACGATCGGCTCGATCGAGGAACACCGTTTCGTCCGCGAGCTCAGCCCGTTCTTCGCGGTCTGGATCGGCCTGTACCAGGACCGGGCGGCCCCCGACTTCTCGGAACCGGCCGGCGGCTGGCGATGGGTCACGGGCGAGCCGCTCGCGTTCACCAACTGGTACCAGCCGGAAGAGCCCAACAACATCAACCGGGGCGAGGATTTCGGGCACATGAACGCCCCGTGGCTCGCCGGCGGCCAGTGGAACGACCACCGCGGCGAGGCTTGTTTCGCCTACGCAATCGAGTGGTCGGCCGACTGCAACGGGGATGGGGTGGTGGATTTCGGGCAGATCCGCAACGGGCAACTCACCGACGGCGACTCCGATGGTGTGCCGGACTGCTGCGAAGCCGGTACCGAGTGCATCGTCAATGCCTGCCCCGGCGACGTGACCGGGAACGGCGGGGTCGACCCGATCGACCTGACCGCCCTCCTGGTCGGCTGGGGTACCGACGGGGACGGCGAGTTCGACAGCGACCGGAACGACGACGGCATCGTCGATGCCGACGACCTCCTGATCGTGCTTGCGGGGTGGGGGCCCTGCCCCTGAGCGGTTTCCGCGGCCAGCAATCCCCCGCGGCGAATGGATGCCGTTCGTTTCCCCAGTTCCTGGAACCCGCTTGACTCGCCCCAAACTTGGGGCACACCCCATCTCGGTCGATGGGTTCGGAAGAGGGCCGTTTCGGCGGTGCTTGACCCTTTTCCGCGTCCGTCCCGTTCCCTCCTGAACCCGGACTCGGCAGGCACCGGCGAACCCGTCCGGCGATCGCTCGCGATCGTCCGGAGCCGTGAGGGTGCCCCCGTCGGGGCACGCGGTCCCGGAAGTCCCGTCGACCTTGACGCGGCCCTGCATGCGCAGCCCGCACGGGCGTTTCCCTGACGCCCGACGGTTCCCACCAGCAAGGAGAAAGCCGAATGTTCCCGAAGACCCCGGTCCGAATGCTTGCGTGCTCGCTCGCCGGTTCCCTCGCCGCCCTCGCGTCGGCCGAGGCTCCCATCTGGCAGCCGGGCGACCTCCAGTCGCACACCATCACCCTCACCGGCGACTACATCTCGACTCTCGCCGAGGGCGATGTCCGCTACGACGCGAGTGCCGGCCCGTACGCCTCGCTGGCGGTCGGCGAGGGCCAGCGCGGCTTCAACTACTACCAGACCGCCGGCGCGGGCTCCGAGATGTTCCTCGGGCAGTTCAAGTTCGTCGGCGGCACCAACACCGTCGGCGGCGAGGTCATCTTCAACTTCTACGGCTGGAACGGGACGGTCGGCGAGATCGGCAGCCTGGTGAACTCGTTCACCGTGGCCCTGCCGCAGGCCGGCGCGTTCATCTGGACCATCACGCTCGATCCGGACTTCGTGGTGCCGACCCTCGGCTACGTCGAGATGGTGAACGGGACCGGCGGCCTCAGCCGCTGGTTCCTCACGCAGACCGCCCCGAGCATCGGGACCAGCTTCGGTTCGCCGTTCGAGGCCTATCCCTCGCAAGGCTTCGCGATGATCGAGGGCGTCCCCGCCCCCGGCGCCATCGCGCTGCTCGGACTCGCCGGGCTCGCCGGCCGCCGGCGTCGCGGCTGATCGGATAGGGACGTTTCGCACGAGAGCCAAGGCCGCCCCGCGAGGGGCGGCCTTGTCGCATGGGGCGTGCGTTCACTCCCCATGCCCCCGGGGGGAGCGAGCCCTTGCGTTCGCCTCGGTAGTTTCAAAACGCTATTCTGGATTTCGCATCGTCGAACGGCCCGGCGATCGGCCCACGAGTCGGCCGAGAGAAGTGAGTGAACTGATGAATCGAAGCTGGTGGAGTGCCCTCGCAGCCGCGTCGATCCTGGCCGCGACGGAGGCGGCGGAGTACACGGTTCCTATCGTCGGATACAACGCTTCCGGATGGCGGTACGCGATCGTCGGCTGGGGCGGAGCGTCGGGCTTCGAGTCGGTCTCCTACCTCGACGCCGGATGGAGCGTCGGAAACGGCCCGTTCGGCGACGGTGGGTGTGGGTTGCCGGCGAACAGTGCATGGTGGATCAACACCGACCTGGTGCTGCGACGCTGGATCGAGTTGCCCGCGAGCGCCCGCGTCCGGGTCGCCGCGAAGATCGACAACGATGTACAGGCGTTCGTCGACGGGGCGGCGATCTCGAATCAAGGCGTTTTCGAGGGATGCGGCGGAAGCGAGCGTCATGCAGCCCTCTCCCCGGAACTGTCCCGCGGTCCAACCTTGGTGGCGATCCGCGCGCGGGATCGCGGCGGAGTGTGCCACTTCGACGCCCGTATTGAGCTGGTCTTCGAGACCGACTGCGACGGTGACGGCGTGGCCGACTACGCACAGATCCTGCAGGGGGAGTCGCCGGACGCCAACGGCAACGGCATTCCGGACCATTGTGAATGCCCGGCCGACCTCGACCGCGACGGCGCGGTCGGCGGCGAGGATCTGGCCGCAGTGCTGTTCGCCTGGGGCGCGACCGGCGCGAAAGCCGGCCCTGCCGACCTCGATCGCGACGGGACGGTCGGAGCGAACGACCTCTCGGTGCTGATCGCCGCCTGGGGTTCCTGTCCATAGTTCCTTCCCGACGCACCTTCGCCCTTTCCCAAGGAGAGATTCCCATGCACGCACGTCGATTCGCCTACGGGCTCGCGGCCCTCTCGATCGTCGGAGCCGTCTCCGCCGACATCACCGTCACGCTGACTAACCAGACCTTCACCGGCTTCAACTTCAACGAGATCGTCAGCGCGGTCCCGGGCGAGTGGATCGCGGGCGTTTTCACCGGCGCCTCGATCGACATCGTGCTGACCGCGTCGACGAACTTCACCTACGCCGACGACCTGTGCATCTATGTCGACGTGCTGCCGCTGTCGACCGGCGGCCTGCTGCAGTGCGGTGGGTGGTCCAGCCTTTCCGCGACCCAACGGTACTTTTGGCCGAATGGATTCTCGTCGGCTCCGGGCACCACGTCGATCGGGACGGTGAACTTCACCACCTCGATCTTCATCGACCAGGCGCTCTTGGACGCCCCGCGGGTCTGGATCGGCAACGGTTACGGCGCGTCGGGTACCTCGGGCACCTGGACGGGCACGGTCACCCTGCATGGGCTCGACTATCACCTGCCCGGGTGTCCCGCGGACACCGACGGGGACGGCCAAGTGCTGGCGGAAGATCTTGCCGCCGTGCTCGTCGCGTGGGGATCCACCGGTCCCAAGGCCGGATCGGCGGACGTCAACGAGGACGGTGTCGTCAACGCGGATGACCTGGCGGAGGTCCTCGCGGCGTGGGGTCCCTGTCCGTAGCCCTTCATGGCGCGTTTCCCGAGTTCGGGAGGCCAAGCCGTCGCGGAAGGACCGACGCGATGGCCGTCGTATCCTGCGCCCCGATGTCCCCCCACCTCCTCATCCTCGCCTCGCTCGGCGGCGCCATCGTGTTGAGCCCCGAGATCGTGGTGCTCGGCCTGCTGGCCGCAAGCGATCGACGGACCGGACGTGTTTCCGCCGCGGGATTCGCCGTCGGCGCGGCGGCGGGAATCGCCGTCGTGTGGCTGGTCGGCTCGTGGCTCAAGGCCCCGGCGATGCCTGCCTCGGACACCCCGACCTGGACCGGCTTCGCGATTCACGCGACGATCGCGGCGGCACTCCTCGCGATCGGTCTCTACCGGGCGAGAAACGCCCTGTGGGGTGCCCGGATCCCCGAGACGGTCGATGCCAAGGACACCCCGCCGTCGTGGTCGCAGCGGCTGCTCGCCCGGCTTGCCGGCGAGGACGCCCCGCCGCGTCGTCGCGTCGGGCTGGCGTTCCTGCTCGGCCTCGTCTCGACGGGGCCGAATCCCAAGGTCTTTCCCGTGGCCATCGCGGCGAGCCACCAGGCGGCCCAACTGGACGGGACGGAGCGACTTGCCGGCACGATCCTGTTTGCCGCAATCGCCATCCTGCCCGGGTTGGTCCCGCTCGGGGTCGAGTTGGCCCGGCCCGGTGGGTCGGCCGGGCTCAAGGAGTCGATCGAGCGTTTCATGGAGGGGAAGGGCCGGTGGATGGCCGCGGTGATCCTGGTCGGGGCGAGCGTCTTCGTCGGGGTGCGGGCGTGGGAACACCGGCCGGGAACCGGGGGAAATCAGGAACTTCCAACGCCCGCCGTCGAACCGTGAGACCGGCGAAGGTATGCTCGAAATCTCTCGGCCCCCGAGCGGATGGCGGCGATGATGACCCCGGCAATCCTTTTGGCTTGCATGCTGGCCAGCCTCTCCGGCCCGGACCCGGGCCGGGCGGTGCCCCGGTTCACTTTTTCTTCCGCCGTCGAGGCAGCCGCTTCGGCTCCCCCGCTCTGGACCGATCGGGACGGCCCTTGGCCGAGCGCCGGGGTCACCGTTTTCCGCATCGAAGATCGGTTGGCGGCCCGATCCGTCGGGCTCGAACCGACGCGACGACCGGGTTGGTTCGCGCTGGCCGATGCCGAAGTCGAGGCGGGAACACCGAAGGCGCTTGCGGCGAGGGCGCTCGCCGCCTACGCGACGCCGGGTCTCGTCGACCGGCTCGGCGGCCTCGCCTGGCCGGATTCGGCGCTGCTGGTGGGGTTCAAGCCCGACGCGAAGGACGCCGAGCGAACCGCGGCGCTCGCGGCCACGGGAGGCGTGGTCGAGCGGTACGCGGCGCTGCCTGACCTCGTGCGGATCCGCCTCGACGTCGCGACGGGCCGCGAGGTGCTCGCGCGGGTCGCGAAGGTCGCGAGACTCTCCGGGGTAGCTTTCGCCGAACCCGACATGGCCATCACCGGCCGGAGCGCCCTCGTTCCGACCGATCCCCTCTTCGGTTCCTCCTGGGGCCATCGGAACACGGGCCAAGACGGCGGACTCGCCGGCTTCGACCTGCGATCGACGCCGGCGTGGGAGTTCGGGACCGGCGTCGCTTCGGTGCGCGTGCTCGTGATCGACACGGGCGTCGAGTCGAGCCATCCCGACCTCCTCGTCGAGCCCGGTCGCGACTTCACCGGCGGAAGCGTGGACGGCGTGCCGGGCGGCGATCCGGTGAACCCATACGATAATCATGGGACCGCGGTGGCCGGCTGCATTTCAGGTCGCATCAACAACCAGCTCGGCACCTGCGGCATGGCGCCGGGATGCCCGACCGTCTCGGTCCGGTGCTTCGTGGGCAACGCCGGCGGCGGCTGGGACGCCAACTACTCCTGGACCGCGAACGCCCTGAACTGGGCCCTCGCGAACGGGATCCTGATCACGAACAACAGCAACTGGTACGGCGGGACCTCGGCGGCGGTCGAGAGCGCCTACGCCGCGACGCGGCAGGCCGGGGCGATCCACTTCGCCAGTGCCGGCAACACGGGGAACACCGCGGTCAGCTATCCCGCAAGCCTCGGGCCGGTGCTTTCGATCGGAGCGGCCCAGCGGAACGGCACGCGGGCGACATTCTCGTGTTTCGGGCCGCTGCTCGACTGCCTCGCTCCGGGGTCGTCGATCGTGACCACCGATCGGACCGGGACCGCGGGCTACCACGCGACCGATTTCATGACGATCAACGGCACCTCGTTCGCGTCGCCGCTGGCCGCCGGGGTGGCGGCGCTCATGCGCTCCCGCGATCCGTCGGTTTCGCCCGACGAGATCACCGAGATCCTCTTCACGACCGCCCGGGACATGGGCATCGCCGGCTACGACACGAGCACCGGGTGGGGGCTGCTGGACGCGTTCGCGGCCGTCGCGGCGGTGGGGGCTGCCTGCTCGTCCGATCTGGACGGCGACGGCACGGTGGGGCCGGGCGATCTCGCGATCCTGCTCGGAAGCTGGGGCTTCGGCGGCAGCGGTGACATCGACGGAAGCGGTACGACCGATCCGGCCGACCTCGCCGTGATCCTCGCGGCTTGGGGAGACTGCCCGGGCTGATTCCGGGAAGCGACCGCAGGCCTGATCACCCGGGCCCTGGGCCGTTCCGATCGCGCAGAACCTGTTCGAGCATCCGCTCGAGGCGCGAGATTCGCGTGTCGGTATCGGGATCGAGCGGCACAGGCCATTCACCCCGGGCGAGGCGTCGTGCCTGGCGATGGACCTCTTCCGGCGACTCCGAGGTCGAAAGGCGCGACGAAGCCTGCGCGTGGAAACTCCACTCATCGAAGGCCGCATCCGCGAAGATCCGGTCGGGTGAACGGCGGTCTGCTGAGACCCGCTGAAGCAGCCAGCATCGCCATGCCTCGGCATCGAATCGGTAGCGACGCGGCGGACGCCCGCTTCGTTCGCGGTCGGAGGACGTGACGGCGGACTCGTCCTCGACCAGCACGCCACGATGGAGGAACTCCTGGATCCGACGGCGGAAGTTGCTCGTGGACTCGAGATCCTTGACCGGACGTCCGACCAGTGCGGCGATTGCCGTCTGCAACTCGGTGAGCGAGAAAGTGGGCGGCAGGATAGCGATCGCGGCCGGAAGATCACGGCCGGGCGGTGCGTGCAGTTCCTCCTCGGCGGCCGCCCGCAGGCGGGCCTCCTCACCGAGCGATCGATGGAGGAACGGATCCGAGCTCGAGGCCCCGCGGATCGCGGCCGCGGATTCCGCGGCGAACGAGGGGTCTCCGATCCGACGTCCGATCGACTCGAGAGCCTCGCTCAACGGCGGGTAGGCGGGTGTGTTGGCCTGTCCAGCTCTTCGCCCGGTCGCCCAGACGGTCAGGAGGAGGGCCTCCGGGGGCCAAGGCCGGGGCGGCAAGTGCCGGAACCGGTTGGCGACCTCGACCTGCCGGAGGTGGGGCGAGAGCATGTCGCGAAGCCAGTCGGCGCGGTGGCCGGACCCGGAAGAAGCCTGGGCTTGAGTGCCCGGCGGGAGGATGCACGGGATCGGACCGACCGCGAAGGCCGACGGTTCGCCGCGATCTCCCGACTCGGGGAGGGTGAGGATCACGGCCACCACGAAGGCTCGCAACGGCGGTGGCTCGGGGTGGAAATCGGATCCGGGCGGCGGCATGACGTGGTCTCGGCTGGCGGGTGGCGGTGGAAATTGGACAGGCCAAATCCGGTTTTTGGACAGGCCAAAACGGTCAAACCCGCTTTACTGCCCCAGAATCTAGCCTCGGCATCAGTTCTTGTCACTTTTGATTTTTGATTTTTGTCAGACCGATCTAATCAGCCTGCAGACCGGTCACTTCACCGGCCCTCTGCTCCCGGCGTCCGGGAACCAACGCCGAAGCATGGCCGCCCAACCGAAAGGAACCCCCATGAACACGCTGGCCCCCTCCCCCCCGCTAGGCCTGTCCAACCTGCGTCTCGACGCCCCCATACCGATCGATGACGGCCTCGACATCGTCTTCCTCCGCCACGATTCGATCCTCGCGGAACTACCCATCAGCTTCCTTCCCGAGGTCCCCGACGGTCTCCTGATCGAGGAGAAGGGCGGCGGATCGGTCCCGGTCCTCGTCGCCCGCAACCAGACCAGTCGCCCCATCCTCGTTCTCGCCGGCCAACTCATCCGCGGCGGCAAGCAGAATCGCGGCACCAACGCCGACGCCCTCGTTCCGGCGAACGGCACGATCGACATCCCCGTGACCTGCGTCGAGCAAGGTCGCTGGTCCGGACGCGCCCTCGACCGGTTCCGCGGCGAAGGAATCGAACCGGCGTTCATCCGCGGCGAGAAGATGCGGCACGTCCATCGATCGCGTCGCACGTCGAACGCCGAGCCCGAGCGCCCGGGCATCGGCCGGGAACACCTCGCCGACCAGGGCGAGGTGTGGCAGCGGATCGCCGAGTTCCGCGATCGCTGCGAAGTCGGGGAAGCCTCGAGCGATCTCCTCGACGCCCTGCGGGACTCCGCCCATCGCGACCGCCGTCCGGTCGATCTCACCAAGGCCCGCGAGTCCGGCCGCGACGCCTGTGGCGCCCTGATCTTCATCGGCGGCGAGTTCGTCGGCGGCGACCTGCTGGCGACGAGCGGCTGGTTCGCGAGGGTCGCCGACGACCTCCTCGGATCGGCCGTCTCCTCCCATCGTTACGCCCGTGCCCTGGCCGGCCGCCCCCTCGCCGGCTCCGACCTCGACAGCGTGGCGCATGCCGCCGAGGCGATCGTCGACGGCCTCCGGCGCGGGGCGTGGAGGAAGCACCGGCCGATCGGAGCCGAGCAAGCCTGGCAACTCGACCATCCGTTCCTTGAGGCTTCGGCCACGCTCGCCCCCGAAGGCGAGGCTCTGCACCTCCTCGTCGGCACCCGCCACCGTCCGAGCGTCTTCACCGGTTCGCGGGAAGCGAACTGAAACCTCTGGCCGCTCGATCGCGAGACCAACCTCGAAGCACAACGCGGGGCGATCCATCGATCGCCCCGCGTCGGTTTCAGGAGTGAATCCTGCGAATCAGCCGCGACGGCGACGCGAGGCGAGGCCCGCGAGACCGAGGAGCGCGACCGCTCCGGGGGCCGGCACGAAGTCGACGCCGTGGAGCGTCACCGTGCCCGTCCAGGTACCCGAAGTGCCGGCCGCGCCGTAACCGTTGCCGATCCAGACCCGCGGGGCGCCCAAGAGCGCCTGGTCGATGAAGATCGAGGTGGTGAAGTTCACCGTGCCCGAGACGACGGTACCGGGAGCGCTCGAAGCGCCGTTCGGCCAGAAGTACCGCTGCGAGGCGGAAAGGCTGGAGAACCCGCCGCACTGCAGCAGGCCGCCGGTCGACAGCGGAATCGCGTCGACGTAGATGCACAGGTCGTCGGCGTAGGTGAAGTTCGTCGACGCGGTCAGGACCGCGTTGACCGACGCGCCGGTGAGGTTACCGAAGATGAACGCGCCGGGGTTGGCGGCTTCAACAACGTCGAAGAACTGGAATCCGGTCGCGACGAAGTCGGCGAGCGGAACGGTGATGTCGGCGGAGGCGGCTCCGGCGAGCGAGGCGGCAGCGACGGCCGAGGCGAGCATGGTCTTCTTCATTTGGGGAACTCCAGGAAACAAAGGGAACGAACAAAGGGAAGAAACGAAGCCGCACGGGAAGCGGCGGGGAACGCTGGTTGGGTACGGTCAGGAGACGGGGAGCACCGTGGCGGGAAAGCCGCGGCCCCTCGACCCTCTCTCTGCATCGAGACCATGCCACGGGAACCCCGACGGGCAAGGGACTTGCGACCAATCCGACATAATCCCTGAACGGCCGGGGTGGGTCTGCGCGGCTTGGCGGGTTATCGGGCCGGTTCCAGCGCGTCCCACGCCGCGCCAAACGCGAACTCGTAGTTCTGCGAGCGACCGAGGCCCGCCCGGTTGATGGGCCGGCGGACCTGTTCATGGCTCAGCGTGAACACCGTCCGGGGGTTCGCCTCGGGTCGCAGCACGCGCGAATCGAGCGCTAGCCCAAGTCTGGACAGGCAGCGATTCGCATGCGCCTCGGGCTCGGCGACCAGTTCCTCGAGCGAAAGCGACTCGTGGGGAAGGTCCAGGGCCTCGAGCGCCCGCGGCAGGATCGACCGCTCGGCCTCGATCACCCGCCGGATCGACTCGAGCGAACCGGTCCAGCCGTCGGCGATGGGATGGAAGTACGAGAGGAAGATGCTGATCGCCTGGTCGCGGGGATCGCGGGTCATGCGGAAGCAGACCGCTCCCGGCAACGCCGCGGCGACCGCCGGCAGGCGATTCCACGCCCGCAGGGTCTTGTCGAAGGTAAAGGTCGCCCCGGCGCGGGCCAGGCGGCGGGCACCGGCCCGGTAACGATCGCGGGCCGCCTCGAGCGTCGCCGGCGCGATCGCCCCGATCGACCTCGGGTACCGCCCGGTGGCGACGAGCTCGTCGGCGAGGGTCTCGATGCCGTCGTACTCGCCGATCCCGGCGATCGCCGAGTGCCCATCGAGCATCTGCTCGAGCAGCGTCGTGCCCGACCGTGGCAGGCCGACCACGAGGGCGACATCGCGAACCGGCTCGATCCGAGGCTCGAAACGAAGCCGGCCCGCGTCGAGCTCCTTCCGCTGCCGCTCGACCTCGAGCAGCATCCCGTCGAGGTCGAACGGGGCCGTGGTCGCGGCGTGGAGGGCGGTCGCGAGGTCGAACGCCTCGCGGTAGCGGCCGGTGCGATCGAGCAGCCCGACCGCCTCGAAACCGGCGACGCGGCGGACAAGCGGGTTCGGGCCGCGGTCGGCGAGGTCGCGCAGCGCGTCGATCGCGGCCGCCGGCTCGTCGAGCCCCCGCAGCCTCGCCGCAGCGAGAGCCGCCCGTTGGTCCCGCGTCCACGACCCCCCTGTCTTGACCATCGCCGCCAACTCGTCGCGACGGTGCCCGAACCAGAGCGTCTCGGCCAGGGCGATCGCGGCCTCGGCCGCGAACGGCGTCGAACCGTTCGCCAGCGGACGCAGCGACTCGATCGCCCGTTCGACCCGGCCGAGCCGCTGGTCGACGATGCCTCGCAGGAGGCGAACATGCGGGTCCTTCGCCGCCAGCCGCACGCACTCGTCGAGCTCGGCGTCGGCCTCGCCGACCTTGCCGAGCTGGAGCAAGGCCCGCGCCCGCCCGAACCGCCCCGCGAAGTTCCCGCGGGCCTTGGCGAGCAAACCGTCGGAAACCCGCAGCGCCTCGACCGCATCACCCGACCTGAGCAGTCGTTCGATCGCGGCGGCTTGCGTCTCGGGGGCGGCCACGGGCGCGATCCCGCTCAGGCCGCCGCGCCGCGGATCGCGGCGTCGACGATCGCGTTGAGCGTCGGGCTCGATCGCATGATCCGCGAGGCCTTCGCGTCGAGCGGCCGGTAGTAGCCGCCGAGGTCGACCGTGCCACCCTGGGCGGTGTTCAGCTCGTCGACGATCTTCGCCTCGTTCGCCGCGAGATCGCGGGCGATCGGGCCGAAGCGGCCGGCGAGGTCGCGGTCCTTCGCCTGGCTCGCGATCGCCTGGGCCCAGTAGAGCGCGAGATAGAAGTGGCTGCCGCGGTTGTCGAGGTCGCCGACCTTCCGGGCCGGACCCTTGTTGTTCATGAGGTACTTCGAAATCGCCTCTTCGAGGCACTCGGCCAGGACCGAGGCCTTCAAGCCGGCCGGCTTTCCCAGGTGATTTCCCAGATGCTCGAGGCTCGCCCCGAGGGCCTGGAACTCGCCGAGCGAATCCCAGCGAAGCGAATTCTCGGCCAAAAACTGCTGGACATGGCGCGGCGCCGAGCCGCCGGCGCCAGTCTCGAAGAGGCCCCCGCCGTTCATGAGCGGCACGATCGAGAGCATCTTCGCGCTCGTCCCGAGCTCGAGGATCGGGAAGAGGTCGGTCAGGTAGTCGCGCAGGACGTTTCCGGTCACCGAGATCGTGTCGAGGCCCTTGCGGATGCGCTCGCACGAGAACGTGCAGGCCGCGCCGGGCTCCATGA
>JBIKVN010000306.1:0-3368 GCA_044356865.1 Phycisphaerales bacterium | reverse complement strand
ACATCCTCATCCCGCGGCTGCCGGGCGGCGGCCGGGACTTCCTGCCCACCATCCGCTTCGAGGGCCGCGACGACCGCATGGGTCCCCTGCTGCTCGCGGCGATCCCGCCGCCCGACCGCGCTGCGATACCCGATTGGCCGGGGCTCGCGCTCTCCCCGGGCGGAGCGAGACTCGCCGCCGCCGGTCTCGCCGGCACGATGGACGTGTCGGGCACCGTCGGGCACGACGAGAAGGGTTCGACGACCTTCGCGATGGACGTTCGCTTCCGCGACGGCTCGATCGCGCCGCGCCGCGACGAGGGATCTTCGGGCGGCCTCGGCATCCCGCCGGGCCTCGACCTCGACCGGATGACCGCCGACCTGCGGATCACCGACGAGATGGTGACGGTGCGTTCGCTCGTCGGCCGTCGCGGGGACGGGGTGGTTTCGGTCGAGGGAATGCTGGCCTTCCGCGGCGCGGAAGAGCGATTCGACATCACCCTCGATCGCATGCAGATCGAGCCGTGGTGCGTCGAGACCATGCCGAAGGAATGGCGCGAGGCCGGGCAGCGCATCTGGCGGGAGGCAAGCCCACGGGGCACCTTCGATGCCCGGGTCCTCGTCGCGACCGCCGCGGACGGGACCGAATCGCTCGAGGCCACCGTGACGCCCGAGGAGATCGCCTTCGACTGGCGGGGCCGGCGAACGCGAACCATCGATCTCGCGGGGCGACTCGAGATCCGCGACTCCGCCATCAAGGCCCGGGGCCTCGCCTTCGGCGTCGAGACGGAAGGCCGTCTCGAAGGCCGGGTGACCTGCGAGGGCGGCGTCGATGCCCGTGATCCATACCTGCCGCTTCTGGACCTGGTGTCCACGGTCACCGACGGCCGGTTCGAGAGTCCGGCGGTCGACCTGGCGCTGGCGGGGTTCGCCGGCGAGTCTTTCCGCGAGGGGTGGGCGACCCGAGAACCGGTCGGCCGGTTCGACGCGACGATCCGGCTCGGGGAGGGCGGCGGCCCCGAGCGATGGAGGCTCGATCTCGTGCCGAAGGAAGCCACGGTGTCGATCTCGGGCCGTCGCGTCGCGACGACGCTCGCGCCGGGCGGCACCATCGCGGTCACGCCGGCCGCGGTCGAGGTCGAGGGGCTCGAGGTCTCGTTCGACGGCGGGACCGCCTCGATCGCCGGCTCGTTCGATCTCGCCGCGACGCCCCGGGTCGGGTCGCTCGGCTTCGACCTCGCGGCGACGGCGTGGACCGACGATCTCGTGGCCATCCTCCCCCCGCCGCTTCCGCAGGCCGCCGAAAGCATCGATTTCGCGGCCGAGAGCTTCGAGATCCGGGACGGTCGCATCTTCATCCGCTGGAACGACGAGGAGGGCATCGCCAACCCGCTGGCCTACGAGTTCGACGGCGAGCTCGCCGCCCGCGATGCCCGGCTGGACGTGGGCGTCCCGCTCACCGAGATCGACGGAGGGGCCGTGCTGGCGTTCGACCATCGGCGCGAGTCCGCCGGGGCCGAGCCGGTCACCTCGCTCGAGACCCGCATGAAGTCGAGTCGCCTCCGGATCTACGGTCGCCCCGCCGAGGACGCCGAGGCCGACCTGCGGCTGGTCGACGGCGGCTGGCGGATCGTCCTGGATCGATGCGTCGCCACCCTCGGCGGCGGGCTCGTCACCGCCCGGGGCGAGATCGACCGGGCGTCGATGAGGTACGAGGCGGACGTGAAGATCGCGGGCTCGAGCGTCGAGCGGCTGATGCATCCGGACGATCCCGATGCCGCGGCCCGCGGTCGCCTCGACGCCTCGGTCGCGATCGAGGGGCCGCTCGGAGACCGTTCGGCCCGGGTCGGCCGGGGTCGGATCCGGGTCCGCGACGCGGCGTTCGCGAGCTCGCCGATCGTCATGCAGATCCTGCAGCTCACGCAGTTCGCGTTGCCGTCGCGCGACTCGATCAAGGACGCCGATGTCGAGTTCCTGATCGAGGGCGACATCGCCGAGTTCGAGGGACTTTCGCTGCGGGCCGATCTCCTGCGGCTCGACGGGACCGGCCGGATCGGCCTCGAGGATCTCGAGGTCGACGCGACGCTGCGGGCCCGCGGTTCGCTCGGGCCGGTGAGCGAGGTGCTCGGAGTCGTCGGCGACCAGTTCGCGCTCATCTCGATCCGCGGGCCGATCGGCGACCCGCGGGCCGAACTGCTGCCGCTGCCCGGACTCGCGGGCGCGAGCGCCGACCCGCGGCACCGGCGATAGGATCCGCCCATGGTTCCCCCTTCCGACGGGACGGATGCCGCCGAGTCCCCCGACGAGCGCGAGACGGTCACGAAGGCGACGATGGCCCTCCTCGAGGGTCTCGGCCACGATCCGAGCAAGGCCGACGCCCTCGCGGTGCGGGAGATGGTCGAGACCGCCTTCAAGCTGCTCCGCGAGGAGGCGGACACCGGCCAGCTGCGGCTGGTCTCGAGCGCCTTGAAGGAGATGCGCTACGCCTACCGCGTCTTCAACGCCTACCGCGGCAAGCCGAAGATCTCGATCTTCGGCTCGGCCCGCACGCCGGAAGACCATCCCGACTACGCCGCCGCCCGCCGCTTCGGCCAGCTCATGGCCGCCGAGGGCTGGATGGTCATCACCGGGGCCGGCGGCGGCATCATGAAGGCCGGGCACGAGGGCCCGGGCGGCGAGGCGTCGTTCGGCCTCGCGATCCGCCTGCCCGCCGAGGAGACGGTGAACGCGGTCATCGACCGCGATCCGAAGCTCATCAACTTCCGCTACTTCTTCACGCGGAAGCTCATGTTCACGAGCAACTCGTCGGCGATCGCCTGCCTGCCCGGCGGCTGGGGCACGATGGACGAGATCTTCGAGGTGCTCACGCTCATGCAGACCGGCAAGGCCTCGATCATGCCGATCGTGCTCCTCGAGGGAGAAGGCGGGAACTACTGGACCCGTTGGCAGGCCTTCGCCCGCGAGGAACTTCTCGCCCGCAAGCTCATCTCGCCCGACGACCCGCAGATCTACCGCCGCGTGCAGACCCCCGAAGAGGCGGTCGCGGAAGTGGTCGGCTTCTACCGGCGGTTCCGCAGCAGCCGCTTCGTCGGCAAGCTGCTGGCGCTGCGGATCGACCGGCCGCTGTCGGGGCCGCAACTCGCGACGCTCGACCGCGAGTATGGGTTCCTCTGCGCCGAAGGCGGCTTCCTCCAGTCGGGCCCCCTGCCGGGCGAGGACGACGCCCTCGAGCTGCCGCGGATCTCGTTCCACTACACCCGCAAGCGCTACGGCAGCCTGCGGGCCCTGATCGACCGCATCAACTCGTTCCCGCTCGAGGCCGACGGCCGGTCGGGCACCTGAAGCGATGTCCGGACCCGCGAAGGCCCTGGCCGTGCCGCTGGTCGCGCT
>JBIKVN010000085.1:0-12047 GCA_044356865.1 Phycisphaerales bacterium | reverse complement strand
TTCGACCCGAAGAAGGTCTCCTACGAGCAGCTGGTGCGGTTCTTCTTCAAGATCCACGACCCGACCACGCTCAATCGCCAGGGACCCGACATCGGCACGCAGTACCGCTCGGCGATCTACGTGATGAACGACGACCAGAGGCGGGTCACCGACGCGGTCATCGCGTCGCTCACCGGGGAGAAGGCCTTCAAGGGCCGGAAGATCGTGACCGAGGTCGCGCCGTACTCGAACTACTTCGCCGCCGAGGAGTACCACCAGGATTACCACAAGAAGCACGGCGGCTCGTGCGCGATCCCGACGCCGTGACGTGCGGGCCGCGCTCCTGGCGATCCTCGTCGGCCTGGCCGGGTGCGCGACCGCGAACCTGCGCACCTATCGCCAGGTGGTGATGGGGACGGAAGCGACGGTGACGATCGACGCTGACGACGAGACCGCCGCGATCGACGCGGCCCGGATCGCGTTCTCGCGCCTGGAAGCGGTCGAACAGGCCCTGAGCGACTGGCGACCCTCGAGCGACGCCCGCCGCGTCGAGGCCCGGCCCGGTGAACGCGTCGCGGCGAGCCCATGGCTCGTCGAGGCGCTCGAGCGGAGCCGCGTCGCGTTCAAGGCCACCGGCGGTGCGTTCGACCCGACGGTCGGCCCGGCGACGCGGCTCTGGCGGGAGGCGAAGGCCGAGGGCCGGGTTCCCGATGCGGCGGAAACCGTGGCGGCCGCGGCCCGCGTCGGCTTCGCGAGAGTCTCGTGGGATCGCGCCGCCGGCTGGGTTTCGGTCGAGCCCGGAGTCAAGCTCGATTTCGGCGGCCTCGGCAAGGGACTCGCCGCCGAGGCCGCGGTGGCGGCGATGGGCGAGGCGGGAGTTCCCCGCACGCTCGTTGCGATCGCCGGCGACATCCGCACCGGCCTGCCGCCCCGCGGCCGCGACGGCTGGCGGGTCGCGATCGACGACCCGCCGGGCGGCGACCGGCCGACGGTGACCCTGCGCGACGCGTCGATCTCGACGAGCGGCGACGCGTCGCAGGCGATCGAATCGGACGGGATCCGCGTGTCGCACCTCGTCGACCCTCGCACCGGACAGGGTTCCGCCCGCCGCATCGCGGTCACGGTGATCGGCCCGGACGGCGCGATCGTCGACGCCCTCGGCACCGGCCTCGCGCTGCTCGGCCCGGACGACGGTCTGGCCGCGCTCGAGCGCAGCGGCCTCGCCTCGCTCGGCTACTCGGCCCGCTTCGTCACGCCCGGGGGCGTCACGAGCTCGCCGAACTTCCCGCGGGCGGACGCCCGAGCGGCGGCGACGGCGGCGGCTTCGGATAGCGGCCATCAAGCTCGGTGAGCTTCGCGTACCGCCAGAAGGTTCCCTCGAGGTTCGAGAAGGCGATCGCGAAGCCCGCCCACCCGTCGAGGAACCCGAGCTTCACGATGTAGTGGCGGAAGAATGCGACCAGCCCGTGCGAGATCGCCTTCGGCATCGAGCCGCGCTTGCCGCGGGCGTGGAGCTTCTCCGCGCCGAGGCTCGAGTAGCGGTTCGCCTTGTGCAGGGCCTCGGCGAGGTTCTTGAACGGCACCTGCCAGATCGCCGACCGCATGCGGGCGAGCGGCGCGGACTGCAGCAGGATAAAGCCCTCGTGCACCGGATCCTCGGTGTATGCCATCGAGCCGCGCCGGAAGAGCTGCGGCTGGCGGAAATCGGGGTACCACCCCGAATGGCGGATCCAGCGGCCGAGGAACCAGTTCCGACGCGGCACGAGCCAGACCGGCGGGCTGGCCGGGTCGGCGGTGATGCGCAGGATCTCGTCGCGGGCCTCGGGCGTGCAGCGCTCGTCGGAGTCGAGCGAGAAGATCCACTCGTGCGAAAGGTGCCCGAGCGCCGCGTTCCGCAGCCGGCCGAAGCCCTCGAACGGCACCTGCACCACGCGGGCCCCGAGCGAGGTCGCGCGTCCGGCCGTCCCGTCGGTCGAGCCGCTGTCGACCACGACGACCTCGTCGGCCCAAAGCACGCTGTTCACCGCGGCCTCGATCTTGTCGGCCTCGTTGAAGGCGATGATGCAGGCGGAGACGGGCATGCCGAGGTCGAACCCCGCGGCTCAGGAGAACTTGGTCCGGCCCGGCACCGCGACCGGCGCGACCGGCCGCGGCCCGAACTCGATCCGCTCGGGCATGAGCCGTTCCTCGCTCGCCATCGCCTGCTCCCAGGTCACGTCCTGGCCGGTGTAGGCGGCCATGCGGCCCATGATCGCGGTCAGCGTGCTCTCGGCGACCTGCTCGCCCTCGTTCAGCCCGCTGCCGGTGCGGATCGCGAGCTGCAGGTTCTTGTGCTCCTCGACATACGGGTTCGGGTCGGGGCCGCTGAACTGCCAGGCCTTCGGGCCGCTGAGGCGAACCGACCCGGGGGCGAGCTGGGCGATGCCCTGCGTGCCGGTGAAGACCTCCTCGACGCGATTCGGCGTGCCGTCCTGCTGGCGGCACATCGAGAGGGCGAACGCGTCGCCGAAGCCCTCGGGGCCGGGATAGACGTACTCGAGCCCGAAGTGGTCGTAGATGTGCCCGAACCTCCGCTCGTCGGTGCGGGCCTGCCGGCCCCCGACGCCGCGGACGAGCTTCGGATGGGCCCGGAAGCCCCAGTTCAACACATCGAGCTGGTGGACATGCTGCTCGACGATGTGGTCGCCGGAGAGCCACGAGTGGTACAGCCAGTTCCGCATCTGGTTCTCGACCTCGCTGCGATCCTCCTGCGGATCGACGTTCCAGAGGCCGCCCTGGTTCCAGTAGCAGCGGGCGGCGACGAGCGGGCCGAGGTCGCCGCGATGCAGCCGCTCCATCGCCTCGAGGTAGCTCCGCTCGTGGCGGCGCTGCGTGCCGGCGACCACGCAGAGCTTCTGGTCGCGGGCGGCCTTGGCCGAATCGATCACCAGGCGGATGCCCGGCGAGTCGACGGCGACCGGCTTCTCCATGAAGACATGCTTGCCGGTGCGGACCGCCTCGGCGAAGTGCCCGGGCCGGAAGCCGGGCGGCGTCGCGAGGATGACGAGGTCGCAGTCGCTCGCGCAGACGGCCCGGTACGCATCGAGCCCGACGAAGCAGTCGGCCTCGGCGACCTTCCCGCGCTCGCCACCCGCCTCGGCGAGGCCGCGGCGGCAGCCCTCGAGCCGATCGGCGAAGGCGTCGCCGAGCGCGACGATCTTCACGTCCTTCCCGGCCTCGAGGGCGTTCAGCGCGGCGCCCGTCCCGCGTCCCCCGCAGCCGATCACGCCGACGGTGAGGGTGTCCTCGCGGCGGGCGGTCGCGAACATCGCGGCGGCCGCGGCGGACATTGCGAACGGTGCGGCGGCCGCGGCGAGGATCGTGTCGCGGCGGGCAAGGTCGGTGGCGTTCGGTCGCATGGGGGCTCCTCGTGGGTTCGGTTCCGACGGGATGGATCAGGGCTCACGGACCAGGCGGAAGCCGGCGAAGGGGGCGTCGGTCAGCCACCAGATGCTCTTGGGGTACTGCGGGTCGCTCGCGTTCCAGTCGGGCGTGGACGCCAGCGACGCGTCGCAACCGACCTTCTCCGGCGGATCGCGGTAGCTGCCGCCGACGAGGACCGGCTTCCCGTCGTCGCCGACGCACCACTCGGCGGCGTTCCCCCACAGGTCGAAGCAGCCGAGGGCGTCGGGCTTCCGGCTGCCGACCGCCCGCGTCCGCATCTCGCCGTCGACCACGCTGTTGCCGGCGAAGACCGCGTGGTCCCCGACCGCATCGACGGGGATCCGCGCCGCCGCGCACGCCGCTTTCCACTCCTTGAGGGTCGGCACGCGGTACTTCTTGCCCGTCTTCGCGGTCAGCCACTCGGCGCACGCCTGCGCGCCGCGGAACGAGACGGAAATGGCCGGGAACCCCGCGTGGCCGAAGCCGCGGTCGGTCGCCACATACGGCTTCGTCGGCCGCGTCACGGCGTCGGCTTCCGGCGTCGACTGCCCCGCCTCGCGGTCGAAGCCGAAGATGAGCGTGTCGTAGATGTCCCAGGTGATCTCGGTCCGCGTGAGGAGGAACGGCGGCGAGCCGTCGGCGGGCGTGACGGGAACCAACTCGATCGCGAGGGCCGTGCCCTTGATCTCGTCGCGGACGGGCTGGGGCGAGCCGGCGGCGGGAGGATCCGCGACCAGGAGAAGCGCGACGGCGAACGGCACGGGAATCGGCATGGCGACGCGGGTCATGCTAACCGCCGAGGGCGGCTGCCCGCACGGTCACGGCGTCCAGTTCGCGACCAGGATCGTGAGGTCGCCCGCGGCCACCGTGCCGTCGCCGTCGAGGTCGGCCGGGCCGCCCGCAGATCCCCACGCCCCCAGCAGCGCCGCGAGATCGCCCGCGCTGACGACGCCGTCGCCGTTCAGGTCTCCGGGCACCGTATCGGCCGGGCAGTCGTAGTAGCTGATCCGCACGTCGTCGACGCCGGCCTCGACCAGCGAGCCACCGCCGAGATCGCGGGCCACGAAGCGCAGCCGCACCTGGTCGGTCGGGACGATGAAGTCCTCGATCGCGAAGACCTTCGTCTTCCACGCGCCGAGGTTCTCGTTCACCTCCTCGAGCTGGACCCAGGTCGCCCCGTTGTTGGCCGAGATCAGGATCGGCATCGAGTCGGCGTTCGGGTTCGAGCCCTGGTTGTTCGAGTACCAGCGGGCGTACTCGACGAGCGGCTGCTGCATGCCCGTGCAATCGAGCCGCGGCGAGACGAGCGAGGTCGAGCCGCCGTCGACATCCGCGGCACCGGCCTGGCCTCCCACGACCCCTTGGCCGGTCACGAAGCATTTCGTGCCGGTTCCCGCCGGATTGTCGTCCTCGGGCTGGGCGCTGGTGCCGACCGGATCGACCCGGACCCAGAAGCCCGCGGTGGCGTTGTCGCCGAGAGCCCCGATCGACCAGAACTGGTCGGTCTCGAAGTCGTCGGAGAACCGCAAGGAGGTCCCGAGTGTTGCGACCGCGTCGACCGGCAGCGGCGGATAGGTGTTCTCGCGGCCGGCAGGGTCCGTCGCCACGAACTGGTAGCGAAGCGGAATCCCGCAGGCAATCGTCGGGAAGTCCGCCCGCCAGCGATCGGCCCCGAGCGGCACGAGCGGCGAGTCGAAGGGGGCCCCGCCGTCGATCGAGAGCCGCAGCTTCTGGCCGCCCGCCGCCAGGGTCTCGCCGGGCCGGGGGGCGATCGTGATCTCGATCGAATCGCCGCGCGGATCGACCTGCGCCGGCAGCGTCCCGTCGGGCGTGAAGTTCGCGAACGGCAGCTCAAGCCGCCAGACGAAGAGCCCCCGCTCGATGTCGCTGCCGATGATCGTGCCGCTGGGGAGATACGGGTAGTTCGACCAGAGCCCCGCGTACCCCGTCGCGTCGGCCTCGGGATAGGTGTCGAACCACGCGATCTCGCTCGGGGCGAGCGGATCGGCCGCCAGGTCGAAGATCCGCAGGCCCGTCTTGTAGTTCGAGCAGAAGAGCAGGTTCCCCTTCACGTACAGGTTGTGGTCGACGCTGACGAGGCCGGTCGAGTAGGTCCCGGCGAGGAACGGGGCGGAGAGGTTCTCGACGTTCACGATCCGGCCGAGGTTGTTGAGCCCGAAGTTCTGCTCGTCGATCTCGTCGTTGATGTAGATGTACTTCCGGTCGTCGGTGATCCACGCCTGGTGGCAGAACGCCGCGTTCGGGTACTGGAAGTGGCTCAGCTCGACGATCGCCGCCTTGTCCGTCACGTCGAGGATGGTCACGCCGGTCTGGGCGAAACCGTTGTTGAGACCGCCGCAGGCGAAGAAGATCTCCTTGCCGGCGTACGGGCCCGAGGGGTAGCTGGTCACGAAACCGTCATGGACGTAACGCCCCTGCCATTCGGCGACGAGGGCCGGCGCGACGGGATTGGCCAAACTGTAGATCCGGATGCCGTTCGAGCTGCCGCCCATCCGGTAGAGGTAGCCGGTCTCCTCGTTGATGATCATGGTGTGCGTCTGGGCCGCTCCGCCGGCGGTCACCGTGTTCACGAGCGTCACCACGCCCGCGTCGATCTGGGCGAGGTCGAACACCTGGATCCCGCCGCCGCCCTCGCTCACCGAGTAGCAGTGGCTCCCGTAGGTCTTCGCGTTCCGCCAGAGGCTGGTCGGCCCGGGCTGGAACGCCACGATGCGGCTCTCCTCGGGGACGGTGACCTCGACGAAGCCGGTGCCGCCGTTCAGGCCGACGATGGCGTACTCGCGACCCGACGGGCTCACGTAGCCCCAGCAGTCGTTGCCGGTGGTGTTCGTCGCCCCGCCGGTGTTGAAGGTGTTCGCGGGGAACCACGCCTTGAGCGAGACGCCCGACGCGGCGAACAGCCCGGCGACGCCGCCGTCGCCTTCCCGCCACACCGGTCCGACGAAAGGCTTCCGCCGCTCGCGGGCCTTGGGGTCGCCTTCGTGGCCGAGGGCGGTGGCGGCCGCGAGCAGGGCGAGCGTCGCGAGAAGGCTCTCCCGGAACGGGGTCCGGGCACGGCGGATGAGGCACGCGGGGCGAGACATGGATGGTCGAATCTACCCCGCGATCGGGGTTTCCGATGCGGTCGAACCGGATTTTTCCGCAATGGAACGGGTCTCGCCCGCGGGCGAGGATCAACGCCCCGGCGGCTCGAGCAGCTTCGGATCGGGGCCGGGCCCCGACAGGGTCTCGAGAAACGCCACGAGATCGGCCATCTCCGCGTCCGAGAGCCCGAGGGGCTCGAGCACGGTCTCGGCGTGGTGGTCGAGCGCGACCGCCCCCTCGAGCGTCGAGTAGAAACGGACCACGCGGGCGAGGTCCTCGAACTGCCCGGCGTGCATGTAGGGCGCCGTCTTCCCGACGCCGCGCAACGACGGCGTCTTGAACCGACCCCAGTTTTCCGGACCGTTCACCAACCCTTCGCTCACGACGGCGATGTCGCACTCGGGATCGTTGCTGTACGGCCCGCCGGCCCGGAAAGAATTCTCGCGAAGGAGCTCGATGCCCTGGTATCGACCCTCGTCAACGGGCATGCCGCCCTCGCGGGAGGGAATGCCGAGGTTGTGGAACTCCTCGTCCGAGAGGGTGTCGCCGTGGTGGCACTGCCAGCACCCGGCCTTCCCGACGAAGAGCTTGAGGCCGGCGAGTTCCCGCTCGGTGAGCGGCGCCGACGAGTTTCGGCCGGTCTCGTCGAGCCCCGCGATGAACGCGTCGAGCCGGGTCGAGCCGTCGGACAGCCGCCGCTCGTAGGCGGCGATCGCCTTCCCGAGGTTCGCGAACGCCTTGTTGATCCGGGTCCGATCGGCCTCGGCCATGGCAGCCCATGCGACATGCTCGACCCGGGTGGAATCCGGGGGCCCCGGCCGGGCCGCCTCGGGAATCCGCTCGCGATCGAGCGGCGGCAACGGGCCGAACAGCTCCTCGTAGCGGGTTCGCAGGTCGGGGTCGGACGCGACCAGCCGCACCGCGGCGACCCGATTCCCGTCCATCTCGAGCGGATGCTCGATCGGCTCGAGCCCCTGCATCCAGAGGTTGTCGTTGCGACCGTCCCAGGTGAACCAGCGCTGCCGCCGAACGTTCAGGAGCGACTGCGTGTTCCGCGGGCCGGTGCCCAGCGCCTCGGCCACCGTCTTCCCGTCGGTGAAGGCCCGCTCGGGCTGGTGGCAGGTCGCGCACGAGACGGTTCCGGTGCCGGAAAGCCGACGGTCGAAGAACAGGGCCTGGCCGAGTTCGACCGCCTGCGGATGGTCGGCCCGGACATTGGTCGGATCGGGCAGCGCGAAGCCCCGGTACGCCATGCCGCGGATCCGGTCGAGCTCCGCCGCCGTGAAGTCGACGGGAAGGGCCTCGCTCGCGGGCCGGGAAAGTTCGCTCCCGCGCGAGACCGATGCGGTCGAGCCGTCGCGGGCGATCGGCACCGGATCGAACCAGACCAAGACCAGGCCGACCGCCAGACCGAGCATGGCCAGCGGCAGCGTCCAGAGCAGGCGCCGTCGCTCGGCCGCGGGGACCGGCACCGGATCGGGGCGCCGCCCCCTCACGGCAGCACCACCGTCGATTGGGCCCGCTCGAGGAAGCCGTCGCGCTCGAGATCGACGAAGACTTCCCAGCGACCCGGCATGTGCAGCAACATCCCGATCGCCCGCCAGCGGCCGGGGCCCTCGCGACGCATCCGCGGGGCGACATTCATGCCGTGGCCGTGGTGGGGCATCGCCGCGTCGATGCGGCAACTTCCCCCGTCGAGCGGCTGGGTGAGGCCCGGGTCGGCGAAGAGCTCGATCTCGACCGCGAACGGGTCGCCGACCGGGATCGGATCGGGCATCGACCAGCGGGCGGTGAACGAGCCGGTCGCCGAGGTCGCGGTGGCGGTGAGCCGCGGGGCGTCCACGGCAAGCGGCGCCTCCGCAGCGTCGCGCTCGCCGCCCGCTTCACGGGAGGATGCCGCGGGGGAAGGATCCCGCTCGCACCCGAACGCGAACGCCAGCGAGCACCCGCACACGAACGCCGTTGCGACCTGCCTTCGCATCAACTCGCCCCCCGGTCGCGCGGTCGCGTGTAGGCCCGGCCAAGCCCGAAGGTCATCCGCCACGAGCCGTCGGGCCGCAGCAGCTGCACGCGATGGTTGCCGACATCGACGACGGCGAGGCCGACCTCGCCGCCGAGGGTCATGACCGCGACGCCGCCGGGCATCCAAAACTCGCCGTCGGAACTGCCGCGCGAGCCGACCCGCCAGCGCACCTCGCCCTCCGGCGACATCCGGACGACCTCGTCGGTTCCCGCGACGGCCACGACGAGATCGCCCTCGAAGGCCGCGACTCCCATCGGACGGACGAGCCCCGCCGAGATCGACGCGGACTCGCGCCCATCGGCGCCGACGACGGCCACCCGGCCGATCCGTCCGGCCTCGGGCAGGGCGATCGCGAAGCGGCCGTCGGGCAGGGCCGCGAGCGAGGTCCCGCCCGCCAGCCCCGTCGCGATCGAGGCGACCGGGGCGAGCGTCGCGTCGAGCTCGATGATCTCGCCCCGCCGCCCGTCGAGAAGAAAACGCCGCCCGTCGCGCGAGGCGAGCGCCGCCGGCGCGAGGCCGCCCGGACGGTCGCCCGGGGCGATCGCGGCGAGTCGGGCGAGCCACGAACCCGGCCCGACCCCTTCGGCGAGATCCCACGACAGCGAAAGCCGCGTCATGAACGGATCCATGAGCAGCGGTTTCGCCCGGTCGCGGTCGAGCCGCATCAGGGCGAGCCGCCCGCGACCCGCATCGGCGATCGCGATCTCCTGCCGTTCCGCATCGACATCGACCGCGGAGATGCGGCCGAACGAGTCGGGCCCCCGCCCGTCGGGCGCCCCGAAGGTCGTCACATGGATCCCGAGGTCGCCCCGCAGGTCGAACACGAACGCCGCCGCCGACTCGGGCTCGTGCAGGACCAGCAGGTCGCCGTGCGCGGCGAGGGCCGGGCCGAAGTGGCTCTGGATGCCCTCGCGCGGCGGCAGTTGCGGCCGCGGGGCGTCCTTGGGCGTGCGGCCGAACCGCTGCACGCGGCGTTCGAACGGCTCGGCGATGGCGAGCTCGTCGCCGCCCGGGGCGAAGGCGATCGCCACGGGATAGTGGAACTTCCCCTCGCCCTCGCGGGGAATCACCGCGTGCATGCCCCACAGCGCGAGATACCGGAGGATCGGCGGGCTCGACCCGTCGCCGGCCCGGTACGAGTAGACGCCGACGCGGTGGTTGAACTCCTCGGCGACGTACACGCTTCCTTCGAAGGTCGCGATCGCCCGCGGCACGTTCAGCAGGCCGGGGAAAGCCCCGCGTTCGCCAAGCAGCCGCCGCGCCGGGCCGCCCGCGAGCGGCACCGCCCACAGCGCGTGCCGATCGGCGTCGGCGACGATTGCGGTCGACGCGTCGACGACGGCCAGGCCGGCGGGCGCTTGCGGCCCCTCGAGGCGTCTCGGTTCGAATCGCCCGTCGGTGCCGATCGGGCCGAGGCGTCCACGGCCGTCGGGGCCGGCGTCGAGAAGCCAGGTCGAGCCGTCGGGGCCGCGGGCGAGGGCGATCGGATCCATGGTCACGCCCTCGGCGACCAGCGTCCGCTCCGAGCCGTCGCGGCCCAGCCCGAGCACCGCGTCAAGACCCCGATCGGCCACCGCAAGCGTCCCGTCGTCGAGCGCCGCGATCGCCGCGGGAACCTCGAGCCGTCCCTCGCCGAGCCGGCCGACCTCGAGGCCGTCGCGATCGACCAGCCGCACCCGCGCCGCGTCGGCCTCGAGCACCGCCAGCGTCCCGTCGGCGAGGTAGGCCACGCCGACCGGCCGCTCGAACCCGTCGTGCTGCACGCGGAACTCGTTGAAGATCGCGACGTCGGCCCACGCGGAACCCCCCAAGGCCGCCGCCGCCACGGCCGCCGCCGCCACCCGGCTCCACCGCGTCCCCCGCCGACCGCATTCCGCCCGGAAAGCCACGCTCATGCGACTCCTATCGGCTTTCCCCCGCCGGGGCTTCGGCGGGGCCCTCCCGCGGCCGCTTCATGCCGGCGTAGATGATGGACTGCACCGCGACGCTTTCGGCGAGGATCCGCCCGACCCGCTCGCTCGCCTGCTGCAGCGATCGGAACGAGTTGCCGTCGAGTTCCCGCTCGAAGTCCTCGAGGCTGTTCTCGATCCCGAGCATCATCGCCGCGACCACCGCCCACTCCTGGCGGGTCTGCGGCCAGAAGTCGCTGCCCTGGGCGACCTCGGCGGGAAAGGTGAACTTCCAGCCGTCGCCGGTCTCGACCATCGAGATCACCCCGCCGAACACGGGCTCCTCGTCCCACAGGAGCGCCGCGGTGCCGTCGGAGAGGTCCTCGGCCGTGAGCCGATCGCGACCGTCCTTCAGGAACCGGAACGGATCGACCATGAAGCCAGTCAGGATCTCGCCGATGTCGGGGCGGCCGGCGGCCGCCCCCTTCGCCCGCTCGGCGGCCAGCGCCAACTCCTTGCGGACTTCCGACTCGAACCGCTCGTTGAGTTTCGTCGAGACCCGCCAGAGCCGGCCGAGCATCTCGCCGAGCTTGCCCTTCACGTCCTCGATCGCGCTCGCCTCGGTCACGCCGTCGTCGAACTCGAGGTCGCGAGGCTTGAGGTCGATCAGCCTCGGCAGAAGGTCCGCCCGGCCGTCCTCGACCATCTTCGCGGCCGAGTCGAGGGCCTTCTCGGGCGTCGAGAGGTCGTACTCGGGGTCGGCGCAACCGGCCAGCGCGACCGTGGCGGCGACGGCGAGGAGTCGAATCGGGTTCGGAAGGCCGAACGGCATGGGCGGACTCTATACCGGCTTCCATCCGTCCCGCCGCGGTCCGTACCATTTCCGTTTCCCATGTCCGCCCCGCCCGCCCCCCCGATCCGGATCACCGTCAACGGCCGCGCCGAGGAGTGCCCTGCGGGCACCACCGTCGCCGCGCTGGTCGCCCGGCTCGAGCCCGCCCGGGCCCGGGCCTGCGCGGTCGAGGTGAACCTCGCGCTGGTCCCCCGCTCCCGCCACGCCGAGCGCCGCCTCGACGACGGCGACCGGGTCGAGATCGTGACGCTGGTCGGGGGCGGCTAGGTACATCCCGGGCACATGGGTAACACCTGAGTGCAGGCACATGGGTGACAGGTCCGGCAGGCCGCGGAGACCCTCCGCGGATGCCTTGGAAGGAAACCTGCGCCGTGTCGGAACGACATCACCTGGTGGAACTGGTCCGTGAGGGGATCGGGGTCTCGGAAGCGGCCCGGACGCTGGGGATCTCTCGGAAGACCGCCTACAAGTGGCTGTCCCGCCACGACCTCGAGGGCGTGGCGGGCCTCGCCGACCGGAGCCGGGCGCGGCACACGCAGGAGCACGCGACGCCGGTCTGGCTCCGCGAGACGCTGGTCGACCTTCGGTTGCGGACCGGTTCCGGGCCGAGGCAACTGCTGTTCCTGATCGGTCGGGGGATGCCCGAGGTCCGGCTGCCGTCGGTGAGCACGGTGTCGTCGATCCTGAGGAAGGCCGGACTGGTCGAGGGGAAGCGGTCGCGTCGCCGCGATGCGGAGCTTCGTGGCCCGACGGGTCCGTACCGGGCGGGGACGGC
>JBIKVN010000305.1:0-3385 GCA_044356865.1 Phycisphaerales bacterium | reverse complement strand
CACTGGGAGCGTCGGCCTGCGGCCGACGCGGGACGGGGACGGCGTCCGCCCGCCACGCGCCACCACCGAACGGCTCCCGCGTTCATCAATGCCGGCCGCGGGCCGGCACTCCATGCGCCTGGTGCGGCACGGCGTCCGTCGCGCGATTGATCCCGTTACGCGTCTCTGGGAGCGTCGGCCTGCGGCCGACGCGGGACGGGGACGGCGTCCGCCGTCTCGCCCGCGGGGCCGTCAGCGCTTCCCGACCTTCGTCCCGAACTTCGTCCCGACCTGGGCCGCGAACCGGGCGGTCTCCTTCCGCGAGGCGGCGATGATCGCGTCGGCGGCCTTCGGGTTCGCCTTCGCCTCGAGCAGGGCCGAGAGCATGAGCGGGGCGACGATCGTCGCGTCGCTCTCGACGACGAACATCGGGGTCCGCTCGGTCAGCTTGTCCCAGGTGATCTTCTCGTTCGGCGTCGCGCCCGAGTAGCTGCCGTACGACGTCGTCGAGTCGGAGATCTGGCAGAAGTACGCCCAAGGCTTGACCTTCTCCTGAAGGTCGTACTTGATGCTCGGCACCACGCAGATCGGGAAGTCGCCGGCGATGCCGCCGCCGATCTGGAAGAAGCCGACGCCCTTGCCCTTCGACATCGCGCGGTAATCGTCGTAGAAGCCCGCCATGTACTCGATGCCGCTCTTCACGATGCTCGCCGAGCACTCGCCGAACTTCACGTGTGAGGCGAAGATGTTGCCGAAGGTCGAGTCCTCGTGGCCGGGCACGACGATGGGCAGCTTGGCCTTGGCCGCGGCGAGCAGCCAGCACTCGTCGGGGTTCCCCTCGAACTTCGCCTTCGGCAGCGAGAGCACGAGCTCGTAGAAGTACTCGTGCCAGAACCGCCGCTCGCCGTTCGCGGTCGCCTTCTTCCACATCGGGACGAGGATCTTCTCGACCGAGCGGAACGCCTCGTCCTCGGGAATGCTCGTATCGGTCACGCGGCGCATCCGCTGCTTCAGGATCCTGGTGTCGTCGCGCTTCGTGAAGTACCGGTAGTCGGGGAAGTCCTTGTAGCTGTGGTGGGCGACGAGGCGGAAGAGCGACTCCTCGAGGTTCGCCCCGGTCACCGAGAGGCCGTGCACGAGGCCCGCCCGGATCGCCGGCGCCAGCGTGATGCCGAGCTGGGCCGAGCTCATCGCCCCGGCGACCGCCCAGTACATGCGGCCGCCGTCGCGGACGTGATCCCAGTAGGCGTACAGGGCGTCGCGGGTCGACCGGGCGTTGAAGTTCCGGTAGTTGCGGGCGACGAAGTCGAGGACGGGCAGGGCGGGCTTCGCGGATCGGGCCATGGGGCGGGGAATGTACCCGCGGGTCGCCCCGCCGCCCCGGCCGGAGGGGAAAGGCCCGGGCGGCGGTGCGTGGCCGCGGCTCGCGACTGGAACGAGCGACGGAAGGCCAAGCATGCCACGGAACGGGTGGGGAGGTCGGCCGTGCAGCGGGCTGACCGTCCGTCGCGGACGGCCTCGCGGGTCCGCAAACGACCGCCGCCCCGGCGTCAGGCCGGGGCGGCGGGATTGGACAGTCGAGATGCCTCCCGATCAGCGGCGACGCCGCCGGGAGAGACCGACCAGGCCGCACGCCGCGAGCCCGGCCGCGCCGGGCAGCGGGACGCCGCCGCCGCCGCCGCCGCCAGACGAGGCGAACGACCAGGTCCCGGCGAGTTGCGTCAAGCCGGTCGGGCCGCCGCCGTTGTTGAAGAACTCGACCACGAAGGTGTAGGTGCCCGCTGCGAAGGTGTTGGTGAACTGGCCGGCGGCGCCGAGCGAGTTCCACGACCCGGACGGGATGGACAGGGCCGAACCGGTCACCTCGGCGTAGCGGAACTGGTCTCCCGACCGCCCGCTCAAGGCGGTGATGTCGAGCGTGGCGACGGTGGTCGCGGAGAAGAGGAGTTGCATCGTCGCCGTCGATCGCGCCTGTTCACCGGTCCAATTCGCCTGGCTGGTCAGGTTAAATGAATAGATGAGCGAGTTCGAGCCCGACGCGCCGGTACGGCCGAGCGTCGCCGAGACGGTGATGTCCCCGAATTGCGGTTCTTGGGTGAACGCAGTCCCGACGCCGGAGAAGGAGTCGTTCGCGCCGAAGGTCCGTTGGACATAGCCGCCGGTGCCGTTTGGGTTGGAGGGATTGACCTTGTCGATCTGGAGGATCGACGCGGTAGCTGGGCCGGACAGGACGAGGGCGGCGAGGGTTGCGGTGGCAAGCGAGGGTCGGAAACGGGACATCTTTCGGGCTCCTGTTGGATCGCGGTGGATCGCGGGGCGATCGGTTGATGTGGGCGGCGATCGGTCGAACGTTCGGATCGAATCGCGCCGGCCGGAAGTTAGGGGTTGCGCCCGCGATCGTCCGCTGCTTCCGGGAACGGGCCGTCCGTCCCGGACACTCCACGGCCGACCGATCGGGCATCGTCTGCGCGATGCGCCCCTCCACGCGGTCGCGGAGTGAAGACGCCTCGGCAAACGACCGCCGCCCCGGCCGGATGACGGCCAGGGCGGCGGATTCGATCGAGCGATGGTTCGCGATCAGCGCCGTTGGCGACGACCCACGGCGAGCAGCCCGCACGCCGCGAGACCGGCCGCGCCGGGCAGCGGGACGGCGCCGCCGCTCGCTTGGTGGAAGCCGAGGCCGAAGAGCATGAACGAGGCGTTGCCGGTGAAACTCCAGTCGAAGGTGTACGTTCCGGCGGCGAGGGCCTGCCCGTCGGTCAACCCGCTTCCGTTCACGAGCCACGAGGCGGAGGTGTTGAAGATCTCGACCGTCACGGCCTGCGAGAGCGTGACTCCGAAGGTGCCCGCCACGATCCAGTCGATCAGCACGCCCGCGGAGATGTAGCTTCCCATGAAGTCGTACCCATCGTTGTACGCCGTGAAGTAGGTCGTGACAAAGGCGCTCGTGATCGGCGTGTTGGTGTAGGTCTCGGTGCCGTCGAGGTAGGTCGTCGACCCCGTCCAGTTCGTGTTCGGCAGGGTGACGGACCCGGGGGTCGACGCGTAGGTCCCGCTGCCGCTCAGGGTCAGCGACGTGATCGTCGAGTACTGCAGGTTTTGGGCTTCGGCCCGGTTGGCCGCCGCGAGGGTGCAGCCGAGCAGGGCGACGCCGGCGGCGAGGTTCGCCCGGCGGGAGTGGAGCGTTCGATTCATGGGTCTTTCTCGATCCTCTGTTTGCAAGTGAGTGGGAAGAGAACGACCCGACTTGGAGCGTTCGTCCCACGAGGGAACGCGGCCTGCTAAAGCCCCGTGCCGCCTCGATGTGGCCGGAAGCCCGACCAAGCGTCCGCGCGCGGACGCTTCCCGCGTTCGTCAGCGCAACCGCCACCGCAGCACGACGCTGCCGTGGAGCGGCGGGTCGGCC
>JBIKVN010000304.1:0-3399 GCA_044356865.1 Phycisphaerales bacterium | reverse complement strand
TTCGTGGCCCAGCGCCCCGGGAAGGAGCCGGACCGTCGCGTCGACGACGAGCATCGCAGGGAGCTCGCCGCCCGAGAGCACGTAGTCGCCGACGCTGATCTCGAGGGGCGAGAGCTCCTCGATGACCCGCTCGTCGATGCCCTCGTAGTGGCCCGCGACCAGGAGCAATCGCTCTTGGCCCGCGAACCACTCGACCCGCCGCTGGGTGAGCGGTTCACCCTGCGGCGTGAGGAGGATCCGGACCGCCTTGCGGGGGTCGAGAGCCTCCACCGCCGTCACCGCGTCGAACACCGGCTGGCACATGAGCACCATGCCGGGCCCGCCCCCGAAGGGACGGTCGTCGACCTTGCGGTGACGGTTGTCCGCCCAGGCCCGGATGTCGTGGACGTGGTAGTCCGCGATGCCGGCCTGTGCGGCCCGCCCGAGGATGCTCGCGCCGAGGACGGCGGGATACATCTCGGGAAAGAGCGTCAGGAGGTCGAACCGCATCGGGCTATCTCCTTGCGGGGTCCCGGCGGTCGCCGCCTGACGCGACGATCAGGCCTTCTGGCCCGGCTTCGGATCGATGCCGGCCTTCTTGAGCAGGCTCGCCACCGTCTCGCTCGGCTGGGCGCCGACGCTGAGCCAGTGCTTGATGCGATCGGTCTTGAGGGCGTGGGCCGGACCGTCCTTGATCAGGGGGTCGAACCAGCCCAGCTCCTCGATCACGCGGCCGTTGCGCGGGGCGCGACGGTCCATGGCGTTGAGACGGTAGAACGGCCGGTGGATGCGGCCCATCCGCTTGAGACGAAGGACAACCATGAATGGATCCTGCGAAGCGACCCCTCGGGTCCGTCGCGAACGCTCGCGGCGGGGGGACCGGGATGCCGTGGAGCGGGCCGTCGGCCCACCGTGCGGCACCCTTCGGCGGTCGGATGCGAACGGGGAACTGTACCGGAGGGGCCGGGGGGCCGCAATCGCTTCAACCGCCGACGAGCCGGGCGACCTCAATCGGCCACCGGGCCGCGACATCCTGCGTCCACGCGAAGAGCGGCCGGTCGAGGTCGGTGAAGAAGAAGAGGAGGAGCACGATCCAGCCGGCGTTCTGGAAGTTCGGGTTCTGCATCCAGCCGTACCAGGTCCGAGAAATGCCGGCCAGCACCGAAGAGCCGTCCAGCGGGAAGACCGGAAGCAGGTTGAACGCCGCCAGAAAGAGGTTCAGCCAGCCGCCGGTCTTGAGGAAGGTTACCAGGTTGGCCTGTCCCGGCGTGAGTTCCGCGGCCGAGGCGGGGATGCCCTTCGCGAGGTAGAGCCCCAGCAGCGTGAGGCAGAGGAACGCGAGCAGCACGTTCATTGCCGGGCCCGCCCCCGCGACCACGATCCGCCCGCGGCGACCCCACCGGTAGCGGCTCGGATCGGTCGGCATCAGCCCCCAAGCGAAGCCGAAGAGGGCCAGCATCAGGAGCGACATCCCGCCCATGTGGACGAACGGGTTCGGCGTCATGTGGCCGAGTTCGCGCGGCGTGTCGTCGCCCTGCCAGATCGCGGCCCAACCGTGGGCCAGCTCGTGCAGCGTGATCGCGGCGATGACCCAGAAGAGCCAGGAGGCAAGCAGCGAGATCTGCCCGGCTTGCCAAAGGTCGCTGATCCACCAGCCGGTCATGGGGTTGGCTCCGGGGGTCGCATGGAAGCGGGAAAGGTAGCTTCGATCGCCGCGGCGAACGGGGCGTCCGGCGCGACGAACGTGAAGCGACCGCCGACCGCGGTGGCGAGGACGCGGGGGCGTTCGCGCGACCAGTCGCAGGGAATCGGGTCGCGGTCGAGGACGGTGAAGTCGGCCCGGAAGCCGGGCTTGAGGTCGCCGAGGTCGGCCGCGTCGAGGCATCGCGCCGCCCCGCGGGTGTGGGCCTCGAGGGCCTCGGCCGGCGTGAGGTTCTCGTCGGTGCGGCAGGGCTTCCCGTCGACGTCGAGGCCGGTGATCGCCGCGTGCATCGAGCGGATCGGGCACGGAGACACGATCGGCCAGTCGCTGCCGAAGGCCAGCGTCGCGCCGTGGTCTCGCAGCGAGCGGAAGCTGAAGAAGCGATCCATGCGATGCGGACCGAGCCGGGCCGGTGCGGTGCGGGCGTCGTAGGCCTTGTGCAGCGGTTGCATGCTGGCGATGCGGCCGGCGAAGCGGGCGAGATCGTCGCGATGGACGGTCTGGGCGTGCTCGATGCGGACGATCGGGTGGCCGTCGCTGGCGTCCGCGGCGTCAAGGGCGAGCCGCGCCGCCTCGTCGCCGATCGCGTGCATCGAAGGCGAGAGCCGGGCGGCGCGGACCTCGCGGATCCACGCGAGCAGCTCGCCGCGCTCCGCGATCTCGACCAGCAGGCCGCGGTTGCCCGGATCGTCGGCGTACTCCTCGAGCATGCGGGCGGTGCGCGAGCCGAGCGTGCCGTCGAGGAACGCCTTCATGCCGATGATCGCGAGGCGGTCGTCGTTCGGGAACTCGCGGGCGAAATCGAGGTGGCCGTGCCACTCGTCACGGCGGTGGAAGTCACGGTCGAGCAGCGTCGCGCGGATGCGGACCGCGAGGCGATCGCGCTGCGGCGCGATGCCCTCCTCAAGCGTCGCGCGGTACTCCATGCTGCCGACGGTGGTCAGGCCGAGCGAGGCGAGGAAGCGGGTCGCGTCGGCGACGGCGGGAAGCCGGCGGCCCGCGTCGAGCGGCGGCACGAGAGGCTGGACCAGTTTCCACGCCGCGGCCTCCTGCAGCAGGCCGTCGGGGCGTCCCGAGGCGTCGCGCCCGACGCGGCCGCCGGGCGGATCGGCCGAGAGGTCGAGCTTCGCAAGCACCGCATCGTTCGCGACGCAGGCGTGCGAGTCCATCCGCCACGCGACCGCGGGGCGGTTGCCGGCGGCGGCGAGCCAGGTCCGGTCGGGCGGCACGCGGCCCGGGAACGCATCCTCGTTCCAGCCGCGGGCGATGAGCCAGGCGCCGGGCGGCAGGGTGGCGTGGCCCGCGGCGATCGCCGCTTCGAACGCGACGCGGTCGCCGCAGCCCGAGAGGTCGACCTCGAGCCGCGACTCGGCCCCGAGCGAGAGATGCAGGTGGGCGTCGATCAGCCCCGGCACGATTGCGGCGTCGCCGAGGTCGACGATCGGCCGCCGGTCTCCGGGCGTCGCGTGATCGAAACGACCTTGACGCACCGCGACCGGTCCGGTCCGGAGCGAGCCGGTCCCGTCGCGGATCGCCTTCGCGTTGACGAGGTAGGCCTGCACGAGCGGGCTATCGTACGGCCCCCATGCGAACGAACCAATCGCTCCGAACCGTCGTCTCCCGCCCGCTCGTCGTCGCGCTCCTCGCGCTTCCCGTCGCGTGCGGAGAGCCGGGCCCGGCCCCCCAGCCGCCCGAACCGATCGTCGTGAAGCCCGCGA
>JBIKVN010000084.1:0-12175 GCA_044356865.1 Phycisphaerales bacterium | reverse complement strand
CGCCGGTGCTGGATCAGGAAACGGGCGAGTTCCCGGGCGATGGCCACGAAGAAGGCCCGTCGGTTCTCCCAAGGTTGATGGTCGTCGTGGTCACCATGGTCCCCGGAGGCCCCCCCGTTCAGGGCAAGTTCGTGCACCGCAAGGAACGCCCGTTGGACCACGGTGGTCGGCCCGGGACTTCGGCGCTCGCCGAGTCTCGGCGTACCCAGCGTGCGGGTGGCGATGTCGCGAAGGTCGCCGTAGACCGTGCACCACGCCTGTTCCGCGGCATCCTGATCGCCTTTCGCCGCCTGGTTCAGGATGAGCGTGAGTTCGTCGGGCAGTTTCGAGGGCATGGAGGACATCCTTTCGGGAATGGATCCGCCGACACCCAAAGGATAACCTTGAAGGGCCGGTGCCGCGCGGGCCCTTCAGCGGTTCGGCGGTTTCCAGCCGCGGTTCGCCAGCGCCTCGCGGAACTCCCGCTCGCCCGCTCCGAAAATCGCCTCGCGCTGGCGCCGCACCTCCTCGCGTTCGGCGGCCGTTCGGGTCTCGAAAAGCTGGATTCGGCCCCGATAATCCACCGCGGCCAGCGTGCGCCCGTCGGGCGAGAACTCGAGGTCCGACAGGCGGGCTTCCGTAGGGAAACTCCCGAGGGCGAGTCTCCGCCCGCGGTCGTAGATCACGATCCGCGGGTCGGACCCACCCGCGGCGATCAGGGTGCCGTCGGGGCTGCCCGCGAGGGCCCGCGGACTTTCGGTCAGATCGGCGAGGGCCACCCACCGGGCATCGCCCTCGTCCGTGCGGTCGGGATCGAAATCGTGCAGCCCGTAGAGCGTCGCGCCCAGGTTCGCGATGGCCCAGCGAAGGCCGTCCGGACCGGGCGGCAGCGGGGCGATCGTCGACAGTCCTTGCGAGCGGATCTCGCGCACCGTCCAGCGGCCTGCCCCGTCGCGTTCGATCAGCGCGCGACGGTTGGCGTTTCCGGTGAGGCAGCGCCGCTCGTCGAGCCAGAGGCATCCGAAGTTGTCGAGGCCCGTCGGGACCTCCAGCGCGGCCTCGACCTCACCGCGGATCGCGTCGATCACGGCGTACCGCCGCGCCTGGTCGGTGTAGGCCAGCCAACGCCCGGAGGGCGAGAAGGCGAGGTCGGCCCGGCCGATCTCGGGCAGCTCGTGGCGGCGGCCGGTCTGGCGATCGAAGAGCAGCGTCGGTCGCCCGACGCCGGCCACCGCAAGAAACCGGCCGCTCGGATCGGCCGCGCCGTGTCCGAGCGAGCGGGCCGAGCCCTCGACGAGGCGGATCGAGCGCCCGCTCGCGGGTTCGATCAGATCGAGCTCGCCGTAGGGGCCGGTCGCGGCGATCAGCTCGCCGTCGTCAAGCCAGTGCACGGTGGGCTTGGCCGAAACCATCCCGGCGAAGGCCGGCCGAAGCTCGCGCGGGAACGCCTCGCGGACCGGATACTTCACGAGGGCGCCCGCGGCGGTCACCAGCTCGTCTCCGTCGGGCGTGAATGCCATCCGCCAGTGGTAGCCGCTGCCGCCGAAGCGACGGGCCTGCACCGTGCGGCTCGCGGCATCGATGAGGAGCACCTCGGGCGTCCGGCCGCTGGCGGCAAGGATTCGCGAGTCGGGGCTCCACGCGAGCGACCACGGCGACTGGACGCGGGCCTCGAGCGGCTCGAAACCGACCGGTGCGTCGAGGTCCTCGGGAACCTCGGCGACATGGACCCCGAAGTGGGTGATCGTGGCGAGGCGAGTTCCGTCGGGCGAGAACTTGAGGTCGTTGGTCTGGCTCCGGAAGGAGGTCGGAATCCACCGCGGCTCGGGGCCCGAGAGGTCGAGCCACGCGACGCCCGCGTCGCCGCCGCAGGCGAAGAGCGGCCGGGTGGGGTGCGGGGCGACCAGGAAGGCCATGTTCGAGTCGGCAAGGTCCAGCCCGCGGAAGTCGAAGCGTCGCCCGGTCCCGAGCTCGACCGCGACATGGCGGGCGTCGGGACCGTTGATGCCGCCGCAGAGCCAACGACCGTCGGAGGACGTGTACGTCTCGCAGAGGTAGTCGCCGGCCGGTTGGGTGCCGAAGTCGAAGACCGTTCGCACCGCCCCGTCGCCCCCTCGGCTCGGGAGCGACCAGTCCTCGACGCGGCCCGAGAGCCGGGCGAAGCGGACGATCCGGTCGTTCTCGCGAAACTCGACCGAGTAGCACTCGTCGTGGCCGATCTCGAGGTCCTCGACCTTTCGCATCGAGGTGAGGTCGACGATCCGGACCCGGTCCATCGGGCCGACCATCGCGGCCAGCGAACCGTCGGCGGACAGCCCGAGGGCCATCGAGTTCGCCGGAGGGGCCTCATCGCAGATCCCGGTCGCCTGCTCGATCTCGCCGCGATGGACCCGGGCCGCCCACGGCTCGCCGAGGCCGAACGAGCCGAGCCGCTCGAGGGCCGCGCGGGCCGCCCGCACCTCGCCCGCCTCGGCCATGCGCTCGAGGTTCGCGAAGCTGGCCGCGAAGAGCGCCCGCGAGGTCTTCGCCTGCGCGACGAGGCTGGCGATGAGGGCGGTCGCAAGCGCGAGGATGGCCGCGCTCGAGGCGAGCGTCACCGCGAGGTTGCGGCGAAGCGCCTTGGCGATCCGCCGCGGCAGGGGCGTCGGCCGGGCCAGTATGGGTTCGTCGGCAAGCGTGCGGCGCAGGTCGTCGGCGAGATCCTCGGCCGAGTCGTAGCGGTCGGCGGGGTCCTTCGCGAGCGCTTTCGCGACGATCACGTCCAGGTCGCCGCGGCAGCGTGGCTCGCGCCGGGAGGGCGGCGGCGGCACGGCCTCGGCGATGCGGCGGATGCTGCCCGGCAGATCGCTGCGGTCGACGCGGTAGGGCGGCTCGCCGGCCAGCAGCTCGTAGAGCATCGTTCCGAGTGCGTAGACGTCGCTGCGGTGGTCGACGGCCCGGCCCGCCGCCTGCTCGGGGCTCATGTTCGCAAGCGTGCCGACCAGGGCATGGCCGGTCTCGGCGAGCGAGGCCTCGTCCGGCGTGGGCTCGGCGAGCGACGCGACGCCGAAGTCGATCACCTTCGGCTGCCCGTCGCGGCCGACGAGCACGTTGCTCGTCTTGAGATCACGGTGCAGGATGCCGCGGAGGTGCGCCTGGTGCACGCCGTTGCAGGCCTGTGCGAACCGGGCGAGCCGCGTGGCGAGCGACTCGCCCGAGCCGCGCCACCACTCGTCGAGCGTTCTTGCGTCGGGCACGAGCTCGAGGACCAGGTACGGGATGTCCGAGCCGTGCCGGCCCGGGTCGCGCTGGACGCCCGCCGCCAGGACCCGTGCGACCGCCGGGTGGTCGATTCGCGCGAGCGCCGCCGCCTCGAGCCTCAACCGCCGGCGGGCGTCGGGGCCGAGGAAGCCCGACCGCAGCGTCTTCACCGCGACCGCCCGCCGCGGTTCGAGCTGCTCGGCCGCGTAGACCACGCCCATCCCGCCCCGCCCGAGCACGCGACCGAGGCGGCAGCCGCCGATCACCTCGCCCGGGGTGAGTTCCGCCTCGCCGCGAGGAGTGGCTTCCGGCGTCTCGGGATCGGGCAGGAACCCGAGCAGCTCGAGCACCTCGCTCTCGAGCAGGGCGTCGCCGCCGCAGCGCGAGGCGACCCACGAGCGACGCTCTTCGGCCGGTCGCTCGACGGCCTCGTCGAGGAGCTCGGCGACCAGTTCCGGATCCGGCCTTCGCGGGGCGCGGGGCACTCGGGGTTCTCCTCTCCTCGCGTCGGCCTCAGCCGGCCGCGAGCCGCTCCGCCTCGGCCGCGTCGTGCACGATCGCCATCACCGTGTCGAGCCGCGAGAGCCGCAGGGCGGTCTCGACATCCGGCCGCGGGTTGAGCAGCACCAGCCGCTTGCCCGCGACCGAGAGGCTGCGGTGCGAGGTCACGAGCAGCTGCATGCCCATCGACGCGAGGAAGTCGACCTTCGCGAGGTCGAAGACGGTACTCCGCTTCGCCGCGTTCACGCGGGCCGCAAGCGGGATCTCGATCGCCGAGGCCCCCTTGATGTCGAGGCGTCCTTCGAGGCCGAGGACGAGCAGGTCGGGACGGTCGGTGACGACGGTCAGGTGCATGCCGGAAGGGTACCGTGCGAGCCACTCCCGCCGCAGGATCGCGAGCCGGTCGTGGTCGCGGAAGGCCCCGTCGATCTCGAGGAACTCGGGCGAAAGGCCCTCATGGCGGAACCCGAAGGCCGCGGCGAGCCGCCGCGACCGCTCGTTGCCGGTCCGGATGTTGGCCTCGACCCGGTTCAGGCCGAGGTCGCGGAACGCGTGGTCGAGCAGCAGTCCGACCGCCTCGCGGCCGTAGCCCCGGCCCTCGTGGCCGAGCCCGATCCACCAGCTCGCGAACGCCGAACGGGCCGGCCCGAGGACGATCTGGCCGAGGGTGACCAGGCCGACGATCGTCGCGTCGGCGTGCCGCACGACCGCGAGGCGGACGAAGTCGCGGCCCTCGGGGGCGGCGACCATCCGGTCGGCCCAGGCCCGGCCGGATTCGGGCGGCTGGGCCGCGCTTCGCGCTTCCCACGGCGTCCATTGCCCGCGCGAGCGGTCGCGCAGGACCCCGAGCGCGTCGCGATCGGCGGCGACGGGTTTCCGCAGCTCGAGCCGCTCGCCGCGGCGCGGCCTCACGCCTTGGCGGCCCCGTACGCCTCGCGCGGCGGCCCCGGCACGATCGCAGCGCAGATCACGGCCGCGATCATCCACGAGATGAGGCTCTCGAGGGCCATCGCCGCCGAGTAGGAATCGGGCAGCAGGAAGAAGTTCCACGAGACGCCGTGCGTCGCGGCAACCGCGAAGAGCGTCGCGACCGTCCCGGCGAGCAGCCGCCGTCCGAACCCGCCGCGGACGAGCGTCGCGAGGATCGCGAGCATCAGGGTCGCCGCCCACTCGATCGCGAAGCCGCGGGCGAAGACCTTCGGGTCGAACGGCTCGCCGCCCTCGACGCGGACGAGGACCATGCCGATCGGACCGTCGCGGTGGGCTTGTTGCCACTTCGCGAGGTTTGCCGCCTTCACCTCGTCGCTCTCGGTGCCGTCCTCGAACGGCATCGGGGGGAAGACGTAGGCGCCGGACTCGTCGATCCCGCCGCTGAGCAGGATGTTCACGCCGCCGCTGATCGGCATCGGCCGCACGCCCCACTCCCAGAGGCCGCCCATCCAACCCACCGCGCCCCACGTGAACACCGCGGTCGCCGCCACCATCGACGCGATCAGGATCCGCACCATGCGACACCTCCGCCGTCCGTGGACGGCGGGCGGATCGTACCCTCAGGACTTCCGGCCGCGGGCCGTCAGGCCGGTGGGGCACTCGGCCGCGAGCGGCGCGGGGAGCCGGATTCCGACGGATCGTCCGCCTCGGAAGGCGTCTCGGCGTCGAAGATGCCCTGCCGCGCCTCGTCGACCTTGCCCAAGGCCGACGGCAGCTGGATACCCGCCTGCCGAGCCAGCTCGTGCAGCCGGGGGAGGCTTCCCACCATGCCCGCGAGGAAGTCGCTCGTGGTGTTGCGGCCGTCGCGGGTGGTGCCCGTGTCCCACACCGTGATCTTGTCGATCTTGAGCGACGAGATCGCCTTGACCTGCTCGGCCACCAGCTGCGGCAACTGCTCGATGAGGAGCAGCGTCGGGCCGACCTGCGGGTTGCTGCCGCAGCTCTCAATCAGGCGGCGATAGCCGTCGGCCTTGGCCTCGAGCACGCTGCGCACGCCCTCCGCCTCCGCCCGGTACTTGAGCATCACCGCGTCCGCCTCGCCCTTGGCCTCGATGCGACGCTTCTCCGCCTCGGCGGCCGCCGCGATCTCGATGCGGGTGCGCTCGATCTCCTGCGGCGCCACGAGCTCCTTGCCCATGCGGGCGAGCTCCTGCTCGCGCTCGGCCACGAGAACGGCCTCGGCCGCCTTGGCTGCCGCGACCTCGCGCCGGCGCCGGCTCTCGGCCTCCACCTCGCCGAGCTGCGCCTCCGACTCGGCCATCTTGGCCCGCGAGAGGTTCTCGCCCGTGATCGCCGCCGCTTCGGCCTCGGCCACGCGGATCCGCTGCTCCTGCTCGGCCGCCTTCTTGGCGGCGATCGTCTCGGCTGACCGCTGTGCGACCGACACCTCGCGGTCGCGCTGCGCCGCCACCTCGGCCGATACCGCCTGGGTCTCGAGCGCCGCCACCGCCGCACGCTGCTCGCTCATCGCGGCCTTCTTGCCCTGCTCGGACTCGGAGAGCTCCTTCGAGACGCTCACCTCGCGCTCGCGCACCGCCCGGGCCTCGCCCGCCGCGCCGTCGCGCTCCTGCTGCGCCACCTCCACCTTGGCGCGGTTGATCGCCTCGGCGGCGGCCCGCTTGCCGATGGCCTCGATGTAGCCCACCTCGTCGGTGATGTCGCGGACGTTCACGTTGATCAGCTCGAGGCCGATCTTGTTGATCTCCTGCTCGACGTTCGCGTTCACGAGGGTCATGAACTTCTCGCGGTCCTTGTTGATCTCCTCGATGGTGAGGGTGGCGATCACCAGGCGCAGCTGGCCCAGGATGATGTCCTGAGCCTGGTCCCGCACCTGGGCGCTGGTGAGGTTGAGCAGGCGCTCGGCCGCGTTGTTCATGAGCACCGGGTCGGTCGACACGCCCACCGTGAAGGTCGACGGGACGTTCACGCGGATGTTGTTGAGGCTGAGCGCGCCCGAAAGCGGGATGTCGATCACCATGGGTTCGAGCGAGAGGAACGCCCAATCCTGGATGAGCGGCCACACCAGCGCGCCGCCGCCGTGGAGGCAGCGGCTGGCCCGTCCGCTGCCCACGCGGCCGTAGATCACCAGGATGCGGTTCGACGGGCAGCGGCGGTACCGGCTGGCGATGAAGATCGCCGGCACCAGCACCACCAGCAGGGCCGCGAAGGCCAGCAGGATGACCAGCGGTGCCCCCGACCCTATGTTCGGGAGTCCGACCGATTGCGCGAGTGCCGAAGACGCCGCCGTCCCATCGATGTCCATCGCCATGTGAGCGTCCTTCTGCGGCCGTCGCCGCCCATTTCACCCGGAAGCGCGGTCCCGTGGTCGCACGAGCACGCTGTTGTCGCTGTTTACCCGCTCGATCACCACCCGCGTGCGCGAGGCGATCTCGCCGCCGTCGGTCGAGGCCGGGACGAAGCGCTCGCGGTCGCCGAGCACGGTGCGCACCCGCCCCAGGCCCTTGCCCGCGGCGGGGACCGCCGTGTAGACCTCGGCCTCGTTGCCCACGAGCCTCGCCAGCTCGACGTTGCCGCTCGACTGCAGGCTTCGCGCGCCGCGCATGACCGCCACCACCAGGCCGATGAACACGCATCCGGTCGCGAATCCGCCCGCGCCGCTCGCCAGCACGCTCCACCCGAGCGGGTGCAGGCAGACGAGGCCGCCCCATCCGAATCCCATGAGGAAGGTGAAGAGCCCATGCAGCGAGAGCGCCGTCGAGCCGATGTCGGAGTGACCGACCGCGGAACCGGCCTCGTCCCCGATGCCGCCATCCTCTTCACCCAGGCCGAAGACAAGCTTGACCAGGTAGCCTCCGGTGCCGATCAGGGCCGGAATGGTGAACCACGGTGCGGGCGCGGTGAAGAGAAGTTCGCTCAGGGACGCCATCGTCGGATCTCCCGTCGGGAACCGTGCAGCGGGTGGCACCCGCGGTGCGGGAGACTACCACGGGCCGCCCCCATCGACCGCGGCCGTCAGGCCTTCCAGCCGTAACTACGGTATTCGTGGGTGAACGAGCCGTCGGGCCGGAGGGTCACCAGACCGTACCCGCTGGGGCAGCGGGCGGCGGTTTCCTTCGGTTCGTGCGGGCCGCGCCACCATCCGCCGCTGACCGCGCCGCCGCAGATGTAGGTGACGCCGTCGACCTCGACCCGGTCGAGAAGGTGCATGTGACCGGACAGGCAGAGCCGGACCTTCCCGCTCTCGGCGAGCAGCCGGTGGACGGCGGGCGCGTCGGCGTGCATCTCGCCGCGGGAGATCACCGTCTCGCCGGTCTTCCCGGCGTTGCGGTCGGCGGTGAAGCCGGTGACGGTCACCACCGGGATGTGCGTCCAGACCAGCACCGGCCGGCCGGCGGGCACCGCGGCGAGGTCGGCCGCGAGCCATTCGCGCTGGGCGTCGTCGAGCCGGGCCAGGTAGCCGTTGTCGCCGTTCGGCTGCACTCCGTCGAGGGCGATGAAGTGCCAGCCGCCGTGGTCGAACGAGTACGCGGCCCGCTCGAGGCCGAAGAGGTCGAGGGCCCACTTCTTGCCCCAGTCGGCCTCGGTTCCGTCGGTGCCGCTCTTCTCCTTGTTCCAGCCGAAGATGTCGTGGTTGCCGACGCAATGCCGCACCGGGATGCGGCAGTCGCGGAAGGCCGCGTCGAAGCAGGCCTTCTGCAGCGTGGCGCGGCTGCGGTCGTTGGCCATCACGTCCATCACCATGTCGCCGCCGCCGAGGATGAGGTCGGGGCGGCGCGGCAGCCCGTGGACGTGCTCGAGGCATGCGGCAAGGCCTTCCTGGGCTTGAAGCTCGGGCTGCACATGCGCGTCGGTGAGGTGGGCGACGACGAGCGAGCCGTCGGGTCCGGCGGGCGGGACGGCGGCGGCCCGTCGGTCGAGGGATCCCGCCGCAAGCAGGGCCGCCGATGCGGCCAGGAAGTCGCGGCGCGAGGCGGGGGGCGTCGGAAGGTTTGGCATGCGGGCAGAGTGACGAGATCGCCCGGGCCCCGCAAGCGGTATCGTGGACCCATGCGCCGTCTTCGCTTGGCCTCAACGCTCGTCTTCCCGCTCTTGCTCGCACCGGTGGCCTGCAACGGCAAGGGTTCGGGCGAGGCGGGGTTCTCGTCCTCGAACGATCCGAACGACACGATCCGGCAGATCAAGGCCGAGGAGGCCCGGCTCGAGAGTCAGCTCGAGGCCGGGCGTCGCGAGGCGCAGGGCACCTGGGGCCAGCCCGATCCGGGCTACCAGACGCCGGAACAGATGGGCTTTCAGCCCCGCTGAGCCGTGTCGGCGGGCGTCTTTCGCGTGAGACCGGCCAGGGCGAAGAGGAACGCGCCAAACACCGCGACGGCGGCGACGGCGTAGCCCGCCGCGGTCGAGCGGGCGAGGATCGAGATCGCCTCGGCGTGCGCGGCGGAGTCGTTCGCGATGTCCGCGAGGGCTGCAAGGTCGCCGCTCGCGGCGAGGGCGAAGTTCGCGTCGCCCGAGCGTTCGCCGAGTAGTGCCATCTGCGTCGCCCCGGTCGCCGCCGCGAACGCCGCGATGCCCACGCTTCCGCCGACCTGACGCACCGTGCCGAGCACGCCGCTCACCTGGGGCCGCGATTCGCTCGGCACGCGGCTCAGGGCGTCGGTGTTCGTCGGTCCCATCGCGAAGCCGAGCCCGAGCCCGAGCGTGAGCATGCCGGCGGCGAGCGGCAGGTAGGAAAGCCCCGGCATCGCGAGGGCTTCGATCGCGAGCCCGGTGGCCGCAAGCGCCGTCCCGACGAGCACCGGCCCGCGCGGCCCGACGCGGTCGTAGAGCCGCCCCGCGACGTGCACGGTGACCACGACCGGGGCGAGCATCGGCAGCAGGGCTGCGCCGGCCTTCGCCGGGGCGAAGCCGAGGGCGCCTTGCAGGTACATCGAGCCGAAGAGGACTTGGCCGGCCATCGCGAACTGCAGGCAGAAGAGGACCGCCGCCGCCACGAGCAGCCCGCGGTCGCGGAAGAGCGAGAGGCGCAAGAGCGGTCGCTCGCGACGCAGTTCCGTCCGCAGGAACGCCGCGAGCGCTACGCCGCCGAGCCCGACGCCCACGAGCGGGGGCGTGGACCTCCAGCCCGCCCGGCCGATTTCCTGCAGCCCCCAGACGAGGGACGCGAGCGAGACCACGAGCCACGCCGCCCCGACGAGGTCCACGCGATCGGCCGGATCACGGCGCTCGCGCGGCCGCGTCGCGGATACCAAGGCGATCGCCGCCGCCGCGACCGGCAGGTTCACCAGGAAGTTCGCCCGCCACGAGACCCACTCGGTGAGGACGCCGCCGACGAGCGGGCCGAGGGCGAGGAACACCATCGGGATCCCGATGTAGACGCCCATCGCCTTGCCGCGCTCGCCGGGGGCGAACGAATCGATCACGATCGACGACGACGACGGCTGCATGAGCGCCGCCGCCACGCCCTGCAAGACGCGGCCCGCGAGGAACATCTCCGGCCCCGTCGCCGCCCCGCACGCGAGGCTCGCGAGGGCGAAGAGCCCGACGCCGGTCGTGAAGCACCGCACCCGCCCGAAGCGATCGGCCACGCGGCCGCCGAGAGCCACGAGGCACGCGAGCGTGAGCGTGTAGGCGTTCATCGCCCACACCGCCTGCGAGTCCGACAGCCCGAGCGACCCGCGCATCCGCGGCAGCGCGACCCCGACGACCGTCACGTCGAGGAAGATCATCGCCAGCGAACCGGTCATCGCCAGCAGCACCAGCCAACGCTTCGGATGCGGTTCCGGACTCGCCGTCGTCACGACGCGAGTGTAGTGGAGGGTGGGGCGGGGCCCGGAACGACGAGGCCATGCCTCGTCGTCAGCTCCACGCAGGGCTGGATCGCGCGACGGCCATGCCGGCACTGGCCGTCCGCCTGCATGACGTTCGGCCGCCGCGTGCCTCCCCGACGAGGCATGGCCTCGTCGTTCCGCGCCGGGACGCGAACGGCCGGCAATCTCCCGTGTCCCGTTCCCCGCCTCACCCCTCCGCCACCTCGAACGGCGCGAACGCCTTCCGCACCAGCCGTCGCAACTCCTCGACGCGGCCGCCGAGGTGCGCCGCGAGGCACGGTTCCCACCCGTCGCCGATGTCGACGATGCCGAGGTCGATCTCGCGGCACGCGGCCAGCCCGAGCCGCTCCTCGAGCGTCCCGACGAGCTCCCGCCCGCCGGCAAACGGATCGGCGGCTTCGCCCTCGCCAGCCGCGTTCGACCGGGCGGCGATCGACTCCATCAGCCGTTCGAAGTCACCGGTTTCCCCCAGTTCCGCCTCCTCCTCGACGATGGCCGCGAGCAGGGCGGCCGCATCCGGACGCTCGCCGGCGGCGGCCCGGGCGGCAGCGCGTGGGTCGTAGATCAGGCCGTGGCGATCGACGCGGAGGCGTCGGACGCCGGTTCGGGCCGGGGGCGGAAACGATCGGGGGGATGCCGGATGGGCGAGGGCAAGCTGAACCATGGTTGCGATCTCCGTTCATGCGAGACCGCCTTTCCCTCGGCCGGGCCGACCCTGACAGGAACCGAACGGCGATTCCGCTACCTTCCCGACGAAATCGCCCGCGGCCGCTCCCAAGGAGGATCGCATGACCGACCCGGCCCCCTCGTCGTCCGCTCCCCAGCGTTGGTGGCTCGCCCGACCGGGACAGTCCCCGCTCGGTCCGTTCGCGTGGGCCGACCTGATCGCGACGGTACGCCGCTCGGGCGGTGTCGGCGACTGGTTGGCGTGTCCGGAAGGCGGCAGCGAGTGGACGGCCCTCGCGAGCGACCCCGCGATCGTCGCCGCGGTCAACCCTCCGGCGGTTCCGCCGCCGCCGCTCTCGCCGCAAGGCTTCCCGCCGCCGACCGAGCCGTATCCGCCCGGCATGGGAGCCGGGTCGAACACGGGCATCCTGGTCCTCATGCACGTGAGCGGCATCATCGACTGCCTGCTCTGGCCGGTTGGCCTGATCCTGGCCCTGGTCCTCTGGCTCTCGAACCGCGAGAAGCCCGACATCGACGCCCACGGCAAGGAAGTGATGAACTGGAAGATCTTCACGCTGATCGTCTGCGTCGCGGCGATCCCGCTGGCGTGCATCTACATCGGGGTGCTGATCTGGGCGGTGATGTGGGTGCTGACCCTCGTCTTCGGGATCATCGGCGCGGTGAAGGCCTCGAACGGCGAGCTGATCCGGTATCCGATGTTCTTCCGGTTGATCAAGTAGCCGGTCCGGCCGCTACGCTGCGGCCATGCCCGTCCTCCGCCGCACCCTCGTCGATCTCCACGCCCGCTCGATCGGGCCGGCCGAGGTCACCGTAGAGGGCGAACGCATCGCGTCGGTCCGGCCGCTGCCGCCGGGCACGCCGGTCGACGCCGGCTTCCTGATGCCGGGCTTCGTCGACGCCCACGTGCACGTCGAGAGCAGCATGCTGCCTCCGACCGAGTTCGCCCGCGTGGCGAGCCGGCACGGCACGGTGGCGACGGTGAGCGACCCGCA
>JBIKVN010000083.1:0-12190 GCA_044356865.1 Phycisphaerales bacterium | reverse complement strand
TCGAGGGCGGCGGCGCCGGCGGCGGCGGGCGGTCGACCGGGGCCCGCGCGACCAACCGCGCCCAGCAGCGGCCCGGCCAGCCCGTTCCCGTGCAGCAGGCGGGCGGCGGCGGAGCGCCGCCGGTCGGCACGAGTGAACAGCTCGTGGTCACCACCATCCCGAGCCTGAACTCGCTCACCATCCGGGCCGAGCCGCAGATCATGCGGGACATCCGCCGGCTCATCGAGACCGCCTGGGACCTGCAGCCCACCTCGGGCGGATCGATCTTCCGCACCTACGACCTCAAGTACACCGATCCGCTCAAGGTGCGGGAGCTGCTCGACGCCCTGCTCGCCGGCGGCTCGGGCGGGTCGCGGACCACGCGGGCCGCGGCCGGGGGCCGGGCCCCGCAGGGCGGCGGCGGCGGCGACGCAGGGGCCGACGTCGCGGTGGCGAACATCTTCAAGATCGAGGCCTACCCCGACTCGAACCGCCTGGTCGTGATCAGCAAGGCGCCCGACAACTTCAAGTGGCTCGACGCGATCATCGACGAGATCGACCAGCCGCTGCAGGTCGGGCTGCCGGTGAACGTGCAGCTGAAGCACGCCTCGGCGATCGAGGTCGCGGAGATCCTGAACGCCCTGCTCGCCCAGAGCGGCGCCGGCTCGGGCGTGCGGACCCCCGAACAGGGCCTCAGCGGCATCGACTTCTCGGCCGGGTCGTCGGGGACCGGCGCCAGCACGCCGACCGAAGGGTCCGTCGCCCAGGGCGAGGAGATCCGCTTCCCGTGGCAGCAGGGCCGCACCGGCACCGAGGAGCAGACCGAGGTCAGCGCCCTCGTCGGCAAGAGCCGCGTGGTGCCGAACGCCGGCCAGAACTCGCTGCTCATCCTCGCCCCGCCCGAGATCCAGACCGCGGTGCTCGACATCGTCGAGGAGCTCGACCGGCCCGGCCGCCAGGTGATGATCACCGCGGTGCTCGCCGAGGTCTCGCTCGGCGACGGGTTCTCGTGGGGCCTGCGGATCGGCAGCAATCTCCAGACCCTCAACGGCAACGACAACGCGGTGGGCGGCGAGGTGAACCTCGACCTCGCGAAGGGCAACACCGCCCTCAGCGGCAACGGCCAGAACTTCGCCTCGCCGTGGTTCGACGTCTCGTTCCTCGACGTCGGCACCTCGGTCGGGTTCCTGCTCCAGGCCCTCGCGACCAACAACGATGTCCGCATCCTCCAGCAGCCGCGGGTCTTCACCTCGGACAACAAGGAAGCGATCTTCTTCGCCGGCCAGGACGTGACCTTCCAGACCGGCTCCGCCTCGGGCGGCAACACCGGCGGCGACATCGTGAGCCAGTTCGACCAGCAGGCGGTCGGCATCGGCCTGAACGTGCGGCCGCGGATCACGCGGGACCGCAACGTGGCGATGGAGATCGAGATCCTGCTCTCGAACCTGAATCCGGCCCTCGAGTTCAACAGCAACCCCGTCGTCGACCGCCGCCAGACGAACACCACCGTCACCATCAAGGACGGCCAGACCATCGTGATCTCGGGCATCCGCGTCGAGGAGGAAGTCAAGATCAAGCGGGCGATCCCGGTGCTCGGGCAGCTCCCGGTGCTCGAGGCGGCCTTCTCGTCGATCGAGACGCAGAAGACGGTCAAGGAACTGGTGATGTTCGTGACCCCGATCGTCGTCGACAACCCCGACGCGAACGACACGAACTTCAACGTCCGCGAGCGGAAGCGGCTCGAGTCGCTCTCGAAGCCGCTCGACCAGATGTCGAAGGACATCCAGCGCGACTCGGGCTTCTTCAAGACCTTCCACACCGACGAGAAGGGCAACCCGATCGACCCCGACGAGGAGGCCCCGCTCGCGCCGGGCGACCTGCCCGCGGGCGACGGCGTGGTCCCCATTCCCGATCCGGTCGACGCGCCGGCGAAGCCTTGATCGCGGTCGCGGCCAAGCCGTTCGCCTTGGCCTTCGCGGCGGCGTTCGCGATCGCCGCGGCCGGCTGCGTGACCACCGTCGAGAAGGTCGGCGGAGGGATCCGCCCCCCGGACCGCGGCTCGGATCTCGCCCGCCAGAGCGCCCTCAGCCGCACCGGGATCCGCACGCTCGGGTCGATCCAGTACGACGGTTTCACGCTGCCGATCGCCTCGCCGGACGGGCGGTTCCTTGCCGTGCAGACGGGCGTCGCCCCGGACTGGCCGACCGTGCTGGCCGCCCGCGGCGGCCGGCCGCCGCTGGCCTCGTCGATCGAGGTGTGGGAGTGTTCGGACACCGTCACCCGGGTCGCGAGCCTCTCGCGGGGGCTCCTGCTCGGGCGGAGCGCCGACGCGAGCGGTTTCCTCGTCGAAGCCCCGCAAGCCGACGGCTCGCGCTGGATCGGGAAGGTCGCGTGGCCCGGGGCGATCCGCCCGGTCGAGGTCAAGCCGCTCGCCGAGGGCGACGCCCCCCTGGTCCTCGACGAGCCGGTCGACATCTCGAAGCCCGAGTGGCTCGTGCAGGACGGGCACATCAACGCCTTCGCGACCCTCGGGCCGGAAGGCTCGCTGGCCTGGTGCGTGCGGACTCCCGAGGAACGGGTCTTCCGCCTCGCGGTCCGCCCGGCCGGAAGCGGCGCGGCGTTCGAGCACGCGGCGGGTCCCGACGAGTCGTGGTTCCTGCCGGTGTTCGCCGGAGCGGGCGCGAACGCCTCGATGTACGCGCTGCGGCTTCGCGACGGGATGGTCGACCTCGTGCATGGAACGCCGAACGATCTCGACTCGTGGGACCGTTCGCTTGCGATCCGGCCGCTGTCGGACCGGGCCGACGCCCGCGTGGCGTGGCAGATGCTGGCCCCGCAGGGCACGGCGTCGGCCATCGGTGAGGGCCCGGACGACCGCCTGGTCTTCTTCCATCCGGACCTGCGTCGCATGGCGATCTGGGATCCGGTCGACGACTCGCTCGCCCTGCTCGAGCCCGAATCGTTCGCGGCGACACTGGACGGCGACACCGCCGCGCTGCTCGCGATGCCCGATGGCATGTTCCGCCAGCGGATCCGTCCGCCGTCCGGCTCGGCCTCGCCGATCCCGACCGGCAGCGACCGTCCGGTCCGGCTGCTCGATCGCACCGGAGTGCCTCGACGGGTCGAGTCGCGCAGGTCGACCGACGAGAACGAGCGGCCAGGTCGCGCGTGGCTCGTGCTGAGGCCCGAACGAAAGTCGCTGCGGATCCTGCGACTTTACCTGTTGGATTCCGAACCCGGCGCCCGCTGACCGACCTCATCCGAGCGATCGCGTCGCCGCGGCAGGTCAGTCCTTCTCGGCTTCCGCATCTTCATCCTCGTCCTCGTCGAGGAACTCGTCTTCCTCTTCCTCGTCTTCGTCCTCCTCCTCGTCTTCCTCCTCGTCTTCGTCTTCGTCCTCCCAGTCCTCGTCCTCGTCTTCGTCCTCCTCCTCGTCTTCCTCCTCGTCCTCCTCCTCGTCTTCCTCTTCGTCTTCCTCTTCGTCTTCCTCTTCGTCTTCCTCTTCGTCCTCTTCCTCTTCCTCGTCGTCTTCTTCCTCGTCGTCCTCGTCGTCCTCGTCGAGATCGTCCTCTTCTTCCTCGTCCCCGTCATCGCCGAACATGAAGTCGTCCTCCTCCTCGTCGCCGGAGAGGACCGTCGGAACGCCCGTCGGGAACGCGACGGCCGCGAACGGGGCCGAGTCTCCGAACATTGACTCCGTCGCGCCGAGCGAGGCGGAAAGACCGAGTTCGAAGGAAGGGCGGGAAGGGGAAGTCATGGGTGCGGCAAGTGGCATGGTCGATCGACTCCGGCCGGGACGCCCGCGGCGACCCGGACAAGGGGCGGCAGTCTATCGGCCTCCATCGACGAAAAGTCCAATCTTCGCGCCGATCGCCGCGGTGCCTTTCGTGTGGGGATGCTTCAGCGGGAACTCGGCCGGGGCTCGCCCGCCGGTACCGCGGCGGAGGGGCCCCGGAACGGGATCGGAAGCACCGCGGTCGAACTTCCGCTCGAGAGCACCAAGGCCCCTTCGAGGGCGAGCGACCGATCGACGCGTTGCCCCGGCACCCGGATCTCGACCGGGTCGGCCGCGAGCCGCAATCCACTTCCGGTCTCGAGCAGGTACAGCAGGTAAGGGAACTCGGTCCGGCTTCCGGTGCGGTCGGGAAGCGGGACTTGGCGGGCCCCTAACGCATTCAGGGCGAGGACTCCGCCTTGCACGGGAACCACGAAGGTGAAGTCCCGATCGTCCGCGATCGCGTCCTCGCCGAGTCCGCGACCGTCGGGCGAGAAGAGCTGGACTCGCTGCTCACGGTGCACGATCGTCGCGCCGGGCACCGGGATCTCGGCCACCACCGGACCCCCGACGCTTCCGGACGGACGCATCCGAAACGCGGCGGGATCGCCGGAGCCGTCCCGGAGGTTCACTCCGGAAAGGCCTTCGACGGCATCCCGGACCAGGAGCCGTGGCCCGATCCGGATCGCCCCGATCGTGTCCTGGCCGGAGAGGCCGGTGAGGGACCAGAGCGGCTCTCCACCCACGGCGTCCACCGCATGGATGCCCGTCGCGGTTCCGGCCACCGCCTCGCCGAAGAGTCCGAGCCGGGCCCACCGCACCCCATCGGGAAGCTCGGTACGGCTCAGTTCGTTTCCGGTCGCGGGATCGAGCACGAGCATCGTCGGGATGCCCTCGGGGCGGTCGGGCGAGCGGGCCTGTCCGGCCAGCAGCAGCCCCCAATCGGCGAGATCCACCGCGTACACCTGGTCGAGCCGATCGGAGACGACCCAATCGGACCGTTCGAGGGTCGCGAGGCGGAAGGCCGCGACATCGCCGCTGCGGCGGACCACCACGAGGCGATCGCCCTGAACCAACGGCAGCGTGTCGGCGGGCAGGTACGGCTGGGCGTTCGGCATCTCCTGGCCGACCGGACGGCCGGCGTTGAGCAACGATGCGACCGGCAGGAGATCCCGCGCGGCAGGCGTCTGGGCGATCGTCGTGCCGTCGTCGCGGCGAATGAGCGAGGCCCGTTCCCCGCGCTCGGTCGAGTCCTCCCAAAGCAGCACCGCCTCGGGCGTCCACGCGAGCACGAGCGGGTTGCGATCGTCGAGCGGGCGCCGCCAGCGGACCTCGAGGTCGGGGCCGGCGCGGAAGGCGAGCGAGCGATCCTCGACGATGAGGAACCCGTCGTCCGGACGGTCCCTCGCCTCCGACTCCCCCCGTCGGGGGATGCGGCCGGGGAACTCGTGCGCCTCGCGGATCGGGCCGTCGATCGCGGTCACCGCGGACGCTGCTGCGGGGTCGACATCGGCGATCAGGCCGCTCCACCCTTGCCGCACCGCCAGCGCCCGGATCGCCTCGACCACCCGTCGGGCCTCGCCGGACTCCGGGGGTTCCGCGGACAGCGATCGCCAGGCCTCGCCGAGGATTCGCAAGGACTCCGCGGGAGCGCTCGCCGCCTCGGCGGCGGCGAGGCTGGCGTCGACGCCCCGGCGCGTACCCGGCAAGGGCACGGGGTTCGCCGCATCGATCGCGGCAAGCGCGTCAGGCGGAATCGTCTGGAGCAGGTCGAGTGCAACCGCCGAAGCCGGCACGGATCGCCCCGGCTCGGGCTCGAGAATCACCGCCGCGAACGCCCGATCCTCGACCAGCGGCCGCAAGGTCGCGACCGCGTCGGCCGCACGCGAACGGGCAAGCAGCCACTCCGCCCCGGCGAGACGCTGCCGCGCGGACTGCCGCGGCGATCGGGCGATCTCGCGAGCGAGGGCATGGATCGGCTCGACCTCGGCCGCACCGGGCCCTCGACTCCCGGCGGCGGCAAGCAGCAGACGAAGAAGCTCGTCGCGGTCGTCTTCGGCCAAGGCCTCGTCGCCCCGTCGATCGACCGCCGACGCCGCCAGCCGGGCCGATTCGAGGACCAGTTCGAGGCGATCGCCGCGCACCGCGAGGTCGAGCAAGGCGAGCGCCGACTGCGGATCGTCCGGCCGGGCCGCGATGCGGGCTCGCATCGCCCGCTCGGCGGCCTCGGCGGGCATCAGGCAGGAGAGGGCCGCGACCCCCGCCACGAGCAGCTGGGGCGCGTCCGACCGGTCGTCGAGCACCGGATTTCCGGGAAAGTCGATGGCGACCGACCGCTCGACCCGCCCGGTCGCGGCGGACACGAAGAGCACCCGATCGAGCGTCGGAACGAGCAGGTGCTCGCCGACCGAAGAGACCCGGCCGCGGATCCCCGACCTCGAGGCCGAACCGGGCAACTCGCGCACCAGCTCGGCGTTCGCCTCGGCAAACGACCAGAGCAGGCGATCGGGGGTCGCCGCGTCGATGGCCCGCAGGTCGGCCCCGATCGAGTAGATCCGCCTTCCGTCGCCGAGCAGGCACCGCGGCGACCCCCAGGTCGCGGAAACGCCGAGGGGAAAGCTCGCGACGGTGCGTCCGGTCCCCAGCTCCAGCTGCACGACTTCCGATTGGTCCGGCACGATCGCGAAGACCGACTCGCCGACCACCACGGGTCCGCCGAGTTCCCACGGCTCGGCCGTGATCCGAAGGTCACGGATCGGCACGAGGAACCGGCGATACCACCGGATGCGACCGTCGGACGGGTCGACGCGACCGACGCCGCCGCCGGCCGACGCCACGAGGATCGACCCGTCGGCGAGCGCCGGCGTGGCGTTCGGCCGGCCGTTGAGCGGACGAATCCCGCCGGAGGAGCACAGGAACGACGACCAGCGGAGCGAGCCGTCGGCAAGGTCCAGCGACAGCAGGTACTCGACGGTCTCGAGCCGCGGCGTGACCCGACGGGCCAGCACCACCGCCTGCCCGTCGCCGACGACCGGGAAGCCCATCGGAACGAGCCGGTCGAACTCCTCGCCGCCGAGAGCCGAGAGCGCGACCTTCCAGCGCGGCACGCCGCTCTCGGCGTCAAAGGCCGCCACCGTCCCCCCGCCGGTTCCCGCAAGCCCCGGACCGGGAATGCCGTACGCGACCACGGTCCGATCTCCGACGCCGATCCCGAGCAGGTCGCCGGGCGGCCCCCGCTCGGGCTCGAACGCACCGCGATCGGCGAGGAATCCACTCCAACGCTCGCGCCGGCTGAAGCGATCGATCGCCCGGACCCGCATCCCGTCGTTCACGAGAACCGACTCGCCGTGAATCACCGGCCAGAGCACCATCCACGCCGACTCGTCGCGGGTTCGGCTGCCCGCGACCCGCGGCACCGCCGCGGGAATCGCCAGCGGATCGGACGCGGACATCGGACCGGGAGCGAGAAAGGTCCGCGCGAACGGAGCCCCCGGGAGCTCCTCGCGCCAGACCTGCTGCCAATCGCCAAACCCGCTGGCCTCGCTGCGGCGAGCCGCGACCGCGGGCTCGATCCGGTCGACCTTCGCCACGGCCTCGATCCAGCTCGCCGCCTCGAGAGCCACCACTCGCGCCGCGGCCTGCCGGGCGGCGTCCGGCTCGCCGCGCAGCCGCGCGGCGGCGGAACGGAGGAACCAGTAGGCCGCCGACTCCTCGCCACGAAGGTCGGGATGCCCCTCCAGCTCGGAGAGGCGCGACGCGGCCGCCGCGAAGCGACCCGCGCGGACTTCGCGTTCGGCCAGGATCAGGTTCGCCCGCAGCCCCGCGGGGGTCAGGGCCCGAAGCGCCGCGGTTTCCCGGAGATCGCCGACGGCGAGGGCCCGCTCGGCCTCGGCCGACTCGAACGCGCGATATCGCTCGAGCACCGCCGGTCGCGGCAGGAGAAAGCGCTGCACCCGTTCGCGAACGCCGACGAAGAGGTCGCGATCGGCTTCCCCGCCGGCGGGCACGAGCTTACGCTCGTAGCCGTCGAGCAGCCGCTGGGCGAGCCGCGCCGCCTCGGCGGGATTCTCGCGGGCCTGGTCCTCCATCTGCTGGAACCACTGCCACGCCGTCGCCGAGTCGCCGACGGTGGCGAGCGCCGACTCCTGGGCCGGGGACGATGCCGCCGCGAACGCCGCGAAGACGATCGCGATTCCCGCGCGAAGGAGCCGGCGAGGTCGGCGGGAGTTCATCGGAAACGGAGGCATCGGGAGAGGCCCGTACCGGTCGCCGGGGCGGGGCGGGGCCATGGTAGGGATCCGCCGGTACAGTGCGGGGATGCTCGACGGATTCCGATCCCGGAAGGGAGCGCCGCTCGCGGCGATCCTCCCGATCGCGGCGGCGGGCCTCGTCGCCTGCGAGGCTCCCCCCACGGTGCGACCCGTCGCGGTGAGCGTGACCGAGGCCGGCGACGAGGCGGTGCAGGTCTCGGTCGAGGTCGACATCCGCAACCCTCCGGGCAACACCTCGCTGCGTCTCCTCCGCTGGAACTACTCGTTCGCCCTCGGGGGCGTGACCGCCTATTCGGGCGAGTGGGAAGCCCTCTCGACGCTGCCCGCGGGCGAGGTGATCCGCCGCCGGATCCCGGTGGTCGTGTCCCGCGAGCTGCTCGAGCGCTCGGGCGGCAGCGCGGCGGCGTGGCGGTGCTGGGGCGAACTCGGGTATCGCGATCCTTCGCGGTTCGCCGAGATCCTGTACGAGTTCGGGTATCGCCCGAGCTCGCCGTTCTCCGGCGAGGGCGAGGCGGCCCTCGCGGCGCCGCTCCCGCCCGCCCGTTAGCGGACGGTCGGCACGACCTGCGCGGCCCGCGCCGATTCCGGGACCCGGGCTGAACGCGGCCGTCCGGCGGGCCGATGTCCCCCGGTCTCGAGGCCTCCCGGCCCCGAGCTTCCGGGAGCCCGCCGATGAACCTCGCCGACATCCTCCGCTTCGCCCACGAGCACGACGCGAGCGACGTGCACCTGGTCGCGGGCCACCCGCCCATGATGCGGGTCGACACCGTCGTGACCCCGATGGACCTGCCCGAGCTCACGCCCGAAGCCATGCGGGCGTTCCTCGATTCGATGACCAACGACCTCCAGCGCCGGCAGTTCGCCGAGCAGCGCGACCTCGACTTCTCGTGGGAAATCGCCGGGCTCAAGCGCTACCGCGTGAATGCCCACCTGCAGCGGGGCAGCGTGGCGCTGGCCCTGCGGTCGATCCGCACCACGGTGCCGCCGCTGGCCGACCTGAACCTGCCCGAGATCATCTCGCGGCTGACCTACCTGCCCCGCGGGCTGGTCCTGGTGACCGGCGACACCGGCTCGGGCAAGAGCACCACGCTGGCCGCGATGCTGCAGTCGATGAACGAGCGGTTCCGCAAGCACATCATCACCCTCGAGGACCCGGTCGAGTACGCCTTCCGCAGCAGGAAGTGCCTCATCGAGCAGCGCGAGCTCGGGGCCGACATGCCGACCTTCGCGAGCGGCCTGAAGCACGCCCTGCGGCAGGACCCCGACGTGATCCTGGTGGGCGAGATGCGCGACCTCGAGACCGCGGCGCTGGCGATCAGCGCCGCCGAGACCGGGCACCTCGTGCTCTCGACGCTGCACACCGTGAACGCGGCCCAGACCGTCGAGCGCATCGTCGACATGTACCCCGCCGGGCAGCAGAACCAGATCCGCTCGATGCTGGCGAACACGCTGCAGGCGGTGGTTTCGCAGTCACTCTTCCGCCGCGTCGACCGGCCCGGCATGGTGCCCGCGATCGAGGTCATGCTCTGCACGCCCGCAATCCGCAACATCATCCGCGAGGCGCGGACCTTCGAGATCCCCAACGTGATCGAGACCAGCCGCGCGATCGGCATGGTCAGCCTCGACCACGCCATCGCCGAGCTCTACTTCAACGGCCTCATCAGCCGCGACGACGCGATCGCGCAGGCCGCCTACCCCGACAAGCTCGACCGCCAGCTGGCGGCCTGACCCGGAGCCCCGCCCGATGCCCCACTACCGCTTCCAGGTCCGGCAGCCCGGCGGCCAGCTCTCGGCCGGCGTCCTCGCCGCCGAAAGCGCCGCGGCGGCGGCCGAGCGGCTGCGCGGCCAGGGCGGCCATGTGCTGCAGGTCACGCCGGTCCGCGAGGGCGGCCGCGACCTCGCGGGCTGGGTCGCCCTCCTCAACTGGTCGAGCGGACCGTCGGCGAAGGACGTCCTCGACTTCACCACGCAGCTCGCGGTCATGATCCGCGCGGGGATCTCGATCCGGGCCGCCCTCGAGGGCATCGCCGAGCAGGTGACGAATCCCGGCTTCCGCAAGGTCCTGCAGCAGATCCGCGGCGACGTCGAGGCCGGCAAGCAGTTCAGCGAGGCAATCGCCCGCTACCCGAAGCTCTTCAGCCCGCTCTACGTGAACATGGTCCGGGCCTCCGAGATGTCGGGCTCGTTCGCGAAGATGCTCGATCGCATCGCCGCGTACCTCGCCCAGGAGATCGAGACCCGCAAGATGGTGATCGGGGCGAGCATCTATCCCGGCATCATCGCGACCATGGCGATCTCGGTGACGGTCTTCCTGCTCACCTTCGTGCTGCCGCGCTTCGCCGGCGTCTTCAAGGGCAAGGAGGACGCCCTGCCCGCCCCCACCCGCTTCCTGATGGGGCTCTCGGGCTTCATGGTCGAGTGGTGGTGGGCGATCGCGATCGCCGCGGCCCTCGCGATCGCGGGGTTCCTGCTCTTCATCCGCACCGAGCTCGGGGCCTTCTGGTGGGACCGCTTCCGTCTCTCGGTGCCGGTGGTGGGCCGCATGTTCCGGGCCCTGTACATCAGCCGCTCGCTGCACACCATGGGCGAGCTGCTCAACGCCGGCGTCCCGATGCTCGACACCATCGCGATCACCGGCGACATCTCGGGCAACCGGCTGTACAAGCGGATGTGGCGCGGCGTCTACGGGGCGGTGAAGCAGGGCAAGAAGGTGCAGTCGCAGCTCTCCCGCAGCCGCCTGCTGCCGCGCTCGGTGGTGCAGATGATCGCCGCGGGCGAGGAGTCCGGGAAACTCGGCGAGGTGCTCGACGAGATCTCGGCCTACTACGCGAAGGCCCTGCGCGACGCGATCAAGGCGGTCACGAGCCTGATCGAGCCGGTCATGATCGTGCTCATGGGCGGCGTGGTCGGCTTCATCGCCATGGCCATCATCCTGCCCATCTTCAAGATGTCGAACCTGGTCTCGGGAAAGTGACCGGACACCCGATGCACCCGACCCCGCACGCCCGGAACTCCCGCGGATTCACGCTCATCGAGGCGGCGCTCGCCACGGTGATCGTGGGCGTCGGCGTGCTCGCGCTGGTCTCGGCCCAGCAGGCCTTCCACCGCAAGAACCACTGGGCGGTGCAGTCGGGCGTCGCGATGCGGCTCGGGAACGAGATCCGCGAGATGACCCTCAACCTGCCCCGCCACGATCCGGTGACCGGGAACGCCCGCTGGGGGCCCGAGGACGGCGAGGACTCGCTCGCCGACTTCGACGACCTCGACGACTTCGACGGCTCCGACGGCGAGGGCACCATCTTCTCGGCGGCGTACGGGAACGGGCCGATCTCCGCCCGGCGGCAGCCGATTCCCGACCTCGCGGGCTGGAGCCAGGTGATCCGGGTGCGGAACGTGCACGGGTTCGAGCTCACGCGGGCCGTGCCCGACTTCTCGAGCGACTTCGTGCAGGTCGAGGTGACCGTGACTTGGCAGGAACCCGGCGCCGACGCGCCGGTCGAGATGACGCGGGTCTCGTGGCTCGCGCCGCGCTGAGCGGCGCTGGGGAGGTGACGCATGGACGCGAACGCCCGATCCGAACGACGACGCCACCCGCGGGGAATCGCCGCGGTGCTGGCCATGATGTTCCTGGTGATCTTCGGCTCGCTGGGGGTCGCGATGGCGGTGGTCGCCGAGGGCAACCTCCGCACCGCCGACAGCGGGCTGAAGGTCTCGCGGGCGATGAGCGCCGCCGAGACCGGCCTGGCGTTCGCGGCCCGGCGGCTCGAGACCGAGTCGGCCCGCTTCGTGGTCCGCAAGGGAACCATCGACGCCGGCTTCGCGTCGCGGCTCTGGAACGGCACCTGGACCGCCGCCGACGGCACGGTCGAGGTCCTGCCCCCGCGCGGCTTCGTCGAGCAGAGCCCGGCCCGCAGCCTCGCGGAAGCCCTGCGGAACGCCCATGCGGCCGACCTGCATGCCTTCGCCGCCGAGCCGGTCGACGCGGCGCTGCCGGCGATCGACGGCTCGATCGTGCGTTCCCGGGCCAACCGCACCGCGTCCGGTGACGACCGCTGCCGCTTCCGAATCGCGTACGAGCTCCTGCCGGGCACCGGCACGGTGCGGGTCACGAGCCAGGGCGCCGACGGCGAGATCCGCCGCACGCTGCAGATGGACTTCGAGATCG
>JBIKVN010000082.1:0-12214 GCA_044356865.1 Phycisphaerales bacterium | reverse complement strand
CCTGACCATGAACGCGCTCCTCGCGATCGTCCTTTCCGCCGTCGTCGCCCGCCAGGACGGGGCCGCGCCGCCGCCGGCCCTGCCGCTGCCGGCGCCCGCCCGCCTCAGCCCGGTCGAGCTCGAGTTCTGGAACTCGCCCGAGTTCGAGCGGCAATTCGCCCAGAGTTACCTCGCCGAGACCGACATCGAGCCGAAGGTCACCGAGGACGAGCGGAAGCTCATGATGAAGGTGCTGGCCGCGATCGGCGGCGACAAGATGGACGAGGCGAAGAAGCTGCTCTCCGAAGGCCGTACGCCGGCGTCGAGCGCCGTCCTTGATTTCACGCTTGCGAACCTCGCCTTCCAGGGCGACGACCTCGCGGTCGCGGCGACCGAGTACGAGGCGTCGGTCGCGAAGTTCCCGAAGTTCCGTCGGGCGTGGAAGAACCTCGCCCTGATCCATGTGCGGAACGCGGATTTCGCGAAGGCGGCGCCCGCCCTCTCGAAGGTGGTCGAGCTCGGCGGCGGCGACGGCCTGACCTACGGACTGCTCGGCTTCGCATACTCGAACCTCGAGAACCATCTCGCGGCCGAAAGCGCCTATCGCATGGCGATCCTGCTCGATCCGGCCACCAAGGACTGGCGGATGGGCCTCGCCCGCAGCTTCTTCAAGCAGGAGCGGTTCGCCGACGCGATCGCCCTGACCGGGGCCTTGTTGCGCGAGACCCCCGACGCCGCCGACCTCTGGCTGCTGCAGGCGAACGCGTATCTCGGCAGCGGCCAGCCGATGCGGGCCGCCGAGAACTACGAGATCGTCGATCGCCTCGGGAAGTCGACGCCCGAGAGCCTCAACATGCTCGCCGACATCTACGTGAACGACGAGCTCTACGAGCCGGCGGCGCGGCGCTACCTCGAGGCCCTCGACCTCGACGCGAAGGCCGACGGCGAGCGGCCGCTCAAGGCGGCCCAGGTGCTGGTCGGGCGTGCCGCCCTCGACGAGGCGAAGACCCTGCTCGACGGCGTCGAGAGCCGTCGCGGCGGGAGCTTCGGCGAAGCCCGCCGCACGGAGTTCCTCAAGCTGCGGGCCCGCATCGCCGCGGCGACGCAGGCGAGCGACGAGGAGGCGAAGCTGCTTGCCGAGATCGTCACGCTCAACCCGCTCGACGGCGAGGCGCTGCTGCTTCTCGGTCAGTACCACGCCCGCAACGGCGATCCCGAACGGGCGATCTTCCACTACGAGCGGGCGGCGAGCCTCGAGAAGTTCGAGCCCGACGCCAAGGTCCGGCACGCCCAGCTGCTCGTCCAGCAGGGCAAGTACGCCGAGGCGATCCCGCTCCTGCGGGCGGCCCAGCAGCTCAAGTACCGCGACAACATCCAGGCCTACCTCGAGCAGGTCGAGCGGATCGCGAAGACCCGCTGAGCGGCCGCGGCCGGTTCAGCCCGTCCAGCGCGAGAGCAGCGTCGCGAGATCGAGCGCATCCACGTTTCCGCTCCCGTCGATGTCTCCCGGACCGCCCGGGGTCGCGGGCCCGAACAGGGCGAGCAACGACGCGAGATCCGCCGGGCCCACGGAACCGTCGCCGTTGAGGTCGGCCGGATCGGGCGGGGCCGACGGGGCGACGAGCGCCAGCGTCATCAGGTTCGGGGCCGTTCCCGTACCCGGCCGGAAGAGCCCGATCGAGCCGGTCGCCGCGACCGGCGGCCGGTCGGCGATGAACCAGAAGTTGTAGAGCGTCGCGAACCGCAGGGCGTTGCTGTTCGGGTTCGAGGCGAAGGTGCCCCCGGCCCAGGTCATGGCCCCGCCGGCCTGCGTCGGCGTCCAGTCCGTGCCGAGGTAGGGGTCGCCCGAGTGGTAGGGGACGTCCTTGAATCCCACGCCCGAGAGCGTCACCCCGTCCGGCACCGGCACCGAGAACGACTGGCCCGAGCGGTGCGAGTTGAGGTTGTGGACCGCGTACTCGTAGCGCCACGAGCCGCCGCCGAGATCGGTCACCCGGTAGCCCACGATGAACCGCCCGTCGCCCGGCACGTCGACGGGAACCAGCGTCACGAGCGGATCGAACGCCTTCCACGCCTCGATTGCCGGCTTCTGCTGCACGGTCGGGCCGGTCAGCGTCATCGGGTACGAGCCGCCCGACAGGTTGCCGACGGTGAAGGTGCGGTAGGACGCGTTGTTGTCGTCGTTGCCCGCGGTCGCGTCCTGCTGGTGGATGTAGTGGCCCTCGGCGACATAGAGAGCGCCGGAGTTGAGCGCGGGGTTCAGGTCGTCGGCCTTGATCTGCACGCGGCGGCCGATGGTCGCCGGGGCCGTAGGCATGCCCTGATTGAATGTGCCCGGGAAGACGCCCGTCGCCGCGTTCACCTCGGTACGGGTGCCGAGCCCCGACTGCGACCCGTTCAGGCCCGAGCTGTAGGGGTCCGAGCAGCCGACGCCGAGGTAGGTGCTCGTACCCGACGACTGGCAGGGGCCGCACAGCGTGCCTTGCAGCGCCGCGAACCCGTGCTTGCCCCAGCCGAGCCCGATCTGCTCGAAGCGGCCGTTCCGGTAGCGATACGCGTTCATCGGGATGAACGGGTGCCGCGGGTCAGGCTGGGCGAACCACTCGAGCGGCTGGTTGCCGATGTTGCAGCTGGTGGTGCCGAAGGCGTAGGCCATCCACGTGACGCCGCCGACCGTCACCGCCCCGTAGGCCGAGACGTTCGGGATCGCCCCCACGATCACGTCGGCACCGCTCGCGACGCCGCCCTGGTCGCGGCCCGAGGCGGCGCCGAGCCGGCCGTCGGGACGGGCCGCGAGCTGGCCGACGGCGAGGCCGGCGAAGGCGAGGGCGGAAAGGCCAAGGAGGGGACGGGAGGCGAGGGAGAGTCGAATCATGGGAAGATCGAGGATAGCTGCGGCCGCGGCCCTATGGAACAGTCGCGCTGCGATCAACGACCGGGAATCAGCCGCCCGTCGGGCTCGGGCAGCGCGAGCAGGGCCTCGAGCTGCCCCTCCTCGAGCGGGCCGAGGGCGGCCCGCTTGATCACGCCGCTCGGGCTGACGACGACCAGGGCCGGGCGCGGCGCGACCGTCGCGAGCGGATCGGGCCAGGTCGCGCACCCCGCGGCGATCGGATAGGTCGCGCCGCGGGCCCGCGCCCACGCGAGCGCCTCGGCCGGATCGAGTTCGGGCGCCACGCCGACCACGACGACTTCGGGACGCGCCGCCGCGAACGCCTCGAGTCTCGCGAGGTTGGCCGCCGAGGGCGGCGCGGCGGGCGAGAAGTACTCGATGAAGAGCGTCTTTCCCGCGAGTTCCGCGCGGCCGAGCGAACCGCCATCGGCGAGTTCGATCTCGAAACCGGCGACTCGCCGGCCGGCCCATTCCTCGGCTTGCCGCGCCGCCGAGCGCGAAAGCAGCATCGTCATCACGACCATGCCCAGGGTGATCGCCGCGGCGACCGAGATGGCCGCGGCGAGGGTCGAGATCGCCGCGCCGACGAGCGCCGTCGCCCGCGACCCGCCGCGCCGCGCGAGGTTGTCGAGCCCCGCCCGCAGCCCGATCGCCGCGGGCACGAAGCCGACGACGAGCGGCGCGAGCACCAGCCCCGCCAGCCCGAACCCGAGCGACGCCCGGGCCAGCCGCCGCTCGGTCTCGGAGGCGGGCCGGCTCATCGCTCGAACAGCCACCACTTCCGCCTCGGCTGGACATAGCCGAGCCCGAAGCGGGCGATCCCGTGGCTCGTCACCCACTCGGCGGCTTCCTCGGGATCGTCGGTCACCTTGATGAGGTCGAGGTCCTTGCGGTCGATCGTGCCCGCCTCGGCCATCTCCTCGAGGAAGGCGATCATCGTCTGCCAATACTCGCGGCCCATCAGGACAAGCGGGAAGTCGTGGATCTTCCGGGTCTGGACGAGCGTCAGCGTCTCGAAGAGCTCGTCGAGCGTCCCGAAGCCGCCGGGCAGCACCACGAAACCGGTCGAGTACTTGAGCAGCATGACTTTTCGCACGAAGAAGTAGCGGAACTCGACCGAGCGGTCGACGTGCGGGTTCGGTTCCTGCTCCATCGGCAGCCGGATGTTCACGCCGACGCTGCGGCCGCCGATGCGGTGCGCCCCGCGGTTCGCTGCCTCCATGATGCCGGGCCCGCCCCCGGTCATGACCGTGAAGCCCTTGCGGACCAGCGCCTCGCCGACCGCCTCTCCGAGCCCGTACCAGCGCGAGCCCGGCGGGAACCGGGCCGACCCGAAGACCGTCACGCACGGTCCGACGAAGTGGAGCTGCCGTAAGCCGCGGATGAACTCGATGAGGATCCGCGTGGCACGCTTGAGCTCTTCCCATCGCGAACCCGGCCCCTCGAGAAAGGCCAGCTCGGGCAGCGTTGACCGCGGCTCGGCCAGGTTCGTCGGCGGCGAGGTGCGGTCGTTCATGCGTCGGGTTTCCGGTTCGGGTCCGTGGACGGGCCCGGGGAATCGCCCGGGGCCTCGGCCCGCCGGGTGAAGAACGCGTCGCGGGCGGCCCGCAGCGGACGGCGGAGGCGATCGGGCAACTGCCGTTCCGAACGGTTGATCCAGCCTCGGGCCCGGTCGCTGCCGAGACCCATCAGGAGAAGTCCCAGGACCACCAGCGGGAACCCGGGCACCACCGGCACCGGCCCGAGGACGATGCCCGCGGCCACCAGGATCGCCCCGAAAAGCAACAGGATCATGCCGACGAGCGGCGATCGCTTGCGGGGCGGGGCTCCGATGAGGTCATCGTCATGCATGGCCGTCGAGGGGGCTCGCCGGGGGTCCGAGGGGAAGGATCCCGGGAGCTCGACGGCCATCGTAGGGACGGGAAGCGCGACCGGCAGGAGTCGAACCTGCAACCCCGAGCTTCGTAGGCTCGTGCTCTATCCAATTGAGCTACGGTCGCGTCGGAAGGGCAAGGATCATAGCAGGCCGCCGCCCCGTCTGCGAGGGGCTCGACGAAGGGTGCCGAGCCGACGATCGAAAGCGGGCAAAGGGATTCGAACCCTCGACATTCAGCTTGGGAAGCTGACGCTCTACCAACTGAGCTATGCCCGCGACAAGGCGACGAGTATAGCGGGGCTCAGGCCGCCCGACGGCGGCGGCGGAGGCTGCCGCCGAGCAGCAGGGCGGCCGCGGGCAGGGCGGCGGGCAGGGGGACCGTGGAGCTCGCGGCGACGAGGCGGAGGCCACCCCCGTAGGCCTCGCTCGGTGCGATCCCGTCGAGCGACCAGGAGATCCGGTGGATGCCGCGGTCGAGAAGCGTCCCGGCGGCGATCGTCCGGCCGCCCGCGGTGAACGAGACGATGGCGGAGTCGGCGAGGACCTCCTCGATCCGCGCCGCCGCGAGCAGCCTCAGGATGAGCGTCCCCTGGCCGCGGGCGAACTTCCCGGCGACCGGGCTGACCCAGCCGAACCGCACGAGGTCGCCGTCGGGGGCGCCGAATGCCTGGACGAACCCGCCCGGGGCCCGCCCGATCGGGTCCTTCGAGTCGTCGACGAGCGATCGCTCGGCGTCCCGCCAGTCGCCGGCCCAGGCGAAGGTCCGCGCGTGGCTCGCGGTGATCGAGACCTCGAGCTCGAGGATGCGGGAGAGCGTGAGCGGCTCGAGCCCGGCGTGTGTGACGTTCATCCACGCGGCGGCGACGATCGCGCCCGCCGCCCCGGAAAGGAAACGGTTCATGGAAAGATCCCCGGAAGAGGTGACGGTTCCGCACGGAACCGTGCGGCCCACCGACCATGATCCGTACGAGGCCGATGTCCAAGTGGAGGGCGAGTTTCGCCGCACTCTTGCCGTGAACACCCCATCGACATCGGGGTCGCCGGTCCGATCACCGCCCGATCGAGGAAGCGTCCGCGCAGCCGGCCCGCGGTCCTCGTCCGATCATCGCGACCCATGCCCAGCCCCACCCAGCGCGTGATCCTCGTCACCGGAGCGAGCGCCGGCATCGGCCGCGCCGCCGCGATCGCCTTCGCCCGCGAGGGCTGCGCCGTCACCGTCGCCGATGTGCTCGAGAAGGAAGGCTCCGAGACCGTCCGCCGCGTCGAGTCCGCCGGCGGCCGCGGCCTCTTCGTCCACACCGACGTCGCCCTCGAGGCCGACCTCGCCAACGCAGTGGCCGCCACGCTCTCGGCCTTCGGTCGCCTCGATGCCGCGGTCAACAACGCCGCGATCGAGCATTCCGGCCGGCCCATCGCCGAGGTCACGAGCGAAGAGTGCGATCGCGTGCTCGCGATCGACGTCCGCGGCGTGCTGCTCGGGATGAAGCACGAGATCCCGGCCCTCCGCGGCTCGGGGGGTGGCGCGATCGTGAACCTCTCGTCGATCGCCGGCCTCATCGGTTTCCCGGGAGCCGCGACCTATGTCGCCGCCAAGCACGCGGTGATCGGACTCACGCGAACGGCCGCCCTCGAGCTCGCCCACGAGGGCATTCGCGTGAACGCGGTCTGTCCGGGGGCGATCCAGACCGCGATGATCGAGCGCTTCTCGCACCACGACCCGGCCCTCAAGGCTGACCTGATCGCCCGCCATCCGCTCGGGCGGATCGGCACGCCGGAAGAGGTCGCGGCGGCGATCGCGTTCCTCTGCTCACCCGGCGCCTCGTTCATCACCGGCCAGTGCCTCACCGTCGACGGCGGCTACACCGCCCAGTGACCGGAGGGCATCTCGTCCCGGGCCCGCACCTGCCGGAAACCTTCGTAGGCCGCGATCGCGACCGCGGTCGCCAGGTTGAGGCTGCGCATTCCCTCGACCGCCCGCATCGGGATGGCGAGTCGGCAATCGGCGCCGTAGGTCGCCTCCGCCCATGCGGCGGTCGCCGGATCGATGCCGGACGATTCCTTGCCGAAGAGCAGCGTGTCGCCCGCGCGGAAGTCGGCGTCGAAGTGGGGACGCCCGCCCCGGGCCGAGAACATCCAGAGCCGCGCCGGCCGTTCGGCCGCGAGGTAGCTTGTCCAGTCGGCGTGTTCCCGGCAGTCGACGAGGTGCCAGTAGTCGAGCCCCGCCCGCCGCCGGGCCTTCTCGTCCATGTCGAAACCGATCGGCCGGATCACGTGCAGCCGGCAGCCGAGGGCCGCCGCGGTCCGCCCGATGTTCCCGGTGTTGTTGGGGATCTCCGGATGCAGGAGGCTGATGTGGAAGAGGGGGGTCACGCCGATATACTCGGCCCCATGGGCCCCGTCTCCACCGTTCTTCTCGCGAACGCCCTCTGGCTCGGAATCTGCACCGTCTGGTGCCTCCTCATGATCTCGCAAGCCGCGGCCGACCGTCGCGCGGGAGTGGGCTTCCAGAAGCCCGTCGGCCCCGACGAGATCGACTGAGCCCCGGCCCGATCCGGTCCGGTCCGGTCCGGTCCGGTCATGGCGCGGCCGTTCCTTGTGGATCGGCGTCGCGGGCGCGGATCGGCGTCGCGGGCGGCGTCCAAAGCAAGATCCTCGTGGGCTTGGCGAACCAACGGACCCAGCGGCCGAGCGGCTGGGCGTTTCCGGCCAGCTCGGGCTCGCGGCTCGCGACGGCCGTCCACGCCAGGGCGTGCTCCTCGACCGGCTCGTCCGGCGCGAAAATGATCGCGCCGGGCGGAACGCCTTCGGCCACCATCTCGGCGAGCGAGTTCACCCGGACGGTCGGAAGGCCGTGGTTGTAGAACGGAATGCAGGGCTCGCTCACTCCCATGAGGACGATGGTCGGACGCTCCTCGCCGAGGCGATCCCGCAGTTCGGCCAGCATGTCCCGCGAGGTCATCGGGCCGGCGTGGCGGACGAGCAGGGCGGTCGCCATCGCGAGCGACGCGACCCCGGCGATCCAGAGCCCGAGCAGCGAGTGGTCGCGGCGGGCTCCCCGCGACCAGGCGATGGCCACCACCACGATGATCGTCGGCGTCACGAGCACGGGGATCGCGTCGATCCACAGCGTCGGGGCATGCGAGTGCACGGCGATCGCCGCGATCATGCCCCCGAGCCCCACCACGCCCGCCACCACGGCCAGGGTGATCCGCACATCGGGCGGACGAAAGCCCGGAATCGCGACATCGAACTGGCCGCGCATCCAGCGCTCGAGCGTCACTCCGGCCAGCAGCGCCGACGGTGCGGCGAGCGGCAGGAGATAGGTCGGAAGCTTGCCGCTCGCGAGGCTGAAACCGACCAGCGGAACCGCCGTCGCCATGAGGCATAGGGCCCGGGCGTCGCCGCCGCGGAAGGTCCGGAGCGACGCCGACCACGACTGGTTGAACCACGGCAGCGTCAGCATCGCGCTCGCCGGGAAGAGCCCGACGAGGTAGACCGGAAGGTAGAACCACCAGGGCTTCGGCCAGATCCCCTCGGCGCCGACCGCCCGGCCGACGGTCTGCTGCCAGGCGACCTCGACGACCCCGGGTTCGACCCGATGGACGAGCCCGATCCAGGCGGCCAGCGGCACGCCGGCGAGGAGTGCCCAGGGCAACGGACGAAGCCGCCGAAGTTCGCCGGCTCTGCCGCCCGCGATCGCCCAAGCCACGAGGATCACGAGCGGGCCGAACGCCGCGACGCTCTTCACCAGCGTGCCGGCCGCGATCGCGACCCAGAACGCGATCCCATGGCGACGACGCCCGCCCTCGATCGCCCGCCAGCCGAAGCCCAGCGCCGCAAGCCACGCGAGGGCGAACAGGGCGTCGGCGTTGGCGATGCGACCGATCACCGCGACCAGCGGCATCAGGGGCATCATCGCCGCCGCCGCGAGGGCGGGCCGCGTGCCGAACATCCGTCGGCCGAGCCCGAAGGTCACGAGCACCGCGAGGCTGGTCGCGAGGACGCTCGGCAGCCGCACCGCCCATTCGTTCGCCCCGAGGGCTTCGATCGAGAGCGCTTGCAGCCAGTAGGTCAGCGGCGGCTTGGTCAGGTGGGCCCGCCCTTCGAACTCGGGGACGAGCCAGCGGCCGCTCTCGACCATCCGCAGCGAGACCGAGGCGTACCGCCCCTCGTCGGGCGGGATGAGCGGCATCGCTCCGGCGAGCAGCCACGGCAGGACCAGCGCTGCGGCCAGCAGGAGCCGCTCGCCGGCCGAAAGGCGACGGCGAAGGGGCTCGGGAACGGGAAGCGGCAGTTCGTGGGTCACGGCGGACGGCATGCCGGGAAACGCCCCCTGCAGGATTTGAACCTGCGACCTGCGCTTTAGGAAAGCGCCGCTCTATCCAGCTGAGCTAAGAGGGCGGATCGCGTGGCCGGGCAGGATAGCCGCCCCGGCGTCGCGGCCGGGGGAGCGAGTACCCTTCGCCCATGACCGTCTGGGAAGGGTTGTGGCCGGTGGTCCTCGTGGCAAGCCACGCGGCGCTCGTCGCCGGCACGATGCTCGCGGTCCTGACGACCGACCGCTTCCGTCCGACGCCCGCCCTCACCTGGCTGCTGGTGGCGGCGCTGATCCCCTGGGTCGGGCCCGCGCTCTACTGGTTCATCGGCCGGCCTTGGCTCAGCGAGTCGCGGCGGCGCCGCATGCAGGAGATGACCGGCGAGATCCATTGGCTCATCGTGAATCGCTATCCGGTGCGCCGCGAGGATGTCGCCGCCATGACCGCCGGGCTCGAGGAGGGCGATCGCGGGCTCAGCCGGCTCGGCGAGTCGATCGGCGGGATGCCGCCGGTCGGCGGGAACGGCTTCCGCCTCTTCGACGAGAGCGCCGACCTCTTCGCCTCCATGATCGCCGACATCGATGCGGCCCGGTCGACGGTGCACTTCCTCACCTACATCGTGCTCGACGACCAGGGCGGCCTGCCGGTGATGGAGGCGATGATCCGGGCCGCCGGTCGCGGCGTCGAGGTGCGGTTCCTCGTCGATGCCCTCGGGTCGCGGCCCTTCCTGCGCGGCGACACCTGCACGCGGCTGCGCGAGGCCGGCGTCGCGGTGGTCGAGGCGCTGCCGAGCGGCCCGATCCGCTCGCTGTTCAACCGGATCGACCTGCGGAACCACCGCAAGATCGCGGTGATCGACGGCGAGATCGGCTATGTGGGCAGCCACAATCTCGCCGACAAGAGCTTCCGCATCAAGCCGAAGTTCGCCCCGTGGATCGATGCGACCGTCCGCATGCAGGGGCCGGTGGTCTCGGAGTTGCAGCGGGTCTTCGTCGAGGATTGGTTCCTCGAGACGGGCGAGTCGCGGCTCGACGCGATCCGGCTCTACGGGCCGAGTTCCGCCGCTACGATCGCGCAGGTGATCCCCACCGGACCGTTGAAGCCGGACAGCTCGGCGAACGATCTCGTGGTCACCCTCCTCGGTCTCGCCCGCGAGGAGATCGTGCTCACCACGCCCTACTTCGTGCCCGACTCGCCGACTGTCTCGGCCCTGAACGTGGCGGCCCGGCGCGGCGTGCGGGTACGGCTGGTGGTGCCGGCCCGCAACGACAGCGTGCTCGTGGCCCACGCGGCGCGGGCGTTCTACGCGACGCTGCTCGAGTCCGGCGTCCAGATCTCCGAGTTTCACGGGGGCCTTCTCCACGCGAAGACCATCACCGTCGACACCCGGGTGGCGTTCGTCTCGAGCGCGAACCTCGATCGCCGCAGTTTCGAGCTGAACGAGGAGGTCAGCCTGCTGCTGTACGACGGCGACGCGACGCGGCAGGTCCGGTCGCTGCAGGAGCAGTATCTCGGCCGCTCGACGCCGATCGACCCGGCGGCGTGGCGGAAGCGGCCGCTGCCCGCCCGGCTCGCCGACAACGCGGCGGCGCTGCTCTCGGCAGTACTGTAGGTGGAGCTGTAGGTGGAGCTGTAGGCGGTTCTTGCGGGGGCCCGGTCTTCGGCTATCCTGCTTCCCCTCCGCCGATGTAGCTCAGCTGGTTTAGAGCGCTGGATTCATAACCCGGAGGTCGGCGGTTCGAGTCCGCCCATCGGCATTCCCCGCGGACGGCCCCGTCCCGCTCTCGCGTCGCGGGATCCATCGCTGCCCCGCCGGTGTCCCCGCGAACGACGGGTCGACCCGGGCCAGACCCGCCGCCACCAGTCCCATGAACAGCGGCTGCGGCGAGAGCGGCCGGCTGGTCAGCTCGGGGTGGTACTGGGCCCCGACGAAGTAGGGGTGGACCTCCGTGGGCAGCTCGAGGACCTGCATGATCGGGAACTTCGGGTGCCGCCCGCTGAAGTGGAGCCCGGCCGCGGTCAGGGCCTCGATGAACTGCGGATCGACCTCGTAGCGGTGGCGGAACCGTTCGCGGATGGCGGTCTTCCCGCCGTACAGGAAGCTCGCGAGCGATCCCTTCTCGAGCGTCACCTCCTGGCCGCCGAGCCGCATCGTGCCGCCCATGATGCCCTCGAGCCGCTTCTGGTCGGGAAGCTCGGAGATGACCGGATGGGCGGACCGGGGATCGAACTCGGTCGAGTTGGCCGTCGCGAGTCCGAGCACCTCGCGGGCGTACTCGAGCACCGCGATCTGGAAACCGAGGCAGATCCCGAGGTAGGGGATGCCCTCGGCCCGGCAGGTCCCCGCCGCGAGGATCTTCCCCTCGACCCCGCGGCTGCCGAAGCCTCCGGGCACGATCACCGCATGCATCGGCGAGAGGGCCTTGCGGGCCTGCTCGCGGGTCGAGATCTCGGTGGTGTCGAGCCAGTGGGTGCGGATCTCGCAGCCGAGGGCGATCGAACAATGCTCGACGGCCTTCTCGATCGAGGCGTAGGCGTCCCGCAGCGAGGCGTACTTGCCGGCGATCCCGAGGTCGATCGAGCGTTCCCGCGGACCGGACAGTCGCGACGAGAAGGAGAGCCAACGCTGCCGGTTGCGGTCCTCGGCGGCGGGGTCGACGCGGTCGTGGAGGTCGAGGATCGAGAGGATCTCGCGGTCGAGGCCCTGGGCCCGCATCGCCTCGGGGATGACGTAGATCGACTCGCGGTCGTGCATCGAGAAGATCCGCCGCATGGGCACGTTCGAGAACATCCCGATCTTCTCGCGGACCTTCTCGCCGACCGGATTCTTCGCCCGGCACGCGACGACCTGCGGCTGCACGCCCGCCTCCATGAGCCGCTTGATGCCGAGTTGGGCGGCCTTGCTCTTCTGCTCGCCGAGGATCGACGGCTCGAGGATATAGGTCAGGGCCACGAAGCAGGTCGAGTCCTCGCCCTCCTCGAAGGCAAGCTCGCGCAGGGCCTCGATGTAGAAGCCGTTCTCATAGTCGCCGGCGGTGCCGCCCACCTCGACGAAGACCACATCGGCCGGCCGCCCGCCGGGCCCGCCGGTCATCGCGAGCTCGCGCAGCTTGAGCTTCACCGCCCCGGTCACGTGCGGGATCATCTGCA